>NZ_JAKFZQ010000023.1:0-73372 GCF_021654245.1 Pseudoalteromonas sp. MMG022 | reverse complement strand
ATACCAAGGTCTTCAGCTAGCAATAAATTTTTGTTTTCAATTTGAATCATATAACCGACTTCTTCAAGGTTGTCAGGGGAATTTAGCGTGGAGGGAATTTAGCGTGGACACCCACCTCAATTTGCATGTTGGGGTGGTTTGTCTAAGCTTTTAACTCTTCAAAATCATTTCAAATTCTAAGTTCAAGGAGTGAACGATGGGATTAGCAAGGAAGCGGCAAATCAGTTTGTCGGATACTAGATATTATCATTGTGTTTCGCGGTGTGTTCGTCGTGCATTTTTGTGCGGAGAAGATCAGTTTACAGGTAAATCATACGAACATCGAAGAGGTTGGGTTGAACAGCGACTACAGTTTCTAGCGCAAGTATTTTGTATTGATGTGTGTGCGTATGCGGTAATGAGCAATCATACGCATGTTGTGCTGTATGTAGATGATAAAAAAGAACAAAGGTTGAGTGATAAAGCGGTATTGTTACGTTGGCATAAACTGTTCAAAGGCTCGATTCTTGGTCATAAATATCTGACCAATTAACGTGGACATATATGGATACTTACCCAAGTTACGCACTCGCTAAGCAGCTCACGCTACACCTCATCCCTTGAGCTTGAAATAAAACACACCGAACAAGCGCAAATTAAAGAGTAAAAATAATAGGTCTAAATTTGGTTCGATGATTGCAATCAAAACCTAATCGGTCTATATTTAGTTCACGGTCTAAATATAGACCGTCTAAGAGTGATTTATGAATGATGGAAAACACAATGAAACTAGCAACCATAAGCCAAATGAAGGCCAACGCAGCAAACTTGCCCGATGAGCTTGGTTTTAGCCCGCTGTTTGTAACGCAAAATGGCAAAGAATCATTAGTGGTACAAACACATGAGGCCTACCAGCATCAGCAAGAAAAAATGGCATTCATGACGCTGCTATTACAATCACGAAAAGACATTGAAGCGGGCAAGACAGCGCCCATCGATGACTTTTTAAGCTCACTTTAAAATAGGCAGATAATGAATAATGTAAATATCCAAATCACTGCACACGCGCAGAACCAAATCAAAGACGCAATTAAATGGCGTGAACACACCGAAGGTGTGGAAATTGCGAGGGACAAAATAAAGTCCACCATAGCTGATTTTATAACTCAGTTAGAAACATTCCCTGAATGCGGAAAGGCATGTTTATATTATGATGCACCCGAATTCAGAGAGCTAATCAAAGGCGACTACCGGTTTGTTTATGAAATACACCAAACAGGTAACAGGTTTGATATTTACATATTGATTTTTTGCCATGTAAAAATGGACTACCAAACGCTAATCAATCAGTTTAGTCAATTTTAATCATTAAAATTAACGCGGACATATGTGGTCACTCCGGCTGAGTCAACAGATTCAGCCTCGCGATAATAAATCGTGGACACCCACCCCAACATGCACTAAAAAGTATAGAGAATGAAATACCCACTAGCTTTATGTTTGTTCGGATGTAGCTTTTTAGTGAACTCTAATACTTTAAAAGAGCTAAATCACTGTGAACAGGAGCGAAATACAGGTGTATCAACAGTTTACTTAAACTGTTCAGGTGTAGAGGTCTTTTCTGAGCAGTGGTTGGACTCAAAACTAGATATAGCTTCGGCACTAACACATCTGCGTGAGATAAAAGCTCGACCTAGGGGTAAAGAAGTTCCAACAAAGGATAGTTTGTTAGTAAGTTTTCAATCTATTCATGGTATTGAGGGAATTCAAACATTTGTTGCTACTGAAAGTTCTATAACTGTCATATTTAATTCAGGGATACAAATTTATCAGCCTAAGCAAAGAGGCTGGCTGGAATTGACAATATCAACTTTAGAATAATAGGGAAAAAGGGGGGTACATTAATTCCAAACTTCCTTCCCTTTGATCTAGCCTAGCCAAGTACAGGTTTGTCTAAACTTTAAGTTACTCAAAATTATTTCTTATTTGACTTACTCTTTCTCATCATTCTGGATGCCAGAGCGCAGACAATATAGATTAACACCAACGAGTTACCCAAGATCAGCGATTCTTCATCGGTTACAAACATCCACAGCGCAGCCAGCACCGTAAACGCTATGGTGAAATGTGATACAAGAGGGTTAACCTTTTTATTTTTCATACTCGTATTCTGTTTATTTTACGACTACCTATTTGGTAATTATACAGAGATGCAATGGGAGTGCGAGGTACGAATGAAATTATATCTCGCACGGTAGTAGATCAAGGCTTTGAGTTATAAACGTTTTCTACTTAACCTCGGCTGTAGATAAGAGTGAGCAAAATGGCTCTATAGGGTGAAGTCATTTATACGCAGCAGACGTTACTTATGTTTATACTTCTCATTGGCTTTGAAAGCCTCTTTTTCATATGGCGCATCCGCATAGCCATATTTTGCCATATCGACCAAGTGCTTTTTAGAATACTCCAGAAGTGACGATGCCTTTTCTATTTGTTTAACATGAACAAATTCATGTGCAAGCTTAGGTGTATCCAAAATAAAACCCTTGCGAACATAAATAGAATAACCAAATACCTGGGCGTTGTTAGTTATTCCTTCACCAATAAAACCAATGCGTTCTCCCATTTCTTTTAGTACAGGGTTTTCGTATGGATAAGGCACACTATCAACGTAAACCATTCGTATCTTTTCGGGATGGCTTACACCAACCTCTTTAGCGATTTGCAGTTCAGCTTCATTTAACGGTGTGCCCGTTTTTTGTCCTTCTTTGTCTATCTGCTCTGCCCACTGAACATACTGTGGCAAGACTTGTAAAAATTCGGTCACATCGGGTGGGGTGGTGTTGGCTGATGTTGACATACTCAGTGTTAATAACAGTGGCGCGACTAGCTTCTTCATTTACTTCCTTCTTATATGAATGTGCGGCGCGTCAATATATAAGATTGTTAGCAAAAACAAAAGGCTGTTAACTGGGGGGGCTTCCAAATCAGGGGGAGAATGTGAGAAAAATGGCGATTCTAGCCATTAGATTGGGTAAACATTTTACAGCGGCAATATTTACCCAATCGTAATAATTAACATTATGTGCAGCGGAAGTTTACAGTAACAAAGTAAGGTGCCCCCATGCTGTGAAGCTTACCAGCACCCGCGACGGCGGCCACGGCAGCAACATCATCAACGTGCCCGTCTCCAATGATCCACAGCCACGACCCTGCTTCTGTTACAAACTCTGCGGTTGCGCGAGTTTTTAAGTAATCATGTTCTGGCAGTTCTCCCTTGTAATCAATGGTTTCATTCAACACAACCATATTACTTTGGCTTTGTTCACAGTAGTGCGTTGCTTGGCCTAGTGCTTCTTTTATACCTTCGCTTCTGTCAACAGATTTGATGACAACATAGTGTTGATTGTCGTTGCCTGGTCTAACATCATCATGATGAGCACAAGCACTGAGTAAGACTGTTGTGGTAATTGCAGTTAATAAGCTTTTCATGGGGTTTTCCTTAGCTGTTGGTGTGTGCGTTATTATTCAGAACACACCAAAAACTCTCCAGTAATAAACTGTAAGAAACTGCGCGAATGTATTGCATTCTTTTATTGAGTGTTAACACTCAACTTAAATAGACAATTTAAGCGTCAATCGCAGTTTTATTGATCCGGTTAAAAGTTGTCTGTAGTTTAGTTTGTTATTATTTGCTGTTTGCATTGGCTTTTCTTATTTAGGGCCAGTTAAGTAACGGGATTTTATGAACTTGTCGATCAGTCAATTTTACAGTTTACAAAGTAGCGCGCAGCGCTATCAATTTGTGCTTGATATGCTTAACCATCACTTGAACAGTACTCACTGTTTTATCGGTAAGTTTATAAATGGTGGAACGCAGGTTAAAACGCTACATTACTTACACAATGGTAAACGGGTAGACAATTTTGTGTATGACTTGAGCGATACGCCCTGTAAAGATGCTAAATGCAGCCAAGAGGTTTGTACGTTTGAGTATGATTTACAGCAACGCTACCCACAGGATACCTTGCTACAGACGCTCAACATCAACAGTTATATTGGCTTAACGCTGCGCGCGCCTGATCATCAGCCTGTCGGGATTTTGGTGTGTATGTTTGAACATCCCCAAGCTTTTAGCGAGCAAGAAAAAGCGTACTTTTCTGAGCTTGGCCATATTGTGGCTACCGAACTTAGCCATAACCAAGAAATGAATGCAAAGGAGCGATTACTCAAGCAATTAGCAACCGGAGAACGGATCGCAAAGCTGAGTTCATGGACTTGGTATATCAAACAAAATATACATTGCTTTAGCCACGAAATGCACAACTTGCTTAATACACAGACAGAGCAAGTATCACTTGAGCGCTTTTTGGCCTGCTTACAAGGCTCTGATCAACAAAGGTTACTAGAGCAAATGGAGCAAATCAGCAACGAGGAAATTGACTCTTTTGAGCTAGTGGTTACTCATAAAAGTGAAAATCAAAGTGATGGCTTGTTTCACATTGTGGCTGAGCTAGAAGCAAGTGACCGCCAGCAGCTAGAGCCTGTGATGCGCGCAACGGTACAAGATATCACCTACACCTGGGCTTTAAATAAACAGTTAGAATTAACCAATGTGGTTTTTGAAAATGCGTCAGAAGCTTTTATGATCACGGACCGACATAACAAGATAGTGATGGTAAACAAAGCCTTTGAAGCACAAACAGGCTATAGCGCCAATGAGCTATATGGAGAAGATCCCAGCATTTTGTCATCCGGTAAACAAAATAAGAAGTTCTATCAAAAAATGTGGCAGCAACTTGAGCAAACTGGCGTGTGGAAAGGTGAAATCTATAACCGCAGAAAAGATGGGCAGGTTTTTCCAGAAGAGCTGACATTAAATGCGGTTAAAGGAGAAGATGGTGAAATAACTAATTATGTGGCTATTTTTAGAGATATCACCGAATGGAAACGCAATGAAGCTCAGCTAACCTTTTATGCTAACCACGAAACGCTCACAGGTTTGCTCAATCGTCGCAGCTTTATGCAGACGCTTGAAAAGAGCGTACAACAACACAAAAGCCTGCAAGGCGGTTTATCATTATTGTTTATCGGCTTGGATAGATTCAAAGAAATCAACGATATATTTGGCCCTGAGGTGGGTGATCAGGTGTTGATTGCCGTTGCTGATAGGTTGCAAAGCACTTTAAAACGCAAGGATATGGCCGGTCGCTATGGTGGGGATGAGTTTGTGTTACTTTTACACAATCAAAGCCAACGTGACATGATGGCAAGTGCTGAGCATTTAAAGCATTTAATCAGCGAGCCTTACGTATTTGATGAGCTTACCATTGAGCTCAGTGCAAGTATTGGTGTTGCACATGCCTTGGCTGACGAAAACATCAATGGCACAGTGTTGGTTCGCAACGCAGCACATGCCTTGAGTACAGCTAAAAAACAAGGCAGAGGGCGCGTTGCATTACATAACGAAGCCATTCAAAACGCCTACATAAGTAAAATTAAGCTCAAAGATAAACTCAAGCACGCTTTAAAGCATGAATTACTCAGTGTTCACTACCAGCCAGTTGTAGATGTTAAAAGCGGTCAAACGGCCAAATTTGAAGCGCTGGTCCGCTGGCATGATGAAGAGCTCGGCTTTATTTCACCCGCTCGTTTTATTCCCATCGCCGAAGAGTTTGGTTTAATACATTTGGTTGGTCAGTATGTATTACAAACAAGTTGTCGTGATTTGGCGATGCTTCATCGTAGTGGGTTTGAGCACGTCGGATTCTCTATCAATCGTTCAATCAATGAGTTCAAAGCGAGTAATAATCAGTTAGTACACATTAGTGACGCGATACAAGAGTTTGCACTGCCTTTTGAATGCATCACCATTGAAGTCACAGAGTCTATGGCTGCCAATAGTTACACTTGGCAGGTATTGCAAGCATTGAGCGCTAAAGGTGTCAAAGTAGCTCTGGATGATTTTTGCACTGGTTACTCTTCTTTGAGTAACTTAATTGATAACCCAATTGACTACGTGAAAATAGATAAATCCTTTGTTGATAGCATGGTGGAAGACACCAGTAAACAGGTGATGATTAAATGCCTGATTGACTTGAGTTCGCAACTGGGGATCGGCGTGATAGCCGAAGGCGTTGAGCACCGGCAGCAGCAAAGTATGCTTGCTGAGTTTGGCTGTCACTTGATCCAAGGTTACTTCTATAGCCAAGCCATGCCGATAGCAAAATGCTTAGCGATGCTAGAGCATGAAGAGCAGGTCAACTCGAAGTTAGCTTAAGCGGTGTTTGCTATTTGAGTAAGCCCATTTCCAGCGTTTTTAAAATAGCTTGAGTGCGGTCTCGAACTTGTAGTTTGCTCAATATATTTGATACGTGATTGCGCACTGTTCCTTCGGCGTTAAACACCTTTGCGGCAATTTCTTTGTTTGATAGACCTGATACCATCAACGACAGGATCTGCTTTTCTTTACCTGTTAGTGACGGCAGTTCATAGGTTATATGTTGCTGTTTTGCTTTGATTAACTGCTGTGTCAGCTCGCTTTGCAACACTATTTCACCTTGCTGCACTCGTTTGATAGCCGCGACCAACTCTTCCAGCGATACATCTTTGAGTAGATAGCCTTTTGCACCCGCTGCCATACCACCTAGTAGCAGGTCATCTTCATTGAACGTCGTTAAAATCAAAAACTTCAAATCACTTTGCTGACTTTGAGGGGCGTTGAGTACATCGAGGCCCGATCCGTTTGGCATGCGCATATCGAGTAATACTACATCGGCATCTACCTGATTATTTTCTAGTTGCTGTAAAAATGTATCGCCACCATCAGCTTCACCCGTTACAACAATGTTTTCGCTAAGCTGTAACAAGGAGCGCATACCTTGTCTTATGAGGCATTGATCATCAACCAAGTGTACTTTTATGTTATTCATAGGGCACTCTAATAATTAAGGTAAATCCTTGTTTTGAATTAACTAAGCTAAGTTGTCCAGCAAGTAATGACACGCGCTCTTGCATGCCTTTTAGGCCGTTGCCGTACACAACATCGCCTTTAAAAACACCATCATCGGATATGCTCAACACTAACTCGGAACGCTCATGTTCTAGTTGAATCTTCATACAAGTTGCAGTTGGTGCGTGTTTGAGCGTATTGGTGATGGCTTCTTGTGTACATTTTAATAAGCATTGGGCTGTATCCAACTGAACTTTATCAAGGTGCTGCACTACCTCTAGTTGTATTTGGATCCTAGGGGTTTGTTGCGCCAATTTATGCAAACAGTCAGCTAGGTTAAAGCCAACATTGTCTCGTTTGTCACTCACGACTGAGCGTGTGGTTTGTAGCGCTTGTTTGGCTTGCTCATAACAGGCTTGTAGCTGTGGCTGCTGCTCCTCGTTAGAGGTTCGTCTGGCAATGTCTAAATTAATGATAAGAGATGTCAGCGCATGGCCCACATCATCATGTAAGTCTCTGGCGAGCTTCAGTCGCTCACTTTGCTCGGCTGCGGTGCTTAACAAAGATTGCGTGGCTTCGAGTTTGGCATTGGTTAAGGCCAATTGTTCTTTCGCGTGCCTTTCACTTTGCATGCGTTGTGTCACCACCAAGGCAAAAAAATGGAATGCTGTAAACATTGCTGCATCGGCCCACAGCCAACCCTGTTGCCAGTAAAGTGCATGACTGATTAAAAATATGCCATGGATAGTGAAAATATATCCGTAACACACAATGGCGGGTACGTAGAACACCAAAATAGAGCATAGCATCACACTGTAAATGAGTATGAGGTTGACTTCGCTAATAAAGAATAAACCACACAGAACAGCAATAAGGCACGCTAAAACGGCGTAGCGAATACGAAAACCAATGCGTGTTGACTCGTTCACAACAAACAGTGTGAAGAGCAAAAACAGTCCGTGAAGAACATACTCTAAGTAACTGACGGTCTGCCCAGAGGCGTGAAATAAACTGGGAAAGGCCACTGCCGCCCACGTAAGTAAAACGGTAAATAGCCATGTTGGCTGATACTTAAACATTGAACTCTATGCTTTTTTTACGTACATCATAGCGTCCATTTTTGCCACTTGCTAGTAGTTGTTATCGGGCCGTGACATTTGTCATAGCGATATCATGACATTCGTGACTGTGAACGTGCGCCGTACTTGCCTAATCTTTAGCACATGAATTGTTACTAAGGAAAAGCCATGGAATACATCCACAAATTTGCAGTATACACACATATCATTTTAGGCAGTTTTGCTTTGTTATTGTTTTGGGTGCCAGTGATAGCGAAAAAAGGCAGCTCGCTGCACAATCGTTTTGGGCGCTATTACAACTGGGCAATGTATGGCACGTCGATACTCGGTGTGCTGGCGTGTATTTTAGTACTCGTTGAGCCGCTGAGTGCAAAGCCAAAAGACTTTGCTAACATTCAGCAGCAGGTACAATACATTCAACAAAGTAGAATTTTCGCACTGTTTTTATTGATGTTGTCTTTGTTAGTACTGGCGTCTATCTATCATGGCGAGCGAGTGTTAAAAGCCAAAGGTAACCCCGATTTGTTGCGTACGCCTATGCATTTGTCACTACTGGCTTTATTACTGATTGTAGCCACACTTTCATTATTTATGGGCATAAAATTTTCGCAAACATTGTTGATGGTGTTTGCTGGGGTGTCATTGGTTGTTGGCACTAAGATGTTGCGATATGTTTTGCAATCGAGTATTGCTCCAAGAGCTTGGGTTATTGAGCATATGGGCGCCATGTTGGGGTCTGGTATTGGTGTATATACGGCTTTTTCAGCGGTGGGAGGGCGTCATGTATTTAGTTATATTTTGGGCGAGCAGGCCATCTTTTTAAGCTGGATCATGCCTTCTGTAATCGGTATCGTGGCGATAGCTTGGGGGCGAAAGTACTTCACTGCTAAGTTTAAAGTGGGCTGTTAATACAAATGTTTGTGGCACAGAACGATTTTTGAACTGTGCCACGCGATGTCTATAACAATGGTTTTATTACATCAAATAACGCATTGATATGGTCATCTCGGTCATTTAATGCTGCAATATATCGGTACTTTTCGCCACCTGCGTGTTCGAATATTTCACGGTTTTCTTCTTCAAGCTCTTCAAGTGTTTCTAAGCAATCAGCGCTAAAAGCGGGGCTAATGATGACAATGTCTTTGATACCTTGCTCAGGGTAGCTTGCAAGGGTGGCATCGGTATAGGGTTTTAGCCACTCAGCTTTACCAAACCGACTTTGAAAGGTTGTTTCAACCAAAGACTCATCTAGCCCCAGTTTTTGTACAACTAAGCGTGTGGTTTGTTGGCACAGGCAATGGTAGGGGTCACCATTGTCAAGAAACCTTTTCGGCATACCATGATATGAAAAAACCAGCTTCTGTGGCGTGCCATTGGCCGCTAGGTCTTGTGCAATAGAGTTTGCCAGTGCCTCGATGTAAAGAGGGTTTTTGTGATATCCATTGATAAAATGTAGTTCAGGCACCCAGCGCCACTTTTTCAGTACATTGGCTACAGCGTCGAAAGTAGACCCCGTAGTTGGGCTTGAATATTGGGGATACAGCGGTAATACGATGATACGCGTTAAGCCTTTGTCTCTTAGTGCTTCAAGCCCTGCTTCAATGGACGGGTTGCCATAACGCATCGCCATCACCACTTCAGTATTTTCAAAACCATTATCTTTAATGAGTTTGGCTAGTTTGTCAGTTTGCTGCTGTGAAATATGGACCAAAGGCGAGCCGTTTTCAGTCCAAATGCTTTGATATGCTTTGGCGGATTTTTTGGGTCTAACACGCAAAATGATGCCATGGAGGATCATTAACCATACGAGCCGTGGGATCTCGACAATACGCGGGTCGGATAAAAATTCAGCAAGATAGACGCGTAACGCTTTGGCCGTGGGGGCATCAGGACTGCCTAAATTGGTAACTAAAATACCGGTTTTGTGATTGAATCGCCCATCATGGGGGTTATCGGTAATCGCTGAAAAACGTGACACACACGGCTCCTATGAATTGCTGCTAGAAAATAATGGCGGGTGGACACATGGGTATTAGTCTTCACTCGCATCATGTTAAATAATTTTACAAGATTATCAGTACGTTCGTAACTGTAAACTGGATCTATCTGCTTGCAAATGTTGAGTTATGCTAAAATAGTGTGTGTTTACTGCGATTTTGCTATGAACTATTTCATAACTCTCATGCTTTTGCCTTATTTTTTAGGGTGTTGGACTAATTATATTTGCAAGGGGGCGAGCTGCGCAGTACCTTTCAAACCCATTTAAGCGTCGTGCGCGCAGCGCAGATAATTTGAGCATGTGAAGAGGGTATATGCGTCTCAATCAACCAGTAACACAACAGCAAAAACATTTTGCGCCAGATGTAAAACTAATTTCCGTGACTGATCTACAAGGACGAATTGTTGATTGTAATGACCATTTTGTCGCTGTAAGTGGCTTCACACGGGAAGAGTTAATTGGTCAGCCGCATAATATTGTTCGTCATCCGGATATGCCAGCTCAAGCTTTTGCTACCATGTGGGCGCAGCTAAAAGCTGGGAAACCTTGGATGGGGATAGTGAAAAACCGCTGTAAAAATGGTGATTTTTATTGGGTTGATGCCTATGTTACCCCAGTTACACAAAAAGGGAAAATTGTTGGGTATGAGTCAGTTAGACGTTGCCCAGACCAAGAAACTGTTGCTCGAGCGCAGACGCTATATGACAACCTAACGAGTCAAAAAAGTGCCCCATTCAAGTGGCCCAAGTTACGGATGATATGGCCTGTGCTAATGAGTATTGTTGGTATAGGGCTGTGGTGGTTTGTCTCGTCGAGCAGTGCGTTTTTTTGGGTGCTACTCAATAGTATTAGCCTGTGTGGTTACAATTTATGGCGTGATGGGGAGCAGTTAAAAAGGTTGGAACAGAGCTTGTCTCATAGCTTTTGTGATGATGTCGCTACCCAAATCTACTCGACTTGGGATGGTAAAATGGCCAGCATTCAAGTGCGCTTGTTGAGCGAACAGGCCCACTTAGACACCGTGATCACTCGTATAGAAGATGCCGCCAAACATGTTACCTCGGGAGCTAGACAAGCCTTGGGTCAAGCGGGTGATACTTATAAACAACTACAGAGCCAACAACTTGAGACCGAGCAGGTCGCCACGGCGATGAATGAAATGAGCACCACCATCAATGATGTTTCAGGGAATGTACAAATAAGCGCCGAACATGCACAAGGTGCTTTGTCGATGGCCGATGAAAGTGCACGTATCGGTGAGTTAACCAAACATGCAATTGAAGCCCTAGGCGAAACGGTGATGCAGATCCGTGACTCTGTTTTAGGTGTCTCTAAGCAAACCACACGCATTGCAGATGCTGCGCAAATAATTGAACAAATCGCTGAGCAAACCAACCTGTTGGCACTTAATGCAGCAATTGAAGCTGCAAGAGCGGGTGAGCAAGGTCGTGGCTTTGCGGTGGTTGCTGATGAAGTACGTCATTTAGCACAAAGAACCCAACAATCGACCCAAGAAATCCACACAATCATCAACGAGCTTAGTGACAGTACGCAACACGCCGTGAACATAGCCCAACAGGGCGAACAAGAATCCCTGTCTGGTATCGAGCAGCTTGCACAAAGCACTGATATGCTAGGTCAAATTCAGCAAGCTGTGCGTCAAATTCACGATATGTCGATGCAAATTGCGACCTCGGTAGAAGAACAAGCCGCCGTTTCTGATGATATCAATCAGCAGATTGTTAACATTGCGGGTTTAGCGAATGACAGTTTGGATAGCGCAGATTCAGTGAAACAAGTGAGCGGCGAGTTGAGTAATGTAGCCAGCGAAATGTATGAGTTGGTGGTACGTTTTCAACGTTAAATATTATGGCGATTAATCAAAATCTGCATAATGATTAATTATTTGTCTCGCATCTTCTAATTGAGTCGCTACTATTTAACCATGTGATTAAATAGTAGCGACACACCATGAACTCCCCCCAGTCTAAAAGAGTAGGACGCCCCACCAAGCATCATGATGAAGCACGTGATGCCTTGATAAAGGCTGCGACGGATAAATTTGTCAAAAAGCCATACGATAAAGTCAGTATTCGTGAATTAGCTGACTATGCTGGCGTTAACTCAGCTCTTATCAAATACTACTTCGAAAACAAAGAAGGCCTATACAAAGCCATGATCCTGGAGGTGACGGGGCGGGTGATGGCCAATATTCAAGCGCACTTGTCTGGTAATGAGTTTACTTCTATTAGCGAAGTTTTTCGCAGCTTCACACAAGTGATGAAACAGTCACCGGAATTTCCGCTGTTGATGCTAAAGGAAGTCATTCTCAATCAAGGGGTTTGCCGTGAGTTTTTTCTACAACAGATGGGCAACTCTCATGTGAAGGTGATTGACAGTGTTTACCGACACTTTGCTAAGCTTGGCAAGATAAAGCCCAATGTTGATCCACTGCTATTTCGTATCTCATTGATGAGTATGATGATTTACCCTTGGTATCTCAGAGAGCTAATGCACAAAATGGAAGGTGTTGAGTACGATGATGTATTTTTGTCAGCTTTAGTTGAGCATAACACGCTGCTGATGACGTCTGGATTATTTCAAAGTAGTGAGGAGCAGTAGTATGGCGAACAATGGCAAAAAGCGTTGGCTGATACTCTTGCCTTTGCTTGGTATCCTAGTGTTACTTGTATTAGTAAAACTAAAATCAGCGCCAAAACAAGTGTCTGATGGAGCGGTAGCACCAACGGTGACGGTGGGGGTTGCCAAAGCGCGTATGTTACAGCAAAGCATTGTTGGCTATGGTCGCGCTCAAGCCAAGAAAATATGGCGTGCTGTGTCTGAGGTTGAAGGCCGGGTGATATATAAACACCCTGATTTGGAAGTTGGCGCGTTATTAAAAGCCCACACTGTGGTGTTAAAGATAGACCCAGCCGATTATGAACTAAAACTAGCACAAGCTAAATATGATTTGAGTTCAGCACAAGCTCGTGCAGATATGATTGGGTTTAATCAGCAAAAGATGATGCAGTCATTGCGCTTGGAATCGGAACGTCTCGATATTTTAACCCAAGAGCTAAAGCGCAAAACTGAGCTACTAAAAAAAGGTTCAGTGTCGAAATCAGTGGTGGATCAGCAGCAAAGTCAGGTCTTTTCGCAACAACAAAAAGTACTGGAATTGAAAACCAGTGTGGACCTTATTCCTTCTGATTTGGCGGTTGCACAGGCAAGCGTGTTGGCACAGCAGGCTCGGGTTAAAGAAGCACAGCTGAAGCTCAGTAAAACAATCATCACTTTGCCACAGGATAGCCGCATAACACAGGTGAATATTGAGTTACAGCAGGTTGCCACACTACGTGCAACATTACTTGAAGCGCGTCATTTGGAGGTTGTGAAAGTGAACGCGCAATTTAACCATTCTCATGCTCGCGCTTTACTCAGTCGGGTTTGGCAAAATCAGCAGAACAAAGCTCAGGGTTTTCCAGATGTGCGCACGCTGCCGCTACAAGCAACGCTGTCGTACTACACTGGTGTCGCTGAAACTGAGGCAATACAGGCTGACTCCATCATACATTGGCCAGCCAAAGTGACGCGTATTACACAAGGGGGTGAAGCACATAGCAATAGTTTACAAATGACGCTAGAGACCACAAATCAGTGGCTGAACTTTGATCCAATTAAACAGCCGCCTTTACTAGAGGACATGTTTGTTGAAGTGAAGGTTGCCAGTCCATTAAACGCTTATCTGAGCGTGCCACTTTCAGCGCTTAGAGATACGCAAGTGTTTGTTGTTGAAGATGGTGTGTTACGTAAAAAGCCTGTGAAGGTGTTGTTTACCACCGAGCAATATGCTGCCATCGACAGCCAACTTCCAGGGACAGTACAAGTCGGTGAACAGGTATTATTATCGGATATTTTGCCCACCCTCGATGGTATGCAAGTGCGAGTTGTGGAGACATCCCCATGATTGCCTTTTTTGCTCGCCATCCTACAGCAGCTAACTTATTGATGTTGATGATTTGTATCGCGGGTTTGATTGCGCTGCCAGATCTTAAACGGGAGACCTTTCCTGAGTTTAGTCGCGACAAAGTAAAGGTAAGTGTGGTTTACCCAGGCGCAAGCCCTAGTGAAGTAGAACAAGCATTATGCGTTGTGATGGAAGAAGCGCTAGATAGTGTTAATGGCATCGCAACACAAAGTTGTGAATCACGAGAAGGTGTTGCGAATTTGACGGTTGAAGCGCAGGAGGGCGTAGCTGCAACGACATTGTTGCAAGATGTGAAGTCTCAGATTGATGCGATTGCTAGTTTTCCACAACAGATAGAAGCGCCTATAGTCCAAGAGTTAGGTCGTGATCAACATTTGATTTCACTGGTGGTGGGGGCGGAGTTGCCCCTGCACGAACTAAAGCGTTATGCACAGCAACTGAAAGACAAGTTAAAGCGCCAAACCAATATCGACATCGTAGATATTGAGGGGTTTTCGGACCAGCAGATCCAAGTTGAGCTGTCGTTATTTAAATTGCGTGAATATGGATTGTCGGCAAATGATTTGGTGGTTTTGCTGCAAAAGCAGAATATCAAGCTGCCGCTGGGAGAGATAAGCGAAGATGGTAAAACGATGGCGGTGCGCTTTGACCAACAGCGAGTAACCGCCCAAGACCTTGCGAGTTTGGTGATAAAAAGCCACAGTAATGGTGAACAAATCTATGTGCGTGATGTTGCTACCCTCAGTGAAAGTTTTGAACTGGACGAAGAGCAAGTGGTGTTTAATGGTCAGCGGGTTGCGTTATTGAAGATCAAAAAAGCAAAGCATCAGGATGCAATCACACTGGTTGATGAAGTCAGCCAGTTTGTTGAACAGCAGCAAAAGCTTGCCCCACAAGGCGTCACACTGACGCTGACACAAAATACGGCGCAAATTATAGAAGATAGGCTGACCATGTTGTTGGGCAATGGCTGGCAAGGTTTTGTATTGGTACTGGTGGTGATGTATTTGTTTTTCTCATTCAGATATTCCTTTTGGGTGTCTATGGGGTTACCAGTTTCGTTTTTAGGGGCTTTTGCATTGATGGCGCTGATGGGCGTCAGCATCAATATGATCTCTATGGTTGCCTTACTCATGTCGATTGGCATCTTGATGGACGATGCTATTGTGATAGCCGAGAGTATTGCTACTAAGGTTGAACAAGGCCAAGCGCTTGATGCTGATGTCATTAAAGGGGTGACACAAGTCGCGCCGGGGGTATTCTCATCTTTTTTGACGACAATAGCAGTATTTGTGGGGTTGGCGTTTATCAGTGGTGACATAGGCAAGGTATTAAAAGACATTCCGTTGGTTCTTATTGCTACTATTTTTGTCAGTATCATTGAGGCGTTCTTCATCTTGCCCAACCACTTACTGCATTCGCTGCGGCACAATCAACGCCAAGCGTCTTCCTCTTGGCGCTTCAAACAAAGCTTTACGCGTGCATTTGAGCAGTTCAGAGCAACGGCTTTGACAAAGTCGGTTCATTGGTGTGTGCAGCAACGTTATCTATTTATTGGTGCCGTATTACTGCTGTTTTTTACTTCAGTCGCTTTAATGGCTGGCGGCATTGTCAAGTTTAAAGCCTTTCCACAACTTGAGGGAGACACATTGGAAGTTCGTTTGTTGCTGCCGCCGGGCAGTACATTGTCTGATACTCAAGCGGTGGTAGCAAAGTACACTCAGGCATTGACTCGTGTTGATAATGAGCTGTCAAAGCTCGAAAGCAGCCCATTGGTTGAACATGTGACAGTGCAGTACAATCGTAATTCCGATGCTTATGAACAAGGAGAACATCTTGCAACCATACGGGTGGATTTACTGACAGCGCAGCAACGTCGTACCCAAATGACGCAGTTAATTGAGCTGTGGCGAGCACAGGTTAGCGACGTTTCTGGCTTAAGAGCGGTATCATTTAAAGAGCCGACACTTGGGCCTGCGGGACGCGCCATAGAAATAAGGCTACATGGCGAACAGCTCAGCGATTTAATGACTGCTTCTGAAACACTTAAGGCTCAGTTAGCCCAATATGTAGGTGTAACTAATGTGATGGATGACTTACGATTGGGTAAGCATGAATGGCGCGTTAGCTTGAAGCCGGGGGCGCTATCACTTGGTATTGATGGCAACGCGGTTGCGACACAATTGCGCAGTGCGTTGTTTGGTCAAATTGCCACCGAAGTACAACGAGATAATACCAGCATTGAGGTATATGTGCGCTTGCAAGAGCGTGATAAAAGCAGCGTTGATAGTTTATTGAACTACCCCATCACATTGAATACAGGCCAGCAGGTGCCGCTGGGAAACCTTGCACAACTAAGTCTTGAGCAAGATGTCACACGAGTAAACCGTGTAGATGGCCAACGTACAGTGACGATTACTGCAGATGTTGATGCGTTACTAGCCAATACCAATGAAGTCATCAGCCAGCTACAAAAACAGGCAATTACCCCTTTGCTGGCACAAAACCCGCAATTAAGCGTCGGTTATGAAGGTGAAATAAAAACGGGCACGCAAACAGGGCAGTCAATGGCTGGCAAGTTTTTATTGGGGTTGGTGGCTGTATTTGTGATCTTGAGTTTCCAATTTCGCAGTTATTTTGAGCCGATTATGGTCATGTTGGCTATACCTTTGGCTTTGATTGGTGTGGTGTGGGGGCACTTTTTGCTCGGTTTTGACTTATCTATGCCCAGTATGATCGGCTTCATCTCTTTGGCGGGAATCGTAGTGAATGATTCAATTTTGCTGGTCGCCTTCATAAAAGATCATGAAAGTGATGGTCTGAGCTTGGAAAAAGCCGCTGTGATGGCTGCAAAAGCACGATTTAGAGCCATATTTATTACCTCTGCCACCACCATAGCGGGCACTTTACCGTTGCTGCTTGAAACCAGTTTACAAGCACAGGTTGTGCAGCCTCTGGTAGTGAGTATGGTGTTTGGCATGGCGCTGTCTACTTTATTGATTGTATTTGTTTTACCGTCGATATACGTGCTGTTGGAAGATTTTAATTTAACCTCTAAGCATCATTTGCACGATGGCTTATCATCAACCTAAAGGGGGTGGGTTTGTGATGCTCCAGTTGTTTTAGTTTTGCAATAGAAACTTTGGTAAACACATGCCCCTTTGGTAGCAGCATGATCCCCTGGTGGTTGTGTACGGGAAGACCCAATATCATACCTGGTTGAAGTTGTTCACTATTTAGGATCTGCATTGAGCCCGCTTGTTCATTTTGCCGCTTATGTAGCTGTCTTGCACAAGCCTCTAGCGCAGATACGATGCGCGGGTTATAAAGGTGTTCGCTAAATGCTTTTATGTGGGACAGTGCGTCTAGCTGCTTTTCATCATCAGGCTTTTGGTTTAATGCCATGTATTGCCAGTAGTCTCTGGCTACGGCAAGAATTTGCGCGCAGATTGGAATTGCATTGTGCTTAAGTCCTTTGGGTATGCCTTCACCATTGTATTTTTCATATTGATGAAAAATAGCTTCGGTTACGTCATTCAAGTGTTGTGCAGGCATAAGCATAAGCTGTGCGGTGGCAGGATGGGTGTAGTAAAGCTTTTTTTGTTGATCTGTTAATTGACTGGTTGGCACCTTGTACAGCGCAGGATCCATCGCAAGCAATCCAACTTGCGCTAAAAACCCTGCCATCCCCGCAGTTTCTATTTTTTCTCCGTTCAGCTTTAGGTGTTTGGCGATTAAGCGACAGGTTTTTGCGATATTACTTGCCAGTTTGCCATCTATATACGGGTTGGCGTTGATAAAGTTATAAAGTAGCTCAACCGTCGCTTGGTGTTCATGTTGCTCATGTTTATGTTTTACTTCGAGCTTTTTGAGCACCTGTTTGATTTGCTGTGTGCGTTTTTCTACCAGTTGCTCAAGAGAATGGTTTAACTCATTGAGCTGTTTATTTTGCTCAAGCACATGTGCTTGTAAAATAGAATTATGTTTGGTTAAGCGGTATTTATCTATCGCTTGTTTAACGGCATGAACTAAGTGATCATTTTCCCACGGTTTGTTCATATAGGCGTGGATTTTGGCTTTATTTATGGCACCTATAGTGGCTTCTATATCCGCATAACCAGTTAGCAGCATACGTTGTGAATCCGGTGATGTGCTCATCGCCTTGGTTAAAAATTCCAGCCCATCCATGTTTGGCATTCTCATGTCGCTTATCACGACGTCAAACTCCTGATTCTGCATTGCAGCCAATGCGTCTTCACCTGAAGTAAACGTAGTCGTTTGTATTTTATGATGATTTAGCAAGCGCGATAGAGCTCGTAGTACGCTTGGTTCATCGTCCAAAAGCAGTACATGTGCTGGGCGTTTTTCAAGTTGACTGAGCTTTTCAATATCTTGCATAAAAAACAGGAGATTACAAAAATATGTATGTAAATAAATTTAGACTAAGCTGTCTATATACACAATTTCCCATGGCAGGATAAGGTTGCATGACGGAGCAGACGATAAATATTTTGCTGGTAGATGACGATGAATTGGTGCTCAAAGCGCTGTCTCGTTCATTAAGCCGCCTGTATGAACATGCAGTTATTGTCAGTTTGCAACACAGCGAAGAGTTTGAACGGTGTCTTCATGAACAGGGAGAGCCCGACATTATTTTTTGTGAAGTACAACTGGGGGCGGTCTCAGGCCTAGATGTATTGTCGCGCGCGAAGGTGCTATGCCCATGTGCGATTAGATGTTTATTGAGTGGTGATCTTCAGGAAGAATACCGTTTTCAGGTGAATGATACGATTCATTTCCATTTGGTTAAGCCATTCACTCACACCCATCTGCAACAAGTCATCACCAATACTTTGATCCTTAAGAGTCTACCCTTATCTCAGCTCACGAGAGTCAAGCTTGGACAGATAGCCGGATTACCTTGTCTAACGGCAAGCATATCAGGGTTGATGGAAGCATTGCAGCATGGCTCTCCCGATATTAATGAGTTGGTTGAACTGCTAAATCATGACCCAGCATTGGTGGGTAAGCTGCTACAAATCGCAAACTCTGCGTTTATGGGATATCAAACACATACGGCGGATGTAAAAGAAGCGATTGTGAGAATTGGCTTGGTTGCGTTGAAGGCTTTGGTTACCTGCTATGAGATGTCACAATTATTTATTAATCGTTTGAAACAAGCCCAAATTGAAGCATTGATTGATGAAGCGTTGGAAAAGGCATTAATGGTGAAGTCGCTTACACGCTATTTGAAACAAAGTAGCGACAAACAGCAAAACGCTTTCGCTTGCTGTTTGTTAAGCGCTGTTGGGGTCTTGACCAAAGAGTGTGTGTTACCAAGGCATGCATCTAACTCAGTTTCTAGCTATGCATTGGCTGCCTATTTACTTGCGCTGTGGGGGTTTGATGAGTCTTTGGTTCGCGCTCAATTGGTTAATGATTTACCCCCCGAACCTTATGTCTCATTGACTTTACTTCATGCAATATCAGAGCAAGTGACGCAAAAAAAAGCATTTGATCTTACTCCTGAGCTTTATTCACGACTACAAGTGTGTGCGCAGTATGATGCTGTAAAGGCATGGTATCAGGAGAGAGAGCATAAGGTTGAGTGAATCATGAAAGGGATTATTTTTAGAGGGTTAGAAGAGCTGGTTGTAACATCACACGATATTGCAGTGTGGGAAAAGTTACTGGAAAAACATGCACCGGCAGACAGAGTTTATGTGTCTGCAAAAAATTACCCAGATGAAGAACTTTTTGCTTTAGCGCAAGAGGTTGCAATTGTTGTAGATAAACCTCTACCGGACGTATTGAGAACGTTCGGGGAGTTTTTATTTACTTATTTAACGCACAAACATCGCGAGATATTAGATCAGTTTGACGGTTTTAGTTCGTTAATAATGAGTATTGATACGGTCATTCATGCTGAAGTTGCCAAGCTATATCATGAACCTAATTTGCCAGAAATTCGCTGTGAAAGAATAGATGATAGCCATATTCTGATGTTTTACTGCTCTAAGAGGAAACTATGTTTTTGTGCTGAGGGGCTCATTAACGGCGCTGCTCAATACTACCAAATTAATGTGAATATTGAGCATCAAAAGTGTATGCATCAAGGCGCCGCCGAATGTACTTTGCTGCTTAGTTTCGGGGAAAAAAAACATGGTTAAATCAACCGATGAATACTACCGAGCTTATCTAAGAGAGAAGCAAGCTAGGGATGAACTGGAGCATATTCTTGAGCAAAAAACCAGAGAGTTGTACCAATCAAACAAAGCATTAGAAGAGAAGGTTACACAGTTACAGAGTCAGCAAGCAGTGCTCATGCAGACTGAGAAAATGGCGACTTTGGGCACACTATCAGCAGGGGTAGCCCATGAAATTAATAATCCTTTAGCTTATGCGATGAGTAACCTAGAAAGCTTGAATTATGTAAAGCCTGTAATTGCTGAACTGTTAGTGATCGCAAAAAATGTTTTAGATGAAAAACTTAGTCCTGAAGAACTGCACATAGCGTTGCATCGGCTAAATCAACAGCGGTCATTTGACTTTTTGCTAGGGGATATTGATGAATTGCTAGATGATGCGCAAGAGGGGCTTAAAAGAATAGGCGCAATTGTTAAAAATTTACTGAGTTTTGCTAGACCGAAAAACAACTTGTTGGCGATGGCGGATATTGGCGAGTCTTTGGAAGGTGCGATCAAGCTGTTACATAATCAACTTAAAAACACCCACCTTATATGTAACATACAACCTATACCACTAAGCTACTGCAATTTAGCGGCTCTCAATCAGGTGTTTGTCAACTTACTGTTGAATGCACAACAAGCGTGTGAAGGGAGTGTGCAAAAGGCGGAAATAGTGGTGGAGTTATTCTGTGAACAAGACAGCATTTATCTGAGCGTTGCAGATAATGGCTGCGGTATGAGTGAACAAACCAAAGAACATATTTTTGAACCCTTTTTTACGACCAAACCTGTGGGTCAAGGAACTGGTATGGGGATGGCTATTGTCTATGGCATAATTACTGAGCATCAAGGGGTTATTATGATAGAGAGTGCACAGGGGAGTGGCAGTAAAATTGTTTGTAAGCTGCCTGTTTTAACGGAGCCCTTAAATAACATTTAAACATACACCGCCTAGAACAATTGTATCATCGCCATACTTCCCACCAGCGAAGACTTAGAACAGCAACACAGCTTCATTCTATAGCTCTAAAGTGTATATAAAAATAGGTTTAAATAACTAAAAAGTATAGATATTTACAAGTCATGTTGACGTTAACGTTAACGCAATCTTGTGTGAGGTTATATTTATTTATAGCAAAAGTGATCTTCTTATATTTTTTAGGAATATATAAATTCCTGCTAATTTGGATTGGTTTTTTTTCGAGTTAGCTATAAAAATAATTTTTCATATGACAATTTAGTTTCACAACCTTTTGTTTTTATATATTAAATTTTTAATCGTCCATGATTTCAATATGAATCCATTTCATGTAATTGCTGAAAAGAATGGGATGATCTTTGTTTAGTTTTTGTGCCATATTTATACGAATATATTACTACTCTTCATCTATGTAGCTTGTCTTGAAGGATGAAAAGTGAGCAAAACGTGATTGACGCTCCTAATTTATGTGTTAGCTTTAATGTTAATTTGTTAAACAAAAGTTACATGTAAAGGTCGGAGATAATCATGAGTTCACAAAAATTACTCAAGTCGGCACTCAAACTGAGTGCCTTAACTTTAGGATTAATGGGGGCGCAATCATACGCGTATGATTGCGCCGGTGTCCCAATATGGCAGCCAGGTATGACGTCAACGGCGGGCAACGTTGTACAGCAAAATGATGTGGCATATGAGGCAAAGTGGTGGACTCAAGCTGAGCCAGAAACTCATTCTGGTCCATGGCAAGAGTGGAAAAATTTGGGCTCTTGTGACAGCGTTGTCATTAATAAAGATCCAAAAATCAACCAGTTAAGCCCGGTGGATGGTTCTGAGTTTAATGTGAATGACAGCGTTGCCATTACCGCAAATGCAACCGACGAAGACGGTACAGTGAGCAAGGTTGACTTTTACGTTAATGGTTCTCTGATCTTGACGGACACGTCAGGTACAAATGACAATTTTGAAGCAGCATGGACGGCGGTCGAAGGTACCCACACCATCTCCGTGAAAGCAACTGACAATGAAGGTGCTGTATCCAGTATGCTTAGTCACCAAGTCATTGTTAAAAGTGATACGCCTGTTAATAAAGCGCCTGTCGCTGTGCTGGATTTGGTGAATCTACCGCCGAAAGTAACTGTTGGCTCTAGCGTTAAGTTTGCACTTTCAGGTACTGACGAAGATGGCTCGGTAACAAAACTGAGCTTTGCGGTTGATGGTACCGAGGTCGTTGCAACAAATGGTGCAGCAACCGAGCACACTTGGGTTGCAACTGAGTTGGGGCAAGTAACTTTTACCCTAACCGTGACAGACAACGAAGGGGCAACGGGGCAGATCAGCAAACAGATTAACGTTGTGAGCGAGAACCCTGGCACTGATGATTGTAAACCGGCTGGTCTTTATCAAACACCTGGTGTGAATACGCCTTACTGTACTGTTTACGACCAAAATGGTCGCGAAATTATGGGACAGGACCACCCGCGTCGTGTCATTGGTTATTTCACCAGTTGGAGAAATGGTGCAAACGGCCAGCCGAGTTATCTGGTTAAAGATATTCCGTGGGACAAGATTACTCACATCAACTACGCATTCGCGCATGTTGATGCAAACAACAAAGTTTCAATTGGCGATCCGAATGCTGCGGGCAATCCAGCGACCAATATGGAATGGCCAGGGGTAGCGGGCGCTGAAATGGACCCTAGCTTGCCTTATAAAGGTCACTTCAATCTACTCAACAAATATAAAAAACAACACCCAGATGTAAAAACGCTTATCTCAGTAGGTGGTTGGGCTGAAACTGGTGGCTACTTTGGACCTGATGGCACGCGTGTAAACAGCGGAGGTTTTTACACTATGACCACCAATGCTGATGGCTCAATCAACCACGCAGGTATTGACGCATTTGCTAAAAGCGCCGTTGAATTCATCAAGAAGTATGGTTTTGATGGGGTAGACATAGATTATGAATATCCATCATCAATGGATGACTCTGGCCACCCTGATGACTTCCCAATTTCAAATGCTCGTCGCGGTGGTCTAAACGCTTCATATAAGGTGCTTATGGAGCGCTTACGTGAAGAGTTAGACAAAGCGGGTGAGCAAGATGGCCAGCATTACATGTTGACCATTGCATCACCGTCTTCTGGTTATCTACTACGTGGTATGGAAACATTCCAGTCGGTTAAGTATCTGGATTATGTGAACATTATGTCTTATGACTTACACGGTGCTTGGAACTCTCATGTTGGTCACAATGCTGCGTTATTTGACACCGGTGAAGACTCAGAGCTTAAGCAATGGGACGTATATGGCACACCTGAGTTTGAAGGTATTGGCTATCTCAACACCGACTGGGCTGTACGTTACTTCAGAGGCTCAATCTCAGCGGGTCGAATCAACATTGGTATTCCGTACTACACACGCGGTTTCCAAAATGTACAAGGTGGTACGAATGGCCTTTGGGGACAAGCCGCACTAGCTGACCAAGCAGATTGCCCACCGGGAACAGGTAAAGGTGACAAGAACAAATGTGGTAACGGTGCGGTTGGTATTGATAACTTATGGCACGATAAGAACGATGTAGGGCTTGAAGTACCTGCAGGTTCAAACCCACTTTGGCATGCTAAAAACTTACAGCAAGGCATCACTCCAAGTTACCTTGCTGACTATGGGCTAGACCCAGAAAATGACCCTACGGATAAATTAACAGGCACCTATACCCGTCACTACGACTCCGTAGCGGTTGCACCTTGGTTGTGGAATGATCAGAAAAAAGTGTTTATCTCAATTGAAGATGAAGAATCTATGGCGACCAAAGTTGATTATGTTATCAACAATGGTCTTGGTGGAATCATGTTCTGGGAGCTTGCGGGGGACTTTGACTATGATGCTGCAAGCGGTGAATACTTCATGGGTTCAAGCATGACTAAACTTGCTTATGACAAGTTTAATCAAAGCGGTGCACCGTACAATGTTCATCAAGGCAATGAGAACTTCCAACTACCAGAAAAATCGGTTGATGTGAGCTTTGAAGCTAAAGACTTCCCATTGGGTGATGCTAACTATCCGATTAGCCCAACCTTCGCGTTTACCAATAACTCACAAATTGATTTAACGGGCGCTAAAATCTCGTTTGATGTGCCAGTGGCAACATCGGCCATCTTTAAATCAAACTGGAATGCGACTGAAAAGCTTGGTATGGCAGTTGAAGTTAATGGTTCGAATGCCGCGGGTAATAACATTGGTGGCTTTGAAAACGAGTTCCACCGCTTCTCAATCACTTTAAAAAATGAGTGGGGCGGCACGCCAAAATCATTCGCGCCGGGCGAAACTGTTAACGCACAAGTAATGTATTACATGCCAATTACCGGACCTATCAACTTTGTCGTAGAGAAAGATGGTAAGCAGTTTGCCTTTAAGTACGAGTATCCACAATTGCCTGAAGCTGTTCCAGGTGATGATGGCGGCGACCCTGTAACTGAGTGTGAAGGTACACCCATCGCAGACATCGTTGTGTATCCAACGCTACCACAAGGCACACACGCCGCACAGGGGGATTTAGTGCGCCAAGGTGACGTTATCTACAAAGCCAAATGGTGGACCAATCAGGCCCCACAAGGCAGCAGTGACTATCAAGTGGCTTGTAGCCTATAACAATTGGATGGGCAGCAATATGCTGCCCATTTATGGAGAACACAACAATGAACAGCAAGTTATTTAAAACCCCTTTGCTGGTTGCAAGTATCAGCACAGTGTTTATGAGCGCCATTAGTTTCAAAGTTAATGCCCATGGTTTTATGGATTTTCCTAAAGCGAGGCAGTCAATTTGTGAAGCACAAGGTGGCTATTGGTGGCCTGAAGATGGCTCAAATATTCCTAATTTGGCATGTCGAGCAGCATTCCTAGAGTCTGGCTATGTACAGTTTATTCAAGAGCATGAATTTTCAGTAAATACCGCGAATTATAACGACCAGAGTGCTGTCGAAGCCAATGTGCCCAACGGTCGATTGTGCGCAGGAGGAGACGACCAAAAACGAGGCATGGATTTGCCCTCAGCACATTGGCAAAGCACTGAAATTATGCCGAACGTTAATGGTGAAGTGGCTATCAGGTTTAGGGCTACAACGCCACACAACCCGAGTTTTTGGAAGTTCTACCTAACCAAGGCTGACTTTGATAGAGCGTCAGACACGGTGCGCTGGGAAGACTTAGAGCTTATCACCGAACTGGGCAATGTAGATTTTGTTAAAGACCCAGACGGTAAGCGCTTTTACGAGATGAAGGTTAACATTCCACAAGACCGCGTCGGTGAAGCTGTTTTGTATACACGCTGGCAACGCATTGATGTGGTGGGTGAAGGATTTTACAACTGTAGTGACGTGACCATCGTGCGTGACACAGGACCTATCCAATGGAGTAGTGCCGGTTATTTTGTTTCTCAAGGACAGCAAGCGCAGGTGGGTGATACGGCATGGGCGCGGGTATTCGATGAAACAGGTAAAGAGCTGGTAAGCACCTCACTGAAAATCACCGATTTTAATCATGGAAACTGGGCAGAGCAGTTAGCACAGATGCTTAATCTTGATCATGCTAGCATTATGAAAGTAGGGGTTAAAAACAGTGATGGTGAGATTGTTTTTGACGCACAAAACTTACTTTCTAATGAAGTGTTTGTGAGCAACTCAAGTTATACCTACAACCTCACTTTGCAATCTGCACCGGACAATACCCCGCCGCAAATCCATCAGCCAGAGCCTTTGGTGATGGATGAACTATCGAGTGCGACGCTACATGTACATGCCTTCGATGACGAGCAGCAAACCTTGACTTATCAGTGGCAAGTTCCTCAACAACTAAACTGGACAGGCTCAGGCGCAACGATTGAGCTGACGGCTCCTGAGGTGTCAGCCGACAGTGAATTTGCCATCACGGTAACGGTCTCTGATGGACAGTTGAGTACATCGGCGCAGGTGCCTGTGACGGTGAAAAATGTCGACCAACCAGACTATCCCGCTTGGCGCAGTGGTGCAACTTATGTGGGTGGTGACAAAGTATCTCACAACGGCAAAAACTATCAGGCAAAGTGGTGGACCAGAGGAGAAGAGCCTGGGACCGCACTGGTTTGGCTAGCACTATAACGAGGTTACATACCGCCACAGGTAAGTGGCGGTGAATGATAAAAAGTTAGGTTTATTATTGGTACAACAATCATCCACCTTAATCGGCTGGATACAACATGTAAATAAGGTTGAGAAAGTAATGAAAGTAAAACAACTTACAGGGGCGATTGCCCTGGCAATGATATCAGGAGCCGTTTTTGCAGCACCTTCAACGCCAAGTTTAAGCTGGGAAGCACAGCAGTATTCCTTTGTTAACGTGAACCTCGATGGCACTGGGTCATATAAAGACCTTGTACAAGCTAAAGAGCAGGTCAATATCAGCATTAAATGGAACGCATGGAGTGGTGATGGTGGTGATGGCTACAAGGTTTATTTTGACGATATGTTGGTAAACGAAGGGTCATTACCAGCAGGAACTAAAAGCGGCACGATTGAATTCCCGTATACAAGCTCTGGCCGTCATACCTTGTATGTAGAATTATGCGAAGGTCAAACGTGTGCGCGCAGCGCCGGTAAACCGATTGTGATTGCAGACACAGATGGTGGACATTTAGACCCACTGCCAATGAATGTGGATCCTAATAACAATGACTATGGCACCAACCCTAACTATGTAACTGGTGCATACTTTGTTGAATGGGGCATCTATGGCCGTAATTTTGATGTGACCAAAATTCCTGCGCACAACCTATCGCACCTGTTATATGGATTCATTCCAATTTGTGGTGAAAACGAGTCGTTGAAACAAATTGAAAATGGTAACAGTTGGCGCGCATTACAAACTGCCTGTGCGGGTAGCGCCGATTATGAAGTGGTTATTCACGACCCATGGGCGGCGGTACAAAAAGCGTTACCGGGTGTAGATTCAAAAGACCCAATCCGTGGTACCTATGCGCAATTAATGGCACTAAAACAGCGTTATCCTGATCTGAAAATTTTACCTTCGGTGGGTGGTTGGACGTTATCAGACCCATTCCACGGCTTTACCACTAAAGCAAATCGTGACACGTTTGTGGCCTCGATGAAGAAATTCCTAAAAACTTGGAAGTTCTACGATGGTGTTGATATCGACTGGGAATTCCCTGGTGGTGATGGCCCTAATCCTGATTTAGGCGACCCAGTAAATGATGGTCCAGCGTATGTTGCATTGATGCAAGAGCTACGTGCCATGCTAGACGAGCTAGAAGCTGAAACGGGTCGTCAATATGAGCTGACTTCAGCTATTGGTTCTGGTTACGACAAGATTGAAGATGTTGACTATCAAGCTGCTTCTCAGTACATGGATTACATCTTTGCGATGACGTACGACTTCTTTGGTGGCTGGAACAATGTGACAGGTCACCAAACTGCGCTGTATTGTGGCTCACACATCAGTACAGATGAGTGTAATGGTACGGGTGTAGATGACAATGGAGAGCCGAGAAAAGGCCCAGCTTACAGTGCTCATAACGCTATCAAGCTATTGCTTGCACAAGGCGTTGACTCTAAGAAGCTGGTAATGGGGGCAGCAATGTATGGTCGTGGTTGGGAAGGTGTAATGGAAGCAAATGCAACCATTCCAGGCAACCCAATGACTGCACCGGGTAATGGTAAATTCACAGGCTCTACATCAGAAGGTGTTTGGGAGCCAGGCATTATGGACTACAAAGGCATTGTGGCTAATTTGTTAGGTTCAGATGGCAAGGGTATTAATGGCTTTGAAGCAGGTTACGATGACCAGGCTGAAGCGGCATATGTTTGGAATCGTAGCAATGGTAAATTGCTTACCTATGACAGCCCGCGCTCAGTTAAAGCCAAAGGTAGTTACGTTAAGATAAATGACTTAGGTGGTTTATTCGCATGGGAAATTGATGCGGATAACGGCGATATCCTAAATGCGATGCACGAAGGTCTTGCAGGCGATTTACCGCCAAACCGTGCACCTGTTGTTTCTGTAGATAGCCAAGTAAATGTGGGCAACGGTGGTAGCACGACAGTAACAGCAACAGCAACCGATGCTGACCGTGATGTGCTGACTTACACTTGGACGGGTGATGCAGCGTTAACGCTTGCTAATACAAACAGTGACAGTGTTTCGGTAACAGCGCCTACTGTTGCGACTGATACTAATTACACACTGACAGTGACTGTATCAGACGGTAAAGTGGATGTATCTAAAGATGTGACTGTGACAGTAACGACAGCATCGAATAATGCGCCAGAGCTACAGCCAATTGCTGATGTGATGCTTGATGAGGCAACGCAAGTAAGCGTAAGCGCTGTTGCTACAGATGCTGACAACGATACGTTGACGTACACTTGGGACGTACCTGCTGGTCTGACGCTAGTCGGTTCAGGAGCGAATGTTAGCTTAAGCGCAGGTGACGTTGCTCAAGATACTATGTATAGCGTATCTGTGACCGTTTCAGACGGCAAAGCTTCGGTATCTGAGTCTTTCCAAGTGACGGTTAAAGATGTGTCTGACCCTGTAAATGCTTGGGATAGAGACACTGTTTACTGGGGTGGTGATATCGTTGTACACCAAGGTAAGCAATACCGTGCTAAGTGGTGGACTCGAGGTGAAGAACCGGGTACGGCTTTGGTGTGGGAAGCACTTTAATTATAGTGAGCGAACGCTGTATACCCTAGGGTTGACTCAAGGATGAGCACAGCGAAAGCAAGCAAAATAATACAATGCCAGCGCATGTAAAGCGCTGGCTTTTTTGTCATCCAACCTATGTAAACTGTATTACGTCTAGATTTAAATTGTATGATCTTATATCCTGCTCGTACTTGAATTGCTGTAGGACATTCACTGCCATGCCGTCACTCAAACACCGTATCGTTTTTACTTTGTTACTATCACTATTTCTTTCAATTTTAATGACGCTATGGGTAACATATATCAACCTAGGTTTGAGCGAACATTTTCTCGTTGATTGGGGGCGAGCGTTTATATTGGCTTGGCCTGCTGCTGCGGTGATTTCATTTTTCAGTGCGCCCATAGCACAAAAAATTACTCAAAAGTTAGTGGTTTAGCATAATATCACGTGACTTTTCTATACATTCACTACATTTTAGCTGCAATTTAACGTTGATGGCCGCACTTAATTGGTAATATCTCGTTAATCTTCCATACTCAAATGAGCGCTTCTGATTTGGGTTGAAGTATTAATTTGTATTACAAACTCTTTGTCGTTTTATTGATTTTCGTTACTCATTACTCGCATAGTTGTGAACGCACTTTTAAGGTGGGTGTTGGCACACCTTGGCCTCCTTACGTTATGTATGAGGCTGATCGTTATTTTGGATTAGATATTGATGCAACCAAGGAAATCTTTGCAAAAGCCGGATTGTGTATTCGTTTTGTTAGGCTGCCGTCATCAGCACGGGGTATCACTGAGCTAGAGAAAGGTTTTATTGATGTTTTACCTTCAGCCAGTTACAACGAACAACGAGCTAAAATTGCCTATTTCAGCTCAGAGTATCGCAAAGAACGAATGCGTTTGTTCACTTTGTCTACCTTAGATGAAGTGAACAACCTCAGTGAGTTATTCAGCCAAGGCTATTTATTCACCGCCAACCCCGGCGCATATTATGGTGAAGAGTTAGAAAATATTTTACGTATCGAGCAGTTTAAAGATAACTATTTTGAAGTAGCAAGCTTATCGCAACGTATGGAACTAGTGCGTCGTGGTCGTGTAGACTTTCTAATCGAAGATGAGGCCAGTGGTATTTACTACAAAAAACGTTTGGGCTATAACGCTCTAAGAGTACACCCATATGTGATCCATGATAATGGTATTCACTTTATGCTCAGTAAAGATGCGTTCGATATCGAACAGGTTGCACAAATAAATCGTGCGATCAACCTGGTTTCTGAGCAGCTCAAAGCCATCGAACTGAGATACCAAGCTGATCTCACTAAGCCACTATCCCAGTCGAGTCACTTCTAGCTCGATTGCGCCACGATTGAGACCATAGTCACAGCAAATATCATTGGCAAATGGGGTAAACTCACCATGTTCATGTACTTTTATATCGCCACCACCGTTAAGTGAAAAGGCTTGAGAATCATCTGCATTAATACAGCCAACCAATGAAAACCATGGTCTGCCAGGTAATCGCTTATAGGGTTCCATCATTTCAATTGGGAGCTTTTTAACGCCTACCGTCCGGTTGTCTCGTTGCCAACCACTGGCCGTAACTTGCGTGTCTTTGTCATACCAGACTTGATGACTAATTGGTTCTATACGATAAGTTGCACCTTTTTCTAACCAAAGACCGGTGTAATTATAGGGCTCACATGCATACACCTTGATGTTTCTGTGCTCACCCACTTGTAGAATATTAAGCTGTTGCGTGGGCAACTCAATATGTGGGTTGATGCCAACACACTCCAGAGTTTCACCATTAGCGTATTCTAGATGATGCTTTAGGCCTTTGAGAGATTCGGGCCGATAACTACTGTTATTGTAGATACGCTTGGCAACACTGTGGTGAATGATAGGCGGGATGTCTGTGACTTGGTTGTCTTTCATAACAACGCACAGACGATGCGTCGCTTTGAAGTTTATATGGCTCCAAAAATAATCATGCTGGTGGCTTGGTGCCAGTGCATCGGGTTTTATTGCTAAGTCATCGGCATCAATGAGTAATGAGCCATCGTTTGGTAATAAACTTTTATAGTCTATTTGTTCACGGGTGAGTACTTGCAGTTGCACAGGTTGTGTTAATAACCACTCTAGGCTGTAGCGCAAACAAATATCGGACAATCCACTGCGATAAAAGCCGCCGCCAATATCCGAATGGCTACCAGCAAACCAGACCTCATGAACATTTAGGGCTTGGTTAAATAAAGTTGCTTCAAAGGCGCGACGTTTATCATCTAGGCTCACACAATGCAGCGCGGCTTCGACGTTACTGGGAACGTCATGATCTGAGAAAATCACATGCTCAGTGCCACAGGTCGCTTTGGTTATTTTGCTAAAACCAATTGACGCTATGGTATCGAAAACACACAGATAAACATCACTATCAATATGTTTCTCTATACATTTTGCAAATCTTCGAGCTAGGGCCGCACCGCGACTAAAGCCTATTAATATTACTTTATTGCCGGCTTGATAATGCTGTTCAAAATCATGCATGGCGTGTGACAAAATACTGGCCACATCGCAACGTTGTGGCGCTAAGATTTGATTTAGAACCTTTTTTACAGTGCTACCTTGATGACCAATACCACTGTAATAAAAACACTTTTGAGCTGGGAAATGACTTTCTGCCTGAGGGTGAATACGCCCTCCGAGCAATAAGTGCAATTTTAATACGTTACTTATTTCACAGTCTTCTTTGAATTGCTCTGCGCTATATTGTTGGCTGTCTCTGGGTTCGCTCCCTGTGCCATCAAAACTAAAAACCAATAACGAAGGTTCGGGTGAATTTAACATGGCTTTCTCCTCTTATGCACAGAATGAATTTGCCAACACGCGCTAAAAGTTACGTATTAGCGTTAATGCTAAACACAAAATATGATACTTTTAAGTCAAGAAATTACTTCAATTGAGACCCTATCATGGAGCATGGACAGCAGTTGCTAGAAAGCTTATCGCAACATTTTGGTTTTGCCAGTTTTCGCCCCGGTCAAGCGCAAACAATTTCACATTTATTAGCGGGTCATTCATCGCTTGCGATTTTTCCAACTGGCTCGGGGAAATCGTTATGCTACCAATTAACAGCGTTGCATCTGCCTCATTTAACCTTGGTGGTCTCTCCGTTGCTCGCATTGATGCAGGATCAGGTGGCATTTTTACAAGATAAAGGTGTTGGGGCTGCGACATTGGACTCCAGTCAATCCACTGAGCAAAGTCAGGCGGTTATGCAGGGCGTGCGCAAAGGTGATATAAAAATTCTGATGGTGTCGGTCGAGCGCTTTAAAAATGAACGCTTTCGGGAGTTTATAAATGGTATTAACGTGTCTATGTTGGTGGTTGATGAGGCACACTGTATATCTGAATGGGGCCATAATTTTAGACCTGACTATTTAAAACTCCCCGATTATCGGCGCGAGTTGAATATACCGCTAGTCTTGCTTCTGACCGCGACGGCTACAAAGAAAGTCAAATTTGATATGGCTAAGCGTTTTGACATTTCGCCACAACACATTGTGCAAACGGGCTTTTATCGACCCAATTTAGATTTGTCAGTGCTGAGCGTTACAGAGCAAGATAAGCTGGCACAGTTAGTGCGACTTATTCGCGCACAACAGGGTGCGGGCATTGTGTATGTCACCTTGCAGCAACAGGCGCAACAAGTAGCAAAGCAGCTACAAGCCGCTGGTGTGAAAGCCGAGGCGTATCACGCAGGGCTCGACGATGAAGTGCGTCGTAATGTGCAACAACGATTTATGGATAACCAGATTCAGGTTGTGGTCGCGACCATTGCCTTTGGTATGGGGGTTGATAAATCTGACATACGCTTTGTAATTCACCATGACTTACCTAAATCTATTGAAAACTATAGTCAGGAAATAGGCCGAGCGGGGAGAGATGCTCAGAGCGCCTATTGTACCGTGCTTGGCAATTTAGACTCAGTGGCAACCGTTGAAAATTTTGTCTATGGTGATACCCCAGAACGTTCGGGGATTGAATACGTCATAGCGCAGTGTTTGCAAGAGCAAACAGCTGGAAAATGGGAGTTACAGGAGTTACAGCTATCAAAAGCGAGTAATATCCGCCTTTTGGCATTAAAAACGCTACTGGTACAGTTGGAGATCCAAGGGGCGATTACAGCCAAGTATGCTTATTATGCTGACTTTAGACTCAAGTTTGTTACTTCTCAGGGTAAGTTACTTAGTCGCTTTGATCCCACAAGGCAAGCATTTTTAAAACAAATATTCGACCATACCCAGTTCAAAAAGGTATGGGGAACACTAGATATGCAGGCATTGGTTGCTAGCGGCGCTGATAGGCAAAGGGTTGTCGCTGCACTTGATTATTTGCACGAACAAGGGCTTATAGAACTGGAGAGCAAACGGCTGGTTCAAGTATATGATGTTAACACCCAGGTGTTATCACAGCCTGAGTTAGTCGATAACTTATATCGATATTTTAAGGACAAAGAACAGGCAGAAATTAAACGCATTGCTGCGATGCTGCGGTTTTTTGAGTTAGACCGTTGTCTAAGTGCGAACTTGGCTTACTATTTTGATGATCATCAAGTGCCTGAATCTTGTGGGCATTGTAGCGTGTGCCGCGCTCAGGTAGTGAAACTAAGCTTAAGTAAGGCCCCAGAAGTGCCGCTTGATGATGCGCTTCGTAACTATGTGTTTGCCATGCAAAAGCACTTAAGGCAAGGTGGTGTTCAGGCCAGTAAAGAGACTGTGATCCGGTTTTTAGCAGGCGTAACTACACCATTTATCAGTCAATACAAGCTAAAGCAGCTCCCTGGTTTTGCTTGCTGTGAGGGCCTACGGTTTACACAAATAACGGACAAAGTTCAGCAGTTGGCATTGTGCGCAAGTGAGTCTTAAATCTACATGATCATTGTATATTCAGGGCTATCAACCTAAAGTGACGCATAGGAGTGTGATTATGAAATTGTTTTTATTACCTTTCTTACTGATCTTCAGTTGTGTGAGTATTGCACAGAACAGTATTTATACTTTTGATGGCAGTATTATCAACATCCCACCTAGTGCGTTTGTGAACGACGCAAGACAATATCCAAAGATCAGTGATTTTAGTTTACAAGTGTATCACCCCATGAGTAGTGAGCAAGGGGATAGAGCAGCGCTGGTAACTATCAAAAACATGGCCGCTGGTAAGCGTTTTTTTCAGGCTGAACACGTGATGGCAGTGTTGGCCGACGGCGCTCGTCACACGCCGATCTCTACGGTGAGCAAGCTTGCATTGGAAGGGCAGCAAACAGCAACATTAACACTTGAGTTTGGTCGCCACGACTATCCGATAGTAAGTGTGTATACTTCTGAAAAACTAAAATAACTATGTAAATCCTTATGCATCCACATATTGAGAAACTATACCAAAGTGCCGAAAAACCTGAGCGTTTGATCATTGGCCTGATGAGCGGCACATCGTTGGATGGCCTAGATGTCGCATTATGCCGTATCAGTGGCAGTGGCCGAGAGACTCAAGTGACAGTGCAGGCATTTACCACTTGCCCTTACCCTAAAGCGGTTAAAGACAAAATACTGACAGTGTTTGCTAAGCAAACCGTTGATCTGGAATATCTCACCCTGCTAAATGCATGGATCGGTAAATATCATGGTGAATTAATTAATCAGTGCTTAAAGAACTGGCAGGTTGAACCAAGTGATATTGATGTTATTGCCAGTCATGGACAGACCATATTTCACTGCCCAAAGCATCAACACCACTACAGTGATTTTGGTAATGCTACCTTACAGATTGGTGATGCAGATCATATCGCTGTTACCACTGGGATCACCACCGTAGCCGATTTTAGGCAAAAGCATATAGCTGCTGGCGGAGAAGGTGCACCTTTGGCGCTATATGGTGACTACTACTATTTTGCCAGCGATACCGAACACCGTGTGTTGTTAAATATGGGCGGCATTGCAAATCTAACCTATTTACCTAAAGGCACCGAGTTGGAAGGAGTGGTGTGTAGCGATTTAGGCCCAGGTAATACGTTGATGGATGCATACATGCGCCAGCATTTTTCACAGCCCTATGATGAGAACGCGCAGCTTGCAAGCCTTGGTACGGTAAACCAGACATTGCTAGATAGACTACAGGCAGAACCTTTTTTTGCCTTACCTTTACCAAAAACAACTGGGCCAGAGGTATTTAACTTAGAAATGCTAGAGGCAGCCCAACGAGATAGCAGTACAGAAAAACTTAGTCATCAAGATATCATGGCAACACTAAGTGCGTTGTCAGCTCAGGTTATTGCTAGGCATATCAATACGCTGTGTACTGAGCAATGCATGGTGTATAGCAGCGGTGGTGGCGTACATAACCCATTGCTCATGAGTCAAATTAAGCAGCTGTTAGCACCGCATATCCAGTTACATAGCAGTGACACGCTTGGCATTCACCCTGATGCAAAAGAGGCCGTGCTATTTGCTATGTTGGCTAATGAATGTTTAGCGGGCAAAGTTACCGCACGCAAAGATCTAGCCTTACCACAGGTCACTATGGGTAAAGTCAGCTTTGCGGATTAGCGGTTAAGCAAAGCTAGAAAATCGCCAGCAAAGATGCCATCAGGTTAGTGGTATGGCGTTTAACTGCTGATGCGACCACTGATGGCGATGCTTTGCTATCGAGTGACCGGTTCATCGAAGAGGTATTGTTGATATAAGCGTTGTATTCCACGGTATTTTTGACCATACCATGTAGACCCACCAAACTAAGTTGCACTATATACTCACCAGATTCACCTTGGCCTTTTAACGTTAAGCTTTGATGGCCTGTATCTAACGCTTGTTTTGTCACGGGAGCTTCTGCGCTGAAGCTTGCTGAGCGCGCTGTTACCGAGGTTGCGTATAAGGCAATTGAATCTCCAAGTTGAGCATCAAACGGTAGCTCACATAAAAATGGTAAACCCATAGTATGATATTCAAGTTGCAAGGTATCGTACTGCAACGCGTGTAGACAGGCTTGATCTTCAGCATGTTCATCTAGTGCGCGAGCTGAGAAACTCAGCAGTACCGGTGGTTGTGTCATCGTCTTCAAGTGGTGGTTGATTTTAAGTGGGGCGCATTATTGCGCAGTTAGATGACAGTTTTATGACTTTGTGCGCAATAATAAACAAAAATGTAGCAATACTTGGCTACTTGTTAATTGCTGAAGGGGCGCGTTTGGGTTATTGCTCTAAATGAACTTTGTACTGTGTTGAATGAGGCGGCTGGCATCACTCAGCTGCTTAAGCTCAGTATTTGATTTTCTTAAATGCGTCGTATACAGCTAGGTGCAGCGTATCACCGTGGGTTAGCTGTGGAAAATAGCCAAATTCAAGCTGTGTATTATCAAGCAGTTTTGGCGTGATTTTTTTATGCAGTTGCTTGGCTAAACGCTCCATCTGTTCGCCTTCCTTACCCACTCCGATGTAGACCGATTTTGGTGATTGAGAAGGATTAAACGCTTGTTTAAGAAGCGCTTCATCATTCCACCATAGGCTGGGGCTGATGATCACGTAATGATCGAACATTGCGCTGTGATTAAATAAAATTTCACTTGCCAATAAGCCTCCAAGTGATTGTCCTATCAAAGTCGAAGTGCCATTAGTTCGGTAGCGCTGTGTGACCATAGGTTGTAACTCTTTAGCAATAAAGTCTATGAACTGTTTTGCACCGCCGTGGCTTGGTAGTTCTTTTTTATCCAAGGCATTATTGCTGGGCGTGGTGAAGTCGTGCTTACGGTCAATGTTTTCAATACCCACAACAATGGTATCAGGTAATATATTGAGCCAAGGGAAATTAGCAAACTGCACTAAGCCAGCAATATGAATAAAGTCTTCATCTTTAGAGCCATCTAGTAGGTAAATAACTGGGTAAGTTTGCTGTTTGTTTTGCGTATAACTGGGTGGCAAATAAACATGTACTGAGCGTGATTGTTGCAAAGATTGTGACTTAAATGTCAGGGTTTTTGCAAGCTCAAAGGGCTGACTGGTGAGGTTATCCTTTGCTATTGCAGAAAACGTTAAACAAACGCTCAGAATTAGCCATTGTATTTTGAACATATTCGGTGCTTCCTTGTAACTATGCGAGGGTTAGTTTTTATTCTGATGCTGGAATTATATTTAACTAAATGAAGGCAATAAACAAGCGTTGTGAACCATCATGAAAATGTATAGGAGCTGTTTCGCCAATCCCCTCTCAAAAGCTAGTTATAAAGTAGTATGTTTAAAAATAATACGGTTAGAATTTTTTATTTGATGAAGTGTCTATAAGTACTTAATTAATATGAAATATTTCATATAAGACAGAGCGAAAACGATTCCTTGTCAAAAATTCTTACAATATTAAGCCTTACAAAGTGTAGGTGTACTACGATGGTTTGGTTAAAATTATTCTCCGACCTAATTTTATTGGAATAAAAAATCTAAAAATAAAATATATTTTACGTTTTGAACAGTTTTAATATAAAAGGATTATAAAATGACGCTTCTAACTTCCCATCGCTCACTCGTGGCTGTAGGTATAATTTGTTTACCTTTTTACAGCTTGGCCGACTTATATAAAGTCACTTTTAGTGGCTATGTCAATGAAGTAAAAGACCCATATTCACTGGTTACTAACACAATTAAATTGTCAGATCCTATTGTGGGTGAATACTGGTATGACAGCCAGATGCATGACTTAAGCAGCTATCCTAACTATGTGGCTGAGTCTCAATCTGCGGGTATTCGCTATGAGGCAACAATCGGCAATGTGTCACTGACAATGGATGAAACTCAACCAAAGCTAAGGCTGGTGATAGACCCACACAATGCGGGCTCTTACTTAGTGATACCAAGCAATACGCGTACTGATAGTAACTTGTCTGTACGTAATACTTACCTTTTGACAGAGTTTGAGACCAACAATCAGAGCGTCGGCGATGAACTGATCCCACTTGTATATGAGCAGTGGATGTCGCATCGTTTGCATTTGCGTCTGTTCGATGAACAAAACCCAGCCACTGTTAATAACAATACTTGGGTTGAAGGAACTATTACAGCAATTCAAACCGAGCCGTTATGCTCGTCGACCAATACCGTGCAACTCAGTCATGAAGAGCGTATCACCCTAGATGGTAGGAGTAATACGGTAGAAGGTAAGGGAAATGAATCACTTAATCCTGCACAGTTGTTGGTACCTGGTACGGTGCTATGTGTTAAAGGCGCGCCTGAGGGCGCCAGTCATGAGTTAAGAATCGAAAATGTAGCAGGAACAGCTGAGGCTCCCATTACCGTGATAAATTCTGGTGGGCAGGTGGTATTTAAAAACCTTGATAGCAATGGCTACATCGATACTGCGATAGAGGTGCTAAATTCCCAACATTTGCATATTACTGGCTCTGGTAATCAGGCGTATGAATATGGCTTTAAGATTGACGGTCGCGTCGGTACCATTCGCAAAGGTGTTGCTTATTACAAACGCAGCAGCGACATCGAACTGGATCATATTGAAGTGGGCTATACCAGTCAATCTGGTCTTAATTTAAAAACCTTTAGCAATTGCTCGGATGGCTCAGTGCCCGCACGCTATGCAGAGCAAGGCGAAACGCCACAATTTTACGACGCTTACAATGAGCCTTTAGTGCTTCATGACACACCAGAACAATATCAAAAAGAGCATATGCATGACTACAACAACGATGGTGTGATTAACCATCTTGATGCTAGTTCCAAAGGTGACATGACCTTTTACAATGCCAGCTATCACGATAATTACATTCACAATACAGGCACAGAAGGAATGTATATTGGCTCTAATGGTAGCTATCGGCTGTACAAAGCGAGTGAACATGCCGACCCATTTCATTTACCAGGTTCAGGGATGGGAGGTAATGAGAGACGTATTTGCCAGTACTATCAAATACCTGACCAACAGCAGCAAGTCGCATTTGGTGATTACAACGAGCCAATGGCAGGGCAGTTGGTTGGTGTAAAAATATATAACAACATAGTTGATAGAACGGGCTGGGATTCAATCAACGTTAAATCTAGTGCCGTTGATTGCGAAGTTTTTTCCAACCAAGTGACGAACTTTTCGACTAAGAACTATAACCGTGATCAAATAGGCGCCATCAGCTTACAAACGAATACTCATTGCGATGTATATCGCAATACGCTAGAAGGTGGAACTGAAGGTGGCTATGGTATGGGAGTTCATGCGCCAACGCTTGGGGGGGTGATTGCTAACAATGTTATTAAAGATGCGGGCAAAGGTGGTCAGTATGGTAAAGAATCCGCTATTCAAGTGCGTTTTAATACCGATGATGAGCATCATAAAATGTACGACGAGCAAGATCAGCACATTCCTTGGCAGCAGATCTACCAAGGTAAATCACACCATGTAATTAATAACACGATTATTAACCCCGTAAAAGAAAGTGTTGATTTTCGCATATATAGAGAAACCCACTCGGTTGCGAACAACTTAATCATACCAGACAGCACGCCGATGGATGTGGCTGGAGATGTGATTGTGGCCTCCAACCTCAATACCTCTGCTGATACTTTAGAGGGCGGAAATGATGCACCGTATGCCCTTAAAGTTGGGACCTCTGCCCAGAATACTGGTACAGATATGCCAGCAGAGTATGGCGTTGAGGCCACAAGGCTAACGACGGATTTAGTCAACATCACTCGGCCATTGCAAGGGGCATATGACATTGGCGCGCTTGAATACGTCACGCTAAGAGTGTTAATGAACGAGGGCGGGCGTGTTGTTAGCAATCCTGCGGGTGTTGATTGTCCAAAAACATGTGGTGGTGTGTTTGATACTAATCAGCTAGTTACTTTGAGTGCTATCGCCGACAGTAGCCACGATTTTCTCGGTTGGGAAGGGTGCGATCAGGTGGCTAGTGGGCGCTGCGAAGTGATGGGTCACAAGCTAGTTAAAGCACACTTTGCGCCCAAAGTTGTTCGGATCAGCACGTTTAGCGGCGCACACGGTGATATTTTACCCAATGGGCCTGTGTCGGTCGCACGTGGCGATAGCCAAACCATGACAATCTCTCCTGCGCCTTTGTATCAGGTATCATCTTTACTGGTGGATGGAGAGCCTGTGCCTGTTGCAAGTGAGTATCTATTTGATAGCGTGAGTGAGAATCACGTGATAGAGGCGAGCTTTAGTTTTGATTTAAACTATGCGGATTTACTGCACCTGACACTTGATGATGGCTCAGGTAACACCGCTGTGAATAGTGGCACTTTAAGCGAAGTCAATGGTGTGGTAGACGGTGCTACTTGGGTGAATGAAGGTCATATTCAAGGCGCGTTAGGTTTTGATGGTGATGATTATGTGAACCTATTTGCGCATGAATTGATGGATGTTAACCCCCAGCAACATAGCTTTACTGCTACCTTGTGGTTTAAAACCACCCACAGTGGTGCCTTAATTTCTAAAGTTAAAGATGCCACCTCAGATGTTCAGTTCTATCTGTTTGCAGGAAGTAATGGTGCACTGTATGGCAGAGTGGGCTTGGAAGACGGCGCATATAGAACGATTCGCAGCAGCTCAGACACAATAGATGATGGGCAGTGGCATTTTGCTGCGCTGGTGAACGATCACAGCACAGGCTATTTTAAAGTGTATTTAGATGGCCAGCTTTTGGGGAGCAAAGTGTCTGGCTTTGTGCCAAGTAATGGTATGGATATTTTGATAGGTGCACGACGCGATGGCGATAATCAATCAACGGGTAATCACTTTACTGGGGATATAGATGACGTGCGCTTTTTCAAAAAGGCCCTTGATGAAAGTGAGATTTTGGCACTTTTCAGTGGTCAATGATTGAGCTTTAGGCTAAGCCTTGGCAGCTTAAGTTAATTGGGCTGCATTTTGGTTTTGTTACTTGCTATGCTGTTTTATGGTTAATTATGTATACTATGCATAATTAACCATAAAACAGCATAGCGGGTAGACTAGATGAAAAAGATCAATTGGCATTTTCAACGAAAAGCACTTGCTGAGTCATATCTACAAACAGTATATCAAGGCGCGGTGAGCCGTATCGCGCTGCTTGATGTACGCAGAACGGGTAAAACAACATTTTTGCTCAAAGATCTTTATCCTATTGCTTTGGATAATGGTTTTATTCCCGTCTATGTAAACCTTTGGGGAGAGCCTGAAAATCCAACGCTTGCTATTACCCAAGCGCTCAGTAGCACACTGAATGTTTTGAATCAGTCGGTAAAGGGCAAACTAAGCGACATTGCCAACTCGGAGATTAAAAAGCTAGAGGTGGGCAATAACGTATTTGGTAAAGCCACCATAGAATTTAGTGATAGCAACGCGCACAAGCCAAGCCAATCCGAGCTATATAAAATCAATCAACTAGTAGAAGCATTATTTAATAAGTGCGGTGATAAAGCCCTGATTATTATTGATGAAATTCAACACCTCGCTTCGTCAGAGAAGTTCCTATCGGTGCAGCATGCACTGAGAACCGCATTAGACACTTATAGTGACATCAGTGTGGTATTTGCCGGCTCGAGCCGTTCGGGCGTCAATGCCATGTTCACTGATAAAGATCGGCCATTCTACGACTCGGCATTTATGATTGATTTTCCAAGGCTTGGGGATGAGTTTGTAAAACATTGCTGTGACACGTTAAGCAAGCACTTTAACTTGCATTATGATCCGTTGGAAGTTGGTGATTTCTATGAAGAGATTGATAAGTCTCCGTTTTGGATGATGAAGTTAATGACTTATTTGATGGCAAATCAAACGAGCCTAAAAGAGGGCCGTGAGTATATTAAAGCGTTGATGATCCAAGATGGTGACTTTGAAAATCTTAAAAAGCGACTCAGAGAGCTAGATATCGCAGTATTAAGTTTAATAAAAAAAGGCTGTACTGCTTTGTATAGCACTAGCACTATTGAAAAATTAAGTAAAATAACCAAGAGTGATATTACCACCTCGGCGATTCAAACAAGTGTTAAGAAGCTCAAATCAATGGTAATTATTTCTCAATATGGTGAAAAGTACTATATCGAATCACCTGGTTTTATTAAGTACTTAGAAGATAATATGTAAATTATTATAAATTGAAATTTATTAATTTTATTTTAATGGCTTATTATTTATTAAATATAGTTTGGTATTTCGTGTTTGTTATAAATATAATTTATCGCCACTTATTTTTGGCGTTTGTTTATATTTAATAATGAGGATTTAACAATGAAAATTTGGAAAATGGACTTTTTCCGAAGTACCTTCACATCTTTACTACTATTGCTTCTAAGCGCATGTGGGGATAGTTATGAAATAGGCTACCCTGTCGACTCTCTAAACCCGAGTACCGAAAAGACAGCCATTGTTGTTGGCGCTGGTTTATCAGGGCTAAGCGCTGCCTATGAGCTAGAACAAATTGGCTTTAAAGTGACTGTATTAGAGGCTCGAGACCGTATCGGTGGACGAGTCGCGACGCTAGAGATGGGCCAACAAAGTGGTGAAATCGGTGGAGAATTTATCGATGGTGAGACCGTTCACAAAGAGCTTCATCGATACGCCAGCCTGTTTGGCGCCGAGTTGGCAAGCACAGGGTATGAAGGGAGTATCCAAAGCGGTGCGTATTACATTGATGGTCAGCTGGTGAGTTACGGAGAGTTTGACGCATCGTATAATACCGCAGTAGTTACTGATTATTATCGGTTTTATGATGAGTTAAGTCTATTGGCGGATCTGGTGCCTGATCCCGAGAGACCCTTATTGTTGGATGCGGCTGTAGAAGTAGACAAGCGAGATGTGCAAAGCTGGATAGATGAATTGCAGCTAGAGTCGAGCGCAAAACAGCTTGCGGAGCAGTTCGTCAGAGGTGAGTTTGACGAGCCTAAAGACCTATCACTGCTACATTTGGCTCAATATGCAAAGGTATATGAAAATGTCGCTGATGATGATGTGGAATCATATCGCTTTTTAAAAGGCGGTCGGGCTATGACTCGGGCATTTTCAGAACATATTTCGGGTGAGATCTTACTTAATCAAGCAGTCAAAAACATCCAACAAGCTGACGATAGAATTACCGTCACAACGGTCACCGATGATACTTATACATCGGATGTGATAGTCGTCACAGTGCCTTTAAAAGTGCTAAACAAAATCACCTTTACTCCAGCGTTGCCAGAGCAGTTAACACAAGCCGCTGAACATATTAATTACGGTACACACTCAAAGGTACTGCTGCGCTACAGCAAGCGCTTTTGGTTAGATCACAACCTTGGTGGCGATACGGTAGTTGCAAGCCTACCAACAGGCTGGACTTGGGAGACCACAGAGCGTCAAGGCGGCGAGGGCGGTATCCTGATTGCCTATACATCGGGAGATTTTAGTAAGATGCAACAGCATTGGAGCGACCAACAAGTTATAGACACACGACTTGCTGAAATCGAACTGATGTATCCGGGGTCATCACAATATTTTATCGAAGCTAAATCTCAAGATTGGTTAAATGAGCAATGGACGAAAGGGGGATTTTTAGCCTATGGACCAGGTCAAATGAGCGCCTATTGGGCGTTGTTTAAACAGCCTATAGGGCGAATTTACTTCGCTGGTGAGCACACAGATACCCTATACCTAGGCTACATGGAAGGTGCGGTTAGAAGTGGTGTAAGAGTTGCGAAACAGATCAGCGAACTGCCATTGTAATAAGTGTCTAAAGTCGGGTATCACATATTAATTATCTGATACTGAAAACTCTAATCTGCAGGCACCTTCTAACGTCAAGGTGCCTGTCTTGTTCCGCTCAATCCCACGTTGCTGGCAGTCATGATTATCCCAATGAGCCGCCTTAAAAGTCACTGTCAATGGTGATCATAATGTTTCTCCTGCTATCTCAAGTTCAATAATTCGATACCCAAGCCCGTTAGACAGGCGGTGGTAAATACCAAAGTGATAAACGCGATGAGTAATGGCCAGTGGAATAGCTTTTTGAGCATAATCATCTCAGGTAGGCTTGCGCCCGCGCCTGCGATGGTCAGTGACATCACCGCACCTAGACTTAGTCCTTTTGCAACCAATGATGCGGCAATGGGGATCATGGTCGAGGCTCGAACATACAAGAAAGTACCTATCATGGCGCATAGTGGGATCATTAATAAAAGATGGACATCTGCCAGCGCACTAAACAGTTCAGTGGGCACAAAGCCATGTAAAGCCGCACCCACAGCCACGCCAATTGCCATGTATGGCAACATCATGGTTAATTGCTTAAATGCGCTCTTACAGAGGGCAATGAATGGGACCATTGGTTGTGGCTTATTGGTGCTTTGGGGAACACAGCTGCTAGATGGATTGGTTTGACAAGTCGTTTCATTGCTTGCTTTGCCTGTCTCATTTGATGGGCATGCAAACAACTCTTCACGAATAAAGCGCTCAAAGCCAAATCGCTGCATCAGTATGCCAGATAGCAACGCCATCGTTACTGCAAAGAAAGCGTAGCATAGCGTAATACTGGCGCCGAATGTGGCCCAAAGCAGGGCAATGATAAATGGGTTAAGTAGAGGAGAGGTAAATAAAAAGGCCATAACGGGACCAAATGCGGCTCTGGCTTTGAGCAATCCAACCATCATTGGCAGTGTTGAGCAGCTGCAAAACGGCGTAACTGCTCCAAGACCAATGGCTACGGAATAGCCACTATTACCAGACAATAACTGGCGCACTTTTGCCGTGGGTAGGTAGTGATTAACGACACTGACGATAAAGCTTATCACTAAAAACAGTACGGTAAGCTCAGCAAAGGTGGATACAAAAAATGTGAGCGCACTTTGCCATTGTTGATAAGTAAACATAGAATCTCCTAATTTTTACATTTCTAGAATATTCGAAATATGGGTTAAATTTTTTTTTTTTAGTCGCAACCTTTACAGCACTCTTCAGATAGGAATGCAATAAGACGCTCAAGCTCCTTATATTGCGCTTGGCATCGTAGCATACGACCTTCACGGGTCTGGCTCAATAACCCGACTTTCACCAATCGAGAAATATGATGAGAAAGCGTTGAGCCTGGTATATCTAACTTTTCTTGAATAGCAGACACTGCCAAGCCGTGGTGGCCTGCGCGTACTAAAATTCGGTAAATTTCGAGTCGGGTTACATGCCCAAGCTCTGCCAGTTGGTTGGCAGCCATTTCTATTTTCATAACACGCAGTGTAAGACAGGCAAAACGACAGATCAAGATATTTCTAGAAATGTCGAAATGTTTGCTTTTGCTAAATACCGAATAAAATTTCAACCGATTGCATTTAAATAAGAATTAATAAGGGCTAATAAGCCAACCGTTATTGATCTGTATGAAGGTTTATCTGGGGTAATTGGCATAAAGTCAAACAATGGGCAATAGGGTGGCGTTACACAGGCTACTGTTTGGTAATTTAGGGCTGAGAAAATGTATCTAGAACGTTATCTAGAGGAGAAAGTTGAGGGGCGCATCGACTCGATGGCCCCAGAAGAGATTAGTTACAAGAACTATACTTCGCGATATATGTGTTGGGTAAAGCTGCCGTTAGCGCCTCTATTTGTTCACACTCATAACTATCGTGCTGATATATGTGTAGCTCTTCAAGTTGCGTTAGTGAATGCAGTGGCGTCAAATCCTCTAGATTCGTGTAAGACACATTTAAATTTACCAAATTGGTAAAGTTTGCCAATAACTGTGTGTTTGACAGCGAGCTCCAAGATAAATTTAGATACTCAACATAAGGGGCATTAAAACCTTCTAAATCAATAGTTTTATAGTTTTCTGTGATTGTAAATGACTTCACAGCTTGAGGTAGAACAAGCTCATCCAATGTGGTCAATTGACTGTATGATATTGATATGGCGTTTAAATTAGATAATTGCTCAATATCAAAGCTATTCAAAAGGTCAATAGCATGTTCTGTAGACAAGGATATGCTTTCCAAGTTACTGTACTGCTCCATGCCCGCCAGTGATAAAATGTTGTTGCTGTTGTGAACTGACAAATAATTCAGTGCAAGCGCATCATAGTATCTATTATTACGGATAAACGTCCTTAGGTTTTCATCCTCAATAAGGCTTAAGTCTACTAAGCTCTCGATACACTGATTTGAAAGCTCAAGTAATGTTGTATCAGCGAACGTGGTACGTATTGTTTCTAGATCGGCACATAGTACGTAAGGACTTGAATATATAGCTAGAAACTCCAACTTGTTAAGGCTTGCCAAATCAGCTACATGGTTAAGCGCTTGAAAGTCAGATAGCGTCAACTTCTTAAGCTTGTCTAGCTGTGATATTGGCGTGATATTTGTAGCTTTGGAATTTCGGATCTCTAGCTCTTCTAATGCTGAATACTGAGCTAGTGCTGTTAAGTCTTCGATATACGAAAAGCCATTTAGTCTTAAGCTGGTCAACGATGAGCTGGCACCTAAATTAGCGAACGCCACTTGATTACTCTCACTGTAATAGCTGTTGTTGACAATCGATAAATCTGTAAGCTGTGATAATGTACTAATGTTTGGCAACTTATTAATATCATGAGAATTAATGAACAGATATTGTAGCCTTGTCAGATCAGAAAGGATGCTTATGTTGGTGAGTTCACCCACTTGAACAGTTAGCACTTCAAGCTGACTTAATTGACTAAGATTTGCTATGTCCAAAGAGCCATATGTATTTCTATGTCGAATATTTAACTTAGTGAGTGAAGTAAGCTGTGCAAGCGCTTCGTACGAAACATCACTATGTAGCGAATCAAGGCTGAGTTCTGTTAGCTCTGGTAAAAATGCAATCCAAGCGATATCGATAACTTGAGCGTTTCTAGCAATTGCTAGATGAGTTAGCTTTTCTAAATTTGCCAAAAAGCTTAGCGTAGTTAGATTGTTGTCTTTTAGCGCGAGTGCAGTAAGGTTGGTTAGAGAGCTTAACCCAGATGTATTCTTCAGTTGAACTCCATCGATAGACAGCGTTGTTAGCTCCGACAGCTCTTTGATAGTATTGACATCAAACGATCTATTATAATGATAATATCCAGACTCTACTGCTAAAGACGTCAGCTTGGTGAGATTCGCAAGGAAACTGAAATCTTCAAAGTCAATTTGTCTAAGTGCTAGCTTTTCTAGATTAGGAGTTAATGAAAATGCCGTTGGATCATTCACATTGAGGCCTGCGAATGTGACTTCCTTTATGTTTGGCATTGTGGTTAAAAAAGACAAGGAGCTAATGCTGCCCACATGCTCTAAACTTAACTTTTCTAACTGAGACAGCGATGATAACGCACTAGCGTTAGATGCTTCTAATCTTGATAAATGCAACTCGGTTAGTGATGTGGGTAGGGTTGACAAGTCAAAGCTATTGTAGCGATAAGTATCAATATATTGCAGCGTCAAAGACGTTAGGTTTTGAAAGTTCGTGAAGTCAATGTCTGGTTGATAGGAACTTGTATTGACGTTGAACGATAGTGACTTAAGCGCGGTTAAATTATTTAGCGCAGAATAATCCGTGGTAGGGTTATTATGTAGCGTTAAGTCTTCTAGCTGCGTGAGTGTCCCTAGCATTTCTAGACTTTCAAGCTGAGTATTTTCAAACTTAACCGACACCAGTTGTGTAAGTGTCTCTAAACCTGCCAAAGAGCTAATAGGCGCGTCAGTACACTCAATCGCAGTTGCACCCATATCTAGTTGTGCGTCGTTCATACACGTCAATAAGGCTTTGTCAGTGATAACGTCCGCAGAGGGCGCAGCGTATGCGTTTATTGCGACAACAAACTCTTTGCTAGTGGTTTCGTTGTCATCATCAGTGACACTTAATTTAAGTGTGATGGTTTCATCTTCGGTTAAATCGGGCACAATGAACTCAACAGTATTCGTGTCTGTGCCAGATAACTCAACTGTGGTTCCTGCGGTTTGCTCCCAAACGAAGCTTTCGATAGAACCATCTTCATCAGACGCTTGTGCAGAAAGCGAGAATAGGGCTCTTTCTTGTGCTTCTAGCCCTTCCGCTGCCAATATAACTGGCGCTTTGTTCTGCGGCTCTGGCTCTGGCTCCGGCTCTGGTGCTACAATGACGGGAGTTTTTCCGTCAGATGTGTCTGGAGTTTTATCACTATTACTTCCGCTCCCACTTCCACCACATGCCGTTAACGCAAGCGTAAGCATTGATAACGCTAATCCCTTAGTGTTGAGTATCTGTTTCATATTACCCTTATAATCTATTAAGTTTGATTGTTGTTGAATTCGAAACGAGAATTGTACGCTTTTTAGGAAAAACTGTATAGTATAAGGTACAAACAAGGTGATGCTTATTGCACTAAGCAATACATAGGCAGATGGTAAGACATTGCGTCTGATCTGAATACGGAACCGACATTTACAATGAGCGACAAGGTGTTATTTGAGGGAAGGCAAATCAAGAGTTATTGTTTTTAGTAGCTGTATAGACCGGACACAGTCAAACGAGATTGTGTCCGTGATTAATGCTTATAGTTAATTTACTTTATCCGTTTGCTTATCATCGGTTAAAGTGGTCGCGTCAATATCTTCATCTTCATCTTCATCTTCCTCTTCATCTTCCTCAACAACAAGCAGTTGTTCTTGCGCTGTTTTTTCTTCAATGCGTGGGTCTAAGGTAGCCGCCAGCGGAGAGCTGGTGATATCTGAGGTTGCTGCAACATAGTCGCTTGGCTCAGGCTGCTCTGCTTTTTGTCGTGCATTGATGTAGGTTAATAGTGAGTACATCACAACCGTTAAAAGCGCAAATGAAGCATACAGTGCGTGAGGACCAAAGTAGGTCATAACTTGGGCAATAGATGCTGAACCGATACTCGCACCAGCACCAAAAGCCACCAGTAAAGAAGAAGAAACCCCAACCCTGTGTTCATCATCTACTCGTGAGTTAGCTAATGCAGACGACAACGGATAGAGTGTAAATGCAAACAAACCAAACATAAATGTGAGCCAGTAGCTCAAAGGCGCTTGCGTTGGTAAAAAGAACAGTGCTAACGACACAACACCAATAACCAATGCATTAGTTCGCAACAGAATACTACGTCGCACTCTGTCTGACAGTATTCCCATGGGCCACTGAGCAAGCAGGCCTGCGACTATGGTGACAGACATATACATGGCAATTTCTTTGGCATTTAACCCCGCTTGACTGGCAAAGATTGGGGCTAGGCCATAAAAGCTACCATTGATTATCCCAGCAAAACATACTGCGGTTAATGATTGCGGTACTCTTTTGAAGTAACCCCATAAACTGACCTGCAATGGTTTAAGCGGTTTAGGGTGTATTCTACGAGTTATGGAAATTGGCACGATGCCAAATGACAGAGCAATGCAGATAAGAAAAAGCGGAGCATAACCCAGTTCGGGGAATTGTGATAACGCGAACTGACCTACAACCATACCCAAATAGGACGTTAGCATATAGAACGAAAATACCCGTCCACGTTGCTCTGGTGCTGCTTGTTCATTAAGCCAACTCTCAAGTACCATATAATTGCACATCATTCCCAAGCCTACGACAAAGCGTAGCACTAACCACAGGTAGATATTGTCACTTATGCCGTGGCAGGCGACGCATGCGGTGACGATGGCTGTGCTGGCAGAAAACGCTCTAATATGGCCGGCAGATTTAATCAAGTGATAGCCAAGTTTGGAGCCAAGTAATAAACCTATGTAATAAAACGACGTGAGCAGCCCAATCCAAAATGTCGAGACGTCATGTTGGCCAAGGTACAAAGCAAGGTAAGTGGTCAGTAAACCCGTACCACCAACCAAGAATAGGTTCGTAAAATATAACGATGGAAATGATTTCATAAAAACAAACTCAGCTGACCCATTAATCGTGCTGTAAGTGGTTAATAATAGGAGTGAAATGAAAGTTTTCCAAGCAAAACTCTCTACCAGAGTGGTAAAACTGATATTTAAGTGATTTAGGCTATTGTTCAATAGGCGCTGAGTAAAAATCAGCGCCTTACACTCATGGTTTAATATTGTGACACTTTCAAGGATGTACCGTTTATCTGAATATCTTTAAACTTGGCTGGCGTGATTTGATACTCTCCAGCGAGCAATGCCTCAACTAGCTCTTTGTCACTTCCCTGTTTTGTGTAGTTAAAATACATGGATTTTGTGAGCCATTTACCTTCGTCTAAATAAAATAGCGGCAGCTCAAAGTAGTTGGGCCGTTTCATAATCAGCAAGTATTCGCTTTGTTTATCACCTGTGAGCTCAACAGGTAGTAAAATCAATCGTGAGCTATTTGCGATTGCTGAGCTATTCGTATTAGCGTAATTTTGTAATGCACTTATGAGGGCAGGTTCAAGCGCCGTTTTGGGCGTCTCTCCTCTTACCTCTAATGCATTAATGAGGTTAGCCACTGTGGTTTGAGTACTTTCAGCGTTTGACTCGCTTTGAGTTAAGCTGTTTAATGCCGCCTCAATCCTTGCCCCCAATTGGGGGTGTTGTTCGGTAAAATGGGCGTCTATTTCTTTGAGTACATCTCGTCCAGCTACACCTAACTCATGGGCAAAATAATATACGTCAATGTCATCAACTGGCGTAATACCTGCGTGAATTCTGGCAAGCTGATTTTGTGCACTAAGTTGCTTAAAATTCAAAATTGGTGATTGGCTGATAAATAAAGCAACGATCAAGAGCAGTCCTAATCGTGTGTTGATGGTTGCGAGTGAATCAAGCCAATTGCGTGCATTGGTAATGATGCTGATGCTGTAGCAGGTGAGATATAAAGTGAGAAATACCCACATAAATATGGCCCATAACCTGCTGATACTTAGCCCATACTGTTCCACTCTTAGCCATAAGCCATAGCCACTGATGGCCAAATAAATTGGTAAAATGGCGATGCCAGCAAGTATCAGCAGATAGGCAATACGGTGCATTTTTGGTGCTTGCTTAGAGTCTTGAAAGGCAAGGTTTAGAGTCACTAAGATTAATGCGGTTAAGACGAATACCAAGTTGCTGCCACCATTGTCCCAAAGGGCTGTTAATCCTACATAAGCTATCGCCACTAAAAATACTGAGTTCAGCAACAGTAATAAAGGCAGTAAAGCAAATGACAGTGTTTGGATCAGTTGATTGGCAGTGCTGACAACCTTGTTACTGCGGCGGATTTTAAGCACCCCAATTGCGTGGGCCAAAGAGAGTGTCGGGTAGATAAACCAAGGCTCGTAAAATATGTCTTTAAACAACGTGATATTAATCTTGTTGAACAATTCGGCCCATAACACAACGATAAGCCACACCAGCAAAGTAAAAATACTGGCGAGCGTAACCGTAATGAGCAAACGACAGGTGTTGCTAATAAGCCTGCTGTAGCAGATTTGCCATTGATGATCTTGTAAATGAATTGAAGAGGCAAAAATAAACACTTTGAAGGTGAGTAATGACATCACCGCCGCAAAGCCCATGCCATGTAGCGCCAAATCGGGGTACTTAGGGTGAAGGGTTTGGCTGCCCACATAAACCCCCAATAGCGCTGCGATTAAAGTAAAAGTAATAACAATGTTGTAAAACACCCGATGAGAGTCTTGATTAACACCGTATATCAGTATCGACGGGCCAGTTAAAAGTACCGCATAGCAAGCAAGTAATAGTGAAGGTGAGCTTGCAATCGGCCAATCAAAACTAAAAGCTTGGTGTAACAGCAGCAGCCCTAAACCTTGTAATAGAGCGCACAGTAATAGCCAGTTCCCTTGTGATTTACTGTAATCAGTGGTGATGTTTTGCAACGTCTACTTCCTTTTATAAACAGCTAAAAAATTGATTCTAATCCGTTAAAAATTAATACAAAGTGACAAATAGAGTACTCTTTTGTCACTTTGTACACACTTTGATAGTTATCCTTAATCAATGTGAAAACGACCGACCAGCTGATCTAAACTTTTTGCCAGTTCAACTAGAGACTTAGCACCGTCCGATAAGCTATCCGATGCTTGGCTTACTTGGGTAACAGACTCTGTAAGGCCTGCGATTTGGTCGTGAGTTTGACTGGCAGAATGACCCTGTTGTTGCGCATCATGAGCGATTGTACTGATCAAGCTTTTCACTTTGGTCACGCTGCTTGCGATGTTTTCAAAGGCCTGATGGGCTTCCTCTGATTGTGCGATAGCCTCACTGGATGCGGACACGCTTTGTGTCATTGTGGTTGAGACAGCGCGTGTTTGTTCAATCAGTTTAGTCAGAACCAGCTCGATTTCTTGCGTCGCGTCGTGTGAGCGTTGCGCGAGGGTTCTAACTTCATCTGCAACCACCGCGAAACCTCGGCCTTGTTCACCTGCTCTTGCTGCTTCGATTGCTGCATTTAGCGCCAGTAGGTTGGTTTGTTCCGCAATGCCACGAATAACGCCTAGAATATTGGTAATATTATTACTCTCACTCTCTAGCTGGGAAATCTCTGCCGCCGAGGCATCAAGTGAGCTATTAAGCTGAGCAACCTGCTTAACAGTATTACTTATCAAGGTATTCCCTGAGAGGGTAAATTGGTCCGTTTGAGCAATTTCATCAAGAGAGCCTTGGCAGTTGTCACTGACATTTTGTGCCATATGGTGGACCGACTCAGTATTGTGTGCCGCTTGATTTGCGGTGCCTTGTTGATTGCGACATTGACTGCGAATGTCGTTGATTTGCGTCTCAAAATGCTGTGCCGAACTGTTGAGCGTATGGGCATTTTGCTGGATGTCTTTGACCAAAGAGTTTATAGAGTTTAAAAACTGGTTAAACCACGTTGCAAGCTCGCTGATTTCATCATTACCGATTACTTGCAAGCGTTTAGACAAGTTACCTTCACCTTGGGCGATATCTCTTAGCCCTTCAGAAACGCGTTCGATGGGGAACACTATTTTGTTCGCGAGTGTAACGGCAATCACGCCAAAAATTACCAGCATAACAAGGGCTATCAGGGTAATGCTCCACGACATGCTGTAAGCCGATGATAGAATCTCATCCTCATCTATTACAGCAACAAAGCGCCAGTTGAGTGTTTTAGAGTGGTACACCTTGGCGTCAACGGTTTTATTTGCCATCTCAACGCTGATATAGGGTTTATCACCAACCGTAGATATTTGTTCGTAAAGAGGGTTATTCAGATCATTAATGTTTTTGAAGTTGTTTTCGGGACGCCTGGGATCTGCCAAAATCGTTCCCTTACTGTCTAGCAAAATCAAATAGCCCGTCTCACCCAGTTTTATGTTGCTAACAATATCAGTCAAAGTAGAGAGTGTGACATCTAATGACTGTACGCCTGCAAACTCACCACCTTTAAAAATACCCGTGGCAACTGACACCATAGCCTGACCTGTTACCCCTTGATAGGGTTCGGTGATAATGACGCTTTTAGGGGATGCCTTGGCATTTTGATACCAAGGGCGTTTGCGGGGGTCGTAGTTTCCCAAAGGCTCTGCTGGATACTGGATGAAACCGCCTGATTCGGAGCCTAAATAGACAAACAACAGCTCTGGATGTGTTTGCCCAAAAGCGGTATAAAACTCAAAAATTTCTCCTTCTTCGGCAGAGTTCTTAAGCGGTGTCATGGGCTTTTCAGCACCAAAATATTGGGTGATATTATTCGGCATGTTACTGACCGATTTATGTTGAGCCAAAAACTTTGCATTGTTTTTCATTTGATCGAAGAACAGTACGAAAGTGTTTTCTATCTGGCGTATCTCACTGCTAGAAAAATCTAAAAAGCTGTTAAGTGACTCATGCTTGGTTTTTGAGATGCTGACCGCGGAGATGGCTAGAATAGGCACGATAACAGTGAGCAAAAAACTGACGATTAGTTTTTGGCGCATTCTCATAGGGTGCTCCTGTATTACGGGTATTTTTGCTGATGGATTGAGTTTTGATTTTTGTTTGCTTTACCATCTAACAAAGTGTTGTCATTGAGTGTGTTTACTGAATAACCTTGATTACATTAAATGTATTCAAGCGCATTGAACCACTTTTGCACGATGGCTCAATGCGTTTTAGGCTAAGTACATGTAATTTGCACATAGCGTTTGTTACAGTATAGATACAATAACGACTAACGCCCAGTTTCGCTATATTTTCTAGCAACTTATTTGATGTTTTTTGAGCAGCTTATAAAAGTCAGAGCGATTGCGCTGCGCCAACTTGGCAGCTTCCGCTACATTGCCCTGACATAAAGACAAAACTTTTTGAATATAGTCATACTCAAACTGCTTTTTGGCGTCATTTAGGCCCTTAAAGCTGGCTTGACCAAGTTCGGGGATCGCGTTTTCAATGATATCAGCGGTGATCAGTTTACCTGAACTCAATGCCACCGCATGTTCAATAATGTTATTGAGCTGTCTGACGTTGCCGGGCCAATGGTAGTTGAGCAGGCATGTCATTGCTTGCGGGCTGATCACTTTCTGGCCGCCACTGATACGGTTAACAAAGCGATTGGCCAGCAGCGGAATGTCTTCGGGGCGATCTTTTAATGCTGGCAGATGAATAGACACCACATTGAGCCGATAGTACAGATCTTCTCTGAACTCTTTATCCGCGACGGCTTGCTGGAGGTTTTTATGGCTGGCAGAGACGAACCGAATGTCTACACTTTGCTCGACTTGACCACCGACCGGACGCACCGTTCTTTCTTGTAACACCCTCAGCAGTTTGACTTGTAGGTCCATCGGCATATCGCCTATTTCATCTAGAAATAATGTACCGCCATTGGCGCTTTGTACTAAGCCTACTTTATCTTGCATCGCGCCCGTGAATGCGCCTTTTTTATGGCCGAATAGCTCCGACTCAAGCAAATGAGCGGGCACAGCCCCACAGTTAATGGCAATAAATGGGCCATCACAGTAGTTACTGGCTTTGTGAATGGCATTAGCGGTGACTTCTTTACCTGTGCCGCTGGCGCCTTGAATGAGAATATTGGCTTGGCTAGGTGCCAATGCTTGTATATGTTGTACAACCTGATGCATGGCTGTGCTTTGATAGACTAAGCCATGAAAGTGATTGCGATTGGTCGCACCATCGCGCTTTTTGTTATTTTTTAAGGTGTTTTCGATGGCTTCAAGTAATGCCTTGCTTTCTATAGGTTTACTTAGAAAACTTACAAAGCCCTGCTGCATGGCGTCAACCGCATCGGGGATTGAGCCATGGGCGGTCATCATGATCACAGGCAGGCCAACATGGTTCTTTTTGATATTTTCAAAAAGCTCAAAGCCATCCATGTGGGCCATACGTAAGTCAGTGATCACCAAGTCGACCACACTTTGCTGCAAGATTTGCAGCGCTTGAGTACCTCGGTGTGCGGTGAGAACGTGATAATTGTTCGCTTCTAAACGCATCGCTAACAATTCAATGAGTGATGCATCGTCATCAACCAATAAAATAGTATTTATGCTCATTGTTGTTCTCCTAATGGGTTACTGTCAGTTTCTGCATCGGTATGAGAGGGGGATAACAGATGCTGTTGTTCTATTTGCGCCAGTTTTTGCTTTAGGTTGCTAAGAGCCAACTCTACGTTATGTAAAGCATTTTGCTGTTCAGTCAATTGCTTTTTAAGCGCAATATTCTCAAGCTTGTACTGTCGCAACGTAGTGATATGTTGATGCAGCATGGCAAAATAACTCAGGTAATCCTGTGGCCAGTCGTTTTGTTGGTGTAGCTGTGCGATGAGGCGCAGCTGAGTCGTGGTTGAGCGTGTCGAACAAAAAGCTTGTAAAAACTCATGGAGTTGTAGGTAAGCTCGATAGCCAACAAGCTGTTTGGCTGTGCCGTTGTCACAAGCACTTTGATGTGCTGTGACTAAAGTCGTCAACGGCGCAAATTCAGATTGTTTGCTGTTACTCGGTCCAACAAAATTGACATGACCAACCGATGAAGAAATGGCCTGACATGCGGACAAAGTACATATCATTAGTATTGTTATTAGATTACGCATTTGTCGGTGCTCCATAGCTTGGAAATTGGATACAGATATGGCAGCCTTGGTTGGCATGCTGCCACCTTATCGTGCCTTTTAACTGCTTTACACATTCGGACACAATGGCTAACCCCAGACCGCTACCAACATGATTTTCGCTGTGTTTACCACGGTAAAACGGTTGGGTAAGTTTGTGTTGTTCAGACAGCTCAATACCCGGCCCATCATCTTTTACGTCGATAAAGACATCGTTATGAACGACGCGATATTTAACTTCAATGGTTGAGTTGGCGTATTGCAATGCATTACCAATCAGTTGTGTGAGTATTAACTTCACGGGTAAATAGGGCAGGCATGTTTGCTCACTTTTATCATGCCATTTTAGTTCAATGTTCGATTCATCAATTTGCAGTGCAAAATGTTTCATTAATTCATCTTTTATGTGTGCGAAAGGGTGTTGTTGTTGCGCCAGAGGGTGGCTTGCTGCACTGTAGTTGAGCAAATCATCAATCAAAGTTGCTAAACGGGTCAAAGCGCCATCCATGATTTTAATAATACGCTGCTGAGGCGATGAAATCGCACCAAAGCTGCCACTTTGCAGCAAGCTATTCCCTTCGCTTAATGATGCCAGTGGGGTTTTCAGTTCGTGGCTCACATGGCGCAAAAAGGTCTCTTTTTGTTTGTGACTGCGTTGTAATTCTTCTCGCAGCCAATCCAGTTCTTTACCTAGGGCCACAAATTCTTCACTGCCATGTAAATTAATTGGCGTGTCAAAACGGCCTTCACCAAGCTGCCAGATAACTTCTTCAAGCGCACTAAGCTGACGTGTCACTCGGCGGATCACCAATAAACTGATCACAACCAACAGCGGGATAAGGATGAACAGACCAAATAAAAAATACTGGTTAAGTTGAGCGAGCTGTTGTGCTTGTCGTTCAAGTTTTGCCTCTAGCACATTCTGAAATGGTTGCTCTATAGCCAACAGTTGTCGCTGTAATTGCCCGTAGTCTACTTCTAAAGCTTGCTCACCCGGAGTGAGTAATTGTAACTGTTGCCATTTGGCAACCAGTTTCTCAATTGGGTATGAACTTTTTAAAAAATCGATGCGCTTTTTGGTGGTTTGCCACTTGCTCTCAATACTTTTTTGCAGCTCGGCGTTATTGAGCAATTGATTATTGAGATGTGCTTTCTCAAGTGCCGAAATATCACTTTTTAAGGCATTAAAAGAAAGTATAAGTAGCTGATTTTTATTATATATCTCGTTTATTTTTTGTTGCTGATGCGCTGTTTGTTGAGCGTACCACAGGGCTAAAATAACAATTGGAACGAGCGCTAGCAACATCGCCAGTCTAGCCTGTTGACTGAGTGATTGAGAAAAAAACTTAGATGGCGAGTTTTTAATCTGCGCGAAGTGCAGGGTTTTAGGCCATTTCAATCGTACTGTACCCATGTGTTGCTTCCTTCAAAACCGTGTGTTGCCAAAATGCAACAATCTAACTAGTTGATAAAGTTGAAATTTTAAAGTTAGGTTGAGTGGTGTGTTGCTATTAAGCAACAGTCAGCCTTAATTGAAACTGAACTATTTGCAGGTGTTTTTTATAACTTGTTGTTTGTAAATGGAATTTCAATTTTGGCATCAAAGTTGGAATAGTCACAGCGAACACATTAACCGCTCACAGATTGGCGACATTAGATATCAGCCGCAAACGGTCACCAGCGAGTAGGCGCTGAGTTGACTTTGAGCAAATAAATAAGGAATCAGATGATGAAAAACAAGTTTATCACAATCGCATTTTTCACTATGGCTGCATCAGCAACGGCTCAGGCTTCTGAAGTATTTACAGCATTAGATGCAGATAAAGACGGTGCAATCAGTCAAAGTGAAGCGCAAGCGCTAACCAGTTTAGCGGCTAAGTTTAAAGATCTAGACGTAGATGCAAATGGCTCACTAAGCGCTGAAGAGTTTGCTAACTTCAAGAGCGAGTAACAGTTTACAGCTCCCCTATATCAAGCCCAGATAGCAGTATAAAAATATAAATTGGAGTACAACATGAAACTAACACACGTTTTTACCCTAACGTCAGCTTCTTTAATTAGCGCTGTTGCTTTTGCAGCAGACCTAACATTCCAAACACTAGACAGTGACAATGACGGTGTGATCAGCCCAACAGAAGCACAGGCTTCTGAGCAACTTGCTAAACAGTACCGTGATCTGGACAGCAATAAAGACAACGAACTTACCCCAGTAGAATTCGCGCAATTTAAAAAATAGGAGACGTGGAGATGAAAGCAATTAACGCACTTATGGCATCAATGCTAATGATGAGCAGCGCAGGCGCTATGGCTGCAAACTTTGCAGATTTTGACACTGACAAAGATGGCGTGATCAGCAAAAGCGAAGCATCAGCTTCTGAAAGCTTAATGAAAGTGTTCAACGAGTTAGACTCGAACAAAGACGGGGAACTGTCAGAGGACGAATTTAACAAGTAACCCCTAGGAGAGTTTTATCTCGTCCCAAAGCCTGGCCTTGCCAGGCTTTTTTGTTTTTGTGTCATTCTCAAAAATTAAACAGATTGTTTGAAATAGGTCATATCAAACAATTCAAACAAAATTCTCTTGACGATTGAGCAAGTGCGGTGTACTTTTTAAGCATTACTTAAAAAGGAGTCTGCCATGCCTATTCTTAAACCCACCTTAGCACGTAACGCTGTCGATAAAATACGAGGGGCACTTAAGCCCGCGTTTGCTAAAAAAATTGATGAATTGCTCGATATTTTAAGCCCGGAGGGCACCGTGCAAGTGGCAGATATTCACGAGCATTTATTTGTGTTTAACACGAGCGCCTCAGCAAATGCGTCGTTAAATCGTTTGATTTCACAGCTTAATGAAAAGTTTGAGGAACAAGGCAGCTCAGTAAGCTTGGAGATCACGGCAGATAAAAAATTGGCAGGCAAGCGTGAGGTTTGGTTTGAGGCGCAGCAAACAGAACTTCCTAAACCCTACACCAAAGAGCTGGACTCTATCGCAGAAGCGGTATTGACGACAGATCAACAGGCCACCTTTGTTGATAAAGCAGATATTGTATTGCTGACTTTTAACGAGCATGAGTTACAACAGTGCTTACTAGAGTTTGGCTGTAATGGTGCCGAGCAAGGCTTGGTGAAAAAAGACCGTCTGTACTATCGACTGGGCTTGGTCAGTGGTCATAAAGTGGTATTACTGCATTCAGCACAGGCGACCATAGGTGCATTGCAATCCGCTGAAGCGGCAATCGCTGCGTGGCAGCCCAAAGCGGTGATTGCAGTGGGCATTGCGTTTGGTATCAACAAGGCCAAGCAAAATGTGGGTGATGTACTGGTTTCAGAGTATTTAATTCCATACGAGTTGGCGCGCGTCAACCCTGATGGTAGTAGCCTACTTAGGGGGGCTCGCCCCGCGGCAAGCCATAAATTATTAACGGCGTTCAAACAGCTTCACCATCATTTGCTAGCAAGCAAAGCTCACGATTTTCCAGAGCTGCGTTTTGGCGGGATGTTTACCGGCGATAAACTCATTGACTCAGCGGGCTTTCTAAACGACCTCAAAGGTCACGCCCCAGAGGCCATTGGCGGTGAAATGGAGGGCACAGGGCTATACACTGCTGCTGCTCGCGCCAATTTAGACTGGATTGTGGTCAAAGCCATTTGTGATTTTGCTGATGGTCATAAAAACAGCGGCAGCAAGGAGCAAGATCAGGCCTTAGCAGCCAGACACGCGGCAAAAGTTGTTAAAGAAGCGTTGGCGCTCTGCTCACCTTACCCTAATAAACCAGACGGTGAGTTTCCTCATGAAAAGCCAGAAGCAGATATCGGGCCCGATAGGTTTGAAGCACTTTGCCATGATTTAAACAATACTGATTTCACGGTGGATGATGCATTAGCGGTGCAAACATCGCTCAATAAAGCTGAGTTGCATCGTGTTGATGAGACCCCAAGGATTGGTGAAACCTCAAAGGTGGGTGGTATGCCTTTGCAACAAGCGCTGATGGAATGGGTTTTTCGTGATGACAAAGATGCGTTTGCTTTGCTGGGCGAATACGGCATGGGTAAAACCATAAATTGCCAGATGTTTGACCAAGCAATGCGCAAGGCGCATCAAGATGATAAAAACTACCCCGTTTCATTGTATTTTGATTTACGCCATGTTGAAAACCTAAGCGATGCTAAGGTGCCCAATATTGAAAAAATCATCGAAGATTGTGTACAGTACGGTTGGTTTGGCACCGAGGACCACAGCAAGTTTACGCTGCTGGATATTGAGCGCTGGGCAAAACAATTTGGTGTACTGTTGATTTTTGATGGCTTGGATGAAGTGTTGGTCAAACTCACGGATAACGGCGGTCAGCGCTTTACTAATCAATTGTTTAAGTTTTTAACCGACTTAAAACAACGTTTGCCAGAACAAAATATCAAAATGTTGTTGTCGTGCCGCACTCAGTACTTCCCGTCACTGCACCAGCAGATTGATCACTTTACCAATAGTGAGCGGGGCGGCTATAAAACTGACAGAATTGAAGCCATGATTTTGCTGCCCTTTAACGAGCAGCAAATTATCACCTACTTGCGCCACAGCCTACCCGGCCTAGACCCCGATGATATTCTGGCCATGATTGCCTCGGTGCATGATTTAACCGATCTCAGTAAACGCCCCTATACCTTAAAGCTAGTGAGTGAGTTGATCCCGCAAATTGAGCAAAAGCGTAAGCTTGGGGAAAGCGTCAGTGGCGTGGGGTTATACCAAATGATGGTAGACCGCTGGTTAGACCGTGACGATGGTAAGCATCATATTAATCCTGCGCATAAAAAGCTGTTGGCATCCCATTTAGCGGCGTTTTTGTGGCATAAAGGCCAGCGCGCACTGCCTGCCACAGATATTCAGGATTGGTTCCATCAATGGTTAGTAGAGCAACCCTCGCTGGTAGCCAGATATGGCAAGATTTCGCCTGAGCTGCTAGAAGAAGACTTGCGTACCGCCACTTTTTTAAGTCGTGACGATAGAAAATCAGATAGTCGTTTTCGTTTTGCGCACACTTCATTACAAGAGTTCTTCTTAGCCAATTACTTGTTACATGCTATAGAAACTGAGCGGCCAGCGCTTTGGGCCATGAGCCAACCCAGCCAAGAAACCTTGGCGTTTTTGGCTCAGTTGTTGGCTGAGCCAAATAACAAGCACTTGTTACAAACTCTCAGTGGTTGGAAGCGGGAATACCGCCCACAAGTTAGCGAAAATATTTTACACTTTGCGCTGTTGTCACAGCGCTTAGGGTTTACCCCACCCAACTTGGCGGGCATCAACTTAACTGGTGCTAACCTTGATGACTTGGAAATTACTCCAGATACTGAACTGTCTTTAGTCAATGCGGATTTTAGCGGGGCCAGCTTGCGCCGCGTTAAATTTGCCAACCTCGTAATGCATCGCGCTAAATTTACCCACGCGAACCTCACCCAAGCCAGCTTTGAGCACTGCCAATTGGTGGGTAGTAATTTTAACGACGCCAATCTTACTAGCTGTATGTTTTATCGCAGTAATATGCAAAGCGTGGACTTAGAGGGGGCAAATACACGCCATACGCAGCAGTATTACTGTGCACCGCATCTAATGCCAACCATTTTTAATGGGCAAAAACACCCAAGGGTTTTACTGGGATTAGCGAATAAGCAGATTGCTGTTTCTGGGCATGTAGAGCATGTAAAAGACAGTGCGGCTTTGGGTGATGGTGTGACTATAGTAACGGCATCATACGATGGTACTTTAAGAGTTTGGAACAGCCAAACTGGAGAGTGTCTAAAGGTACTTCAAGGGCATCCAAGCGGTGTGCTTGCGTGCACTGTGCTTGGTGATGGTATAACCATTGTTTCTGTATCACACAATGGTGGTGAGCTGAGATTATTGGACGGGCAATCGGGGAAGTGTTTGAAGGTTATTCAAGGAAGTGAGAAACCAGTTGTAGACTGTGCATTACTTAGTGACGGTATCACGCTTGTTTCTGCAGATTACAACGGAACTCTGCGGAGATGGAATACCAATACTGGAGAGTGTTCTAATATGCTTGAATTGGGTTTATTAGGAGTGTTTGGATGCTCCGTATTGGGTGATGACAAGCGGATTGTCTTATACAGTGCGGATTATGGATTGCGTATCTGGGACTGTGAAACAGGCGAATGTTTACAGAAGCTAGTCGCACATTCTGATATGGTGCAAACCTGTGCTGTGTTGGGTGACGGTCAAACCATAATCTCGGCAAGTAGTGACCATACGCTAAGGTTGTGGGATAGCCAAACTGGGGTTTGTCTACAGACTATTGATGTAGAGACTACCATCTATTCAATTTCTGTATTAGGGGACGGTGTTACAGTTGCTTGCTGTGGTCGATATGGAGTTGAATTGTGGAATACCAATACTGGTGAATGTGTGCGCAAGCTCAATGGAGATAGTTGTTCAATAATCAACTGTACAGTATCAAAAGATGGAAAAACATTGGTAACATTGAATGCAGATGGAACAGCACGGGTGTGGGATAGTGAACAAGGAGCTTGCTTAACCACACTAGGAGAGGACTTTCGAGATAATACTCATTACATAAGGCTTTCAGATCACCTGATAGCTGCTTGTTATAGAGAACATTCGATTCGAATATTAGATACCCGCACAGGAATATTTGGGCGATGCATGGCAGGACATAAGGGAGATGTGTGGGATTGTAAACTGCTAGATGATGAGGTGACCTTGGTATCGGCCAGTGAAGATGGGACATTACGAGTTTGGAACAGTCAAACTGGCGAGTGTTTACGAGTACTGGCTGGGCATGAAAGAGCTGTTAATGACTTTGTGATTATAGACGATGGTGCCACTATAGTATCAACTAGCAATGATGGTACATTGAGGTTGTGGGATAGGTGTTCAGGTGAATGTATCAATTTGTTGAATGCAGGAGATACATTGAGTAAAGGTCTTATCGTTTTAGGTGACCGGAAGACTCTAGTTTCAATACATGAAGGATATCTATTGGCTGTTTGTGATAGCAGTTCCGCTGAATGCTTAAGGGCATTTAAAGGTGATATACTAGGAATAAATTCACTAGCAGTGCTGGGGGACGGCGTAACGCTGGTTTCGGCCAACAGAAATAAAAAACTGCAACTGTGGAATAGCCGAACAGGGGAATGTATGCTCACACTCAGCGGTCATGAAGCTGGAGTAAACGATTGTGTGGTATTGGGTGATGGAGTGACCATAGTTTCAGTCAGTCGTGATAGTACGATGCGTATTTGGGATAGCAAAACAGGGGAATGTTTAAAGGTAGTCGATGAGTTTGGCGAGAGGTTAAGCCGTTGTTTTGTACAAAGTGACGGTAAAACTGTGGTGTTAGCTTCTGAGCATGGTCATTTATATTATTGGGATACTAGCACTGATGAACATCTTCGTACTCTTTATGCTTTGCCTGATTTTGGCTTTGTTGATTGGGATGTTAAAAACGCGCGAGCAACAGCTGCCAGTGATAACGCTTGGCGCTATATGACCTATCAAGTAGAGCTGGATGGTAAAAGCACATCGGTGCCATTTTTTATGCCGGATGAAGCAACAAAGCAGCTTGCGTCTTAAATCGTGGGCTATGCTGTGAAAAATACAAGAGCTGCTAGGTACTTAGCAGATCTTACATGTCAATTAGCGTTTATCATGCAATTGTGACTGTGAGGCCCGATAAGTATGGCCTCAGTGATATATCTTCTCAATTACTACTCCGGATGCTGCTGTATCCACATCAAACAAAGTACTAATTGCCATTGCAGTTGCGGCTTGCTCGTCAATACCTTCCTGCGCTTGTTGCTGTACGGCGTTATAGGCAGCGTTAGCAAGCGCTTGACTGGTGTAAATCATTAGATTACCCATCACTTGAGCTGGGCTGTCGCCAAGTACTTTGTTATTGACTTGTGTCACGGTATCGGTGATTTGGCCGTTAACTGAGGTTGGCGCAGCGTCAACAAGGGCTGAGTGTACAGCCAGTGTCAGAGGTTTTGCTTTGCAGGTGTGGGTATTGCCAAGTACTTTGCTATTGACTTGTGTCACAGCATCAGTAATTTGGCCGTTTACTGCAGTTGGAGTTGCCATAATAATCGTCCTTTTAATCGTCTCGCTGCGACTCAAAACCTAGCGCGTCGCGGGTAATGGCAAAGTATAATACAAAACGGTTTGGTGAAAAGGCGTTTTGTATTTCACGGCATTACACCTGTTGATTGTGGACTCAATCAACTTTATTCAAAGCTATCCCAATACGGCGGTTGACCAAAATAATTGCTCAAAAAGTCTATAAAGACTCTGAGCTTGTGCGACATTAACTTGCGATGCGGGTAGAGCGCATACAGTGCTGTTGGTGCTGGCTCATACTCGTTCAAAATGATTTTGAGAGTTCCTTGTTGTAGTGCTTGGCTGACAATAAAAGTCGGTTGTAGCACATAACCTTGCCCCCCAATGGCGGCCTCGGCCAGTATTTCACCATTGTTGACAACCAAACTCACATCCCCTTTTTGGCTGCGCTGTTTTAGGGTGTTAATAAGGGGGGAGTCACTTTGACTGTAATCCATATAGCTGTATCGTAGGTAGTGACCTTCTTTTAGCTCGCTTGGATGCTTGGGTTCACCATGCTCTGCTAAATAAGCGGGAGAGGCGCACATGACTAGGCGAATGGGGGCGATTTTTTTGGCCACTAATGAGGAGCTACTTAAGTTGCCAATGCGCAGCGCCACATCAAAGCCTTCTTCAACCACATCGACTTTTCTGTCGCTCAGTTGTAGGTCAATACTCACGCCAGGGTGGGCCTGTTTAAAGTCTCTGAGCAACGAGGCCAAATGTAATGTGGAAAAACTCACTGGTGCGCTGACTCTGAGCAAGCCCTTTGCTTCTAATTGAAACTGGCCCACATGGCCTTCCATATCGCTGATACCTTCAAGAATATGCTTGGCGTATTGCAAACACTGCTCGCCTGCCTCAGTGAGGTGAATGCGCCTTGTGGTGCGGTTAAAAAGTCGTGCGCCCAAATAGCTCTCAAGTTGCGAGACATACTTACTGACCAACTGGTTTGAGGTATCTAGCTTGTCGGCCGCTTTGGTAAAGCTGCCTTCTGTTGCCACCGTTACGAAGGCTTTGAGTAAATCAACGCGGTCCATCTAAGCTCCAATTGTTTATAAACATTATGTTGGTAATTATTCAATATAACACACCTTTATGGTTTTTAAAGTTGGCAGTAATCTATACCTAACAGCACAGGGCTGTACGCAGACAGCCTAAAGACACTTATTTGGAGCAAATTGATTATGAACAAGCAAACTCTTTTAAAAATTTTATCATCTGGTGCGGGCAGTGCGGCGTTGGTTTTACGTATACCAGTGGGGGTTATTCTGGCAGCCCATGGTGCACAAAAACTGTTTGGCTGGTTTGGCGGATATGGCCTTGCGGGAACAGGGCAGTGGATGGCAAGCATTGGTTTAGAACCTGGGTATTTGATGGCATTTTTGGCGGGCAGCGCTGAGTTTTTTGGCGGTTTAGCCTTAATTGCTGGCTTGCTTACACGCCCAGCGGCATTGGTGAGTGCTTTTACTATGTTAGTTGCCATATTTACCGTGCACTTTAACAACGGCTTATTTATGTCAAACAATGGTTATGAGTTTGGACTGGCATTGTTTGCCGCCACACTGGCATTGACCATTCAAGGGGGTGGTCAGCTCTCGATGGATAACTGGTTGAGCAAGAAGCTCGCCAAGTAACGATAGCAGTTAAGCCAGAGAAATAGGCCCAAACAGCTGGGCCTATAGGCTTGGTTTTGGAGAAGCGTATGAACAATGCTCGCACAATCATGTACATTGCCCACGGTGGCGGCCCAATGCCACTGCTAGGTGACTCCGCGCATCAAAATATGATTGATACGTTAAAAGTTATGGCGGGTAAAATCGCAAAGCCGAGCGCTATTTTGCTAATAAGTGCCCACTTTGAAGCAAATATTCCCACGCTCACCTCAGGTGCTAAGCCAAACTTAATCTATGATTACCATGGATTCCCAAAAGCGGCCTATGACATACAGTACCCATGTAAAGGTGCGCCGCAATTGGCTCAAGCTGTACAACAGTGTCTGCAAAGCAGCGGTATCAACGTACAAAAAGACCCACAGCGCGGCTTTGATCACGGCATGTTTGTACCACTCAAGCTGATGTTTCCTGATGCGGATGTTCCGTGTGTACAACTATCGTTAGATAGCTCACTGGATGCAACAAAGCATTTAGCGATGGGGCAGGCGCTAGCAAGCTTAGATTGGGAGAACTTACTGATCATTGGATCGGGCTTTTCGTTTCATAATATGGCTGCATTTTTTTCATCAGATGACAGCGCAAATCAAAAAAACCAAACATTTGAGACTTGGCTACGCAACACTTTGACCAACACCAATATTACAGAAGCACAGCGTACACAGCTATTAGCTAATTGGCATACAGCGCCTGAGGCGCGATTTTGCCACCCGCGTGAGGAGCATCTGTTACCACTGCATGTATGTTATGGCGCAGCAAGAAAGGTGAGTGATGAATTATTTGCCTGTACGGTGCTCAGCAAACAATCGTCGATGTTTTTATGGCATGTTTAACAAACATTGTAGGGGGTCCCCAGACTGAATCTGAGCTTGGTGAGAAAACAGTGACTAAAACTGGAGCATAACTTGCTTTGTAGAGTGTACCAATGCACGTAATCAGTTTAAGGATTAATCATGATCACTCAAGGAATTAATAACTATTACCAGGTTCCCAATACTAATCAAAGTGTTAGAGAAAACCAGCGAAATACTCAAACGGTAAGTGACGCTCAGCAGGGGCAAAAGATTGCCCAGTCGCCTAACCGCTCCGTTGATAGAGCGTTTGATTTTACCAATATGACCTTAGCCGAGCAGTCAAATGCAGCCAAAGTTTTGTATGATCAAGGAGTGTTATCGATGGGGGAGATGGCATTTATGACGGGTCGTTACGGGTTAATTGAACATGATGGTAGCCTGGGCGGTACAACACTTGAGCAAGCTAACAGTGAGCGTTTTAACGTTATTGCCAATATGAAAGAGAGTCTTGCCACAGTGAAAGGTCAGGGGCAGGCTACACCAGAGGTTATCAACAACTACAACACTTTGATTAGAAAACTAGAAGTGTATCAATTTGGTCTCAATACCAGCGCTTGAACTAAGCGCGTATTGCGCGGTTATTGAGACTTCTAAACAAGCCAACTCAAGTGCCAAGGAGGTTATCAGACTTTCATAATCATATCTTTGTTGATGGCGTTTAACTTTACAGCGCTTAATACGGCCATACCGTTTGTACTCAATTGAATATCCCCGTATGTTGCTATCTGGCAACAAATACATTTAGCACAATAGAATATTGAAAATTATTTTTAAATAATTGATTATTAATTACTTTTTTATTATTTGCGCAGTTCTAAATTGTAGGCGTGTTGTGCAACACATTTAGCGTATTCTTGGCAATGTATTACGCAGTAAGAGTGAGGTGTTGCTAAATGGCAACAAGCTAACTGATTGAAAATACAGTACCTAAACGATTGCCATCAAAAAGCTGTTGCCAAATAGCAACATCCTCATTAAACCTTACCTGAACTAAAGTATGTGAAAAATCATAACTCATTGTAAATAAATGACTTTTAATGTTTGGCATCAAAGTTGGAATAGTTAGGTTGAATTTATCGTGAAACGCTCAGGCACTTGCTAAAAGCACCCGAGCTAAACAAACGGAAGGAAGCTAACTATGAAAAACTTAATTATTGCTACATCACTCACCGTTCTTGGTTCAATGTCACTACTGGCAAATGCAGGGTCGAGTTTTGACATGTTAGATACAGACGGTAATGGCGCTATCAGTTTAAGCGAGTCTAAAGCACTGCCAAAACTAATGGCGCAATTTAAAGATTTAGATACCGACGGCAATGGAGAGCTTTCTCAATCAGAGTACGAGAAGTTCTCGGGCTAATTTTTGGATGTCGTGGTGAGCTTTTATAGAGCTCACCAAGCCAATATAAGGAGCATAGCAATGCAAATCCCAACCACATTGTCATTTGCTACAGTCATTGCACTTTTTGCCCCATTAGTAATGGCTGCAGGATTATCATTTCATGAGCTTGACGTTGATGGCAATGGGCTAATCACGCCCTCCGAAGCCGAAATATCAAGCGCACTGATTGAACAATTTGCAAGGCTTGATAGCGACCAAAGCGATGATCTAAGCCCTAGAGAGTTTGCTCGGTTTAAACAATAGGAGTCAATTATGAACAGTTTAAAAACACTTATTGGTAGCTTGCTGGTTTTAAGCAGCAGCGCAGCCTTAGCCGCTAGTTTTAGCGATTATGACGCAAATCAAGATGGCTTAATTAGTAAAGAAGAGGCGGCCGTCTCAGTCGAACTCAGTGAGGCTTTTGACAAGCTAGATACTGACAAGGACGGCATGCTAAACGAGAAAGAATTTAGCGAATATTAATCAATAACAGATAAATTAAATCTCAATTTAAGGAGAAAATGATGAAAAAGCTAAACGTACTAGTAACAACTGTGGCAATTATGGCCAGTGGTGCTGCGATGGCAGGTGGCTTCAGCGATTATGATCTTGATAAAGACGGCATGATCAGCAAAAGTGAAGCAGCTATGTCAGACCAGCTTATCAAAGTATTTGATGACTTGGACATCAACAAAGATGGCCAACTATCAAAAGAGGAATTCAACAAGTAATCATACACAGCTCGCTTCTTGACCCATCAAGCCCAGTTTTAGCTGGGCTTTTTCATTAAAAGCGATAGGTTAGATTGAGACTCGCTTGAAATTGAGTCAATACATCGCCATCAAAGTGCCAGCCGCAACCGTCATCTGTTGTTGGGTCATTATCACAACTAATTTTTGAACTGTTTTTTACGATGGTTGCAACCCATCTTAGCTCTGAGCCCACGCTCAATCCTCCCGCAAGCTTGTAGTCAACACCCGCAAATAAACCTGATGCGAAGAAGGTATCCTTCTCGACAAAGTTGGTGGTGATATAGTTAGCGCCAAGCTGTGCACCAGCATAGGCTGATAGATTTTCTGTTACCGGTCTATATACCGCACTTTGAAACAGTAACAGTTCTGAATCTATCTTCTGTTGCGCGTTACTTTCTAGCTCACCGCCAAAAAAGCTGTAGTAGATGCCGTATTTGGTATCATTTATGTGTCTGTCTACGCTGATTGCAAAATGAGCGTCGTCAGCAATTTCATGCTCTTGCCCTTTGCTGGTGGTAAGTGTTTGGCTAAAAGTTTGGCCTGCGTACGCCGTCACGCCAATATCTGCAAAACTGGGTGCTGAAATAAACGCAGCACCTACAAGCGCCGCACAGAGTAATTTTTTCATGGGATTTCCTTGTCAGTGTGGCCGAAAAAAGGCCACCCAAAAAAACGTTATATAGCTTGGCGCAATTTTACATTAAATGTCAGATATATAAACCTTGTTGATTGATTGTCTGCTCCGTTAGTGGTTCATTTAACCTGCTTGGCATTTTCGCTGGTATATAGCATTGCAAACAGCATTCCTGATGTAAGGAGTTTATCCATTTATAATTAAGAGTTAGGCTCTTTATGATTTATTATCCTTATTTGTTATTTCTTCATACCAAATACCAAACTTATCCCCTTGCCACTTGAGCAGCGTAAATAAATACGCTGTCATTAGCATAATAAGTCCACCAACCAACGCTGCTTCATTGACCAAACCTAGTAGGCAGAACGCAAAACCAAAGACATGCGATATAATTTCTATACGTTTTGCAGTATTGCGCTTAGGTCGAAGTTGTAAAAAATTAAACGTAAACCAAATTTTCATAAATAGCGGCAAACTGTTCCAATTTTCTGAGTTTTTATCAAACATAATAGTCTCCTGATGCAATGTATCGATTGATACATCAAGCGCTGCGGCAATACATTTTTGAGATTCTATACTTGCATTTGCGCCGCTTTCTATCCTTTGAATAGTTCTGACACTAAGGCCAGACATCTCAGCGAGTTGTTCTTGTGACAAACGACGACTTATCCTTAGTTGTTTAAGAATCATAAAATATCTCCTGCACTCTCCAACTAAAATATTTGATCAAAACTATCACTGTCAGGTACGTAATTGACACGACAGTTCCCCGACAGTGACTAAATTAGACGCATGGAACCCTTAGTTAACGATTTGAAACTGTTCGTAGCGGGTGATAGAGAACGCTTCTATGTCGATAAAAAACGCGTAACTCCCTGTTAGGACCTTTGAGACGGTGCGAGTAATGAGTGGGCCACCTGACCAAGCCTCAGCGAATTCAAACCTCACAATAAATTCATGCACTTTGACCATTGCCTCAGGATTAAATGGCTTCTTGGCAAAAACCTTCAATGCTAAAAAGCGAGGCGATTGTTTTGAAACAGTAAGTTCAGTGACCAATGAAGATTGAATGCGCTTGTTAATTTTACTGCTGTCTACTTCTTGGTTTGACTCGTCTATTTTTGCCGACACTGTTGTTGGGATACTCAATATCCATGTCGACTTTGTTTCTCTAATCAGTTTTGCTTGTTTGGGGAAACGGTTTGGCTCAACCATTATACTGGATTGCCAATTTATCAGTTCATCTTCGTCACTAGGCTTTACCTTTGGGTAGAGCACTTCATTACCGTGTTCATTCAATCTAAGCTGCCTTTGTTTCGTTTTTTGAGAGCCAGTGCGGTTTTCTGAGATTTCAACAAAAGCAATAGAGCGCCCATCGGAAATAGCACTTCTTGCTTGTACAATATGCTTTAAGGCTTGCAGATAGGCTTCTTGTGCTAAATGCTCTGGGTTTTGAGCGTTAGCGAATGGAAAGAACAGCAAACCTAATGCAATAACGACTAATCTAAACATAATGCCACCGTACTTAAACTTGGGCGGCAGGCAATCTAGATGTGCCTGCGCGCAGATAGAAAAGGCCGGGTATGGTTGATAGCACGAGGAAGAGCGCAACAATAATCACATATGCGGTTACACCAGGGCTTTCAAAACCTTGGCTGTTGGTTACGAAAAAGTCGTTAATCGTACCAAAGCTGTTAATTGCGGTATGAACGATAATGGCAGGCCACAGCGACTTTGAAAGGTATACAAGTCCTGCGAAACCAATACCGATTAATGTAGCAAAGATAACTTGTGCAATGACGTCAATCATTGGCATGTGATAAAGGTTTGCAAGATGCGCTGCACCGAAAATAAATGCTTGAAAAAGGACAGCTAAGAATACACCTTTTTGAGTGCTTCCCCATTTACGAAGAAGCATATAGAAACACAAACCTCTCATTAGTACTTCTTCGAAGAAACCCGTTGCGAAGTTTGATGTTAACCAAGCAAATAGCCTAATTGGTGAGTATTCCACTGCTTGCCAGCTGACGCTCGTTAAGCTTAATAAAGCGATGAGCAAAAGAGGTATGCTTGCTAACAACCAACGTCCTTGCCACAAAGGTATAGGCAACATTAAACCAGCCTTAGTTTGCCACTTTAGCGCCTTTAGTAAATGAATGACGGCCAAAGAAATGAGCGTCAACACTGCTAAACGAGGCCAGTTAAACAAAGGATTAGGATCTGCTTCAAACGCCTTAGCAACAAACAATAATCCGACAGAGAAAAATGTAATGATAATCGAGGCCATTGCAGGGCTGCTTTTTATAAAATGCTTTAACATGTCCATTTTTAGAATTACCTATTCAGTTAAAATTTACGCTACAATGCCATATCAAAGGTTATTTTAAGTCTTATAGATTTCTATAAATTTCTATAATTTTATAATTAACAAATAGTTAGGTTTCAGTTGCCAACTCAAGGTCATTTCAACGATTTGGTACCAGATTAATTAAGACGGCATATGTCACGTTATTTTAAAATAGCCAGTTGGTATTTTTACCCGCAAAAAAATGAAGTTCATAATGGCAATGAGATCATTAAAGTCAGGCCAAAAACTTCAGAGCTTTTAACCGTCTTACTTGAAGCAAATGGTCAAATCGTAAGTAAAAGTGAATTATTACAAGAAGTATGGAACGACGTTATTGTAGAAGAGCACGTCATTTTTCAATCCATCACTGAACTGCGCAAGATATTCGGTGACACTCGCGTTATTAAAACGCACCCGAGAAAAGGCTACTCAGTGTCAGTGCCAATTACTAAGCAAACCTATACACATAATTGTGGTGAAGCTAGCCAAGTTAACTCCCCCTCCAACACCCAGCTTAAAACACGCCCTGTGCGTAGGTTCGTATATGCAATCATTGCTTTGGCTCTTGTGTTAGTCACTTTTTTAACCATACAAAACCATTTTGATGACAAGGAACCACACGCTGATGCAGGAGCAATTATTGTATTGCCTGTGAACAATCGTATCATGGGGTCAGAATATAAATGGGTGCGCTACGGAGCAATGGACCATCTTATTGATAATTTGCAGTATCAGGTAAAACCTTTAGTTTTACCGACTGAAATGGTTTTAGATACGATAAAGCGCGCCAATTTAGCCATCGATAATTTTGAAGAAGATGACATAAAACCATTGTTTGAAGTATCGGGCGCAAATGTGATCATCACTCAGTCTATTGCTGGTTTTAATGGTGAGTTCCAATTGGTATACAGGGTTTACAAGGCAAATGATGTTTCTCGTGGCGTCGTATTTGCCGATGACCTCAATACGCTTTTGTCAGATTTTCAAACGCTAATGCTAACGTCATTAGGTGCTAAGCAAAGAAAAGTTCCCAGTAATTATCAGCGTAACTTTACAAATACGCTAATGGCATCAGCGATAGATGAATTCCAAATTGGTGGTTATGAGAAAGCCGCCACCATGTTTCAAGCGGTATTGGTCACTGAACCTGAGAATTTGTTGGCGATTAAGATGTTGGTAAAATCTTATATTTATCTCGGTGAATACGTTCAAGCCGAAAAAATCGCAAAAAATGCAGTTAAGTTTACTGAAAAAAATGGAGAACTTAAAAATTTGGGAAGGCTTTATGTTTGGCAAGCCATTAGCGTCATTCAACAAAACAAATATGAACAAGCACTGTTGCTACTAGACAAAGCGAAACCTTTGAGCCAAGAAACAAATGATCACTTGTACCTTGCAAATAATGCTCGAATTGCTGCAAAAGCACACCTTAAATTAACTAACTACGAGCAATCGAGAAAGGAAATTGCTAAGGCTTTGTCATTCTATGAAGCAATTAGAGAGCCGTACGGCCAGTCAAGCATATACATTGACTTAGGCGAACTTGAACTCGCTTTGAATAATATTGAACAAGCCATAGTTGCATTTACTAAAGCGTTAGAATTAGCAACCCAAAGTCGATTAACACAGCTCATAGATATATCTAATGAGTGGTTGCAGAAAACGTCAGAAGCCAGCACTAACCTTTAAACAAGTATTTTTATTAAAGCCTTTGTAACTGCTCCAGTTTATTATTGCTCGTTGGTACAATTATGCAG
>NZ_JAKFZQ010000022.1:0-74521 GCF_021654245.1 Pseudoalteromonas sp. MMG022 | reverse complement strand
CATCATAATTCCTAGTTATCCTTACTTTTCTTTCTAGCATCATTAAACAATTAACATAAAACGTCAACAAATAACACTTTACTAAAATTAACGCCTGTATATTAATCAAAATTCAGAGATTGAAGTGTAGCTCTCTAATAAACAACTACCTTTCACTAAAAAAGCGATAAACTGGAACTATTCCAAAACAACGCTCTTCATTGACAATATTCAACTTGTATTTTGGAATTTCTACTACAAGGTCTTCATCAGCAATGGCACCAAGGCAGAATCCGAGTGCTAGGTCTCATGCTTTATTGTTTATGTCACCGTGGCGGAGTATTTGTCTAGTAGCTATCAAAGACGCACCTTTATCAACCATCTCACTGCACAAAGATAGACGGATATAAAGGCGCATTAACGCTACACGTCTTGATTGTGACCTTTAAACTGAATAAGGCGCCCTGATTGCTTTTCTTCTTGGAAGTCGCAACTCGTTAACCTAAACATGAGTACCCAATCCGAGAGACACTCGGTGTCATGAATATCTCCTGGAAGGTAGGTAGTCACGTTAGATGGTTGCATAACATTGGCTCCGCGGCTCACGAGCGTGCTATAACCATCTGGGCTAGTTATTTGTTTATAAGTCGTCACCCTCATTTCACCGCTATGCAAAGCGTAAAACACCCAGCCTGCACCATGATTGTGCGGCACTCTGTACAAGCCCTTTTTTTCAAAATGTGCCAGTAAAATAAAGCCATGCTTAGCATCGCGATGTAGCTCTTGGCTTTGTGGTTTCTCTGCGAACAAACGCGCTAACCACGGCTCCTGTACAGAAGTGTGAGTCAATTTTTGTAACTGTGTGCGGGTATGCTCTACTGTGTAAGAGTCAAGCCCTCGCCAATGTTTTTGAATGTCACTGATAACGCCATCTAGTGTATTTTTCATCATAGTTTACCTCGTTGTAACGAATTAAAATGACACTGCTCTAGAGTGTCTCGATGTGCTTCTTTTTGCTGGTGAATTTGTGTATGAATTGCAAGCTCAATAAACCAAGCAGCACAAAAAGGGCACCGTAATAAATTAGGTTTACCCCATTAACCAATTGCTTAGGACTGGCTCCCATTTGTTGTGAAAGGCCAGTGATACATGAAAATAGACTGCTACTGAGTGTCGCTCCCACCATCAAGCCCAAGTTCTTGGATAAACTTAAGGTGCTGGAAAGTAAACCTTGATTGTCGGCGTCCACATTGAGCATAACTTGCGTGTTGTTCGCAGACGTAAAAGTGGCGTAACCTGATCCAATAATAACCAACCCAATGATGTAGCCAGTCACACCGTCTTCAACCGATATTTGCGTCATCCAAACTGCGCCCAAAGAGATCACGGTAACACCGATGAGTACCAACTTATCTAAATTGGCTATGCTGGATAACTTACCCGATAAAAAAGCGAATACAGCAACTGTGACGGGGCTTGCGACCATCACAAAACCCACTTCGACGATGGATAACTGCAATGCAAGCGTCAGATAAAATGGACCTATGATAAGAGAAATCATCACCACGTTAGAGATAAGAAAATTTGCAATCAGGCTGACCTTCAAGGCTGGCTTGTTTAACGTGCTCGTATGAAACAATGGTTGCTTGGCCTGCCTTAGTTCGATTTTATTTGCTGGTAGTGAATGAAAGGCACATAATAAAATCACTGCGGCAATTGGAATGTTGATTAAAAACACACTTTGCCATTGGCAACATTCAATGAGGAAACTCGCTAAGACAGGGCCAGCTCCCGTCCCTAATGCTGACATGCTGCCAATCAAACCGATGACCATACCCTCATTGCGCTTTTCAAATACCTTGCTTGCAATCACCATGTTTACCACGACTAACATGGCACCTCCAACGCCTTGAACGGCTCTGGAAAAGGTCAGAAGGTATATGCTTTTCGTCAAACCTAGCGCAATTGAGGCACCAGAAAATATGAGTAGCCCAGTGACGAATACCAGCTTTTGGCCTTTAATATCAATGAGTTTTCCAGCGATGATTAAGGTTGAAGTGAGACTCAGCATATAAGCTATGGTGAGCCACTGAACCTGTGAAAATGATACTGCTAGCTGAGCTGCAAGAATTGGTAATGTGAGATTAACACTGCTAATGGCCATTGAAGGCAGCAATGCGGATAAAGCCAAAGCGACCAGAATAGCCCGATGTGATGTGATATCTGGATGCTTAGCATTTGGTTGATCAAGCTGTTTCATAGGGAGATTATTGAAGTTACATGCCATGAAACCTATACTAAGACTTCAAGTCGACTTGAGGTCAACAGCTATGAGCACACAGTCTGAATTAGATATCCAACAGGTATCATTACGCTCAGGATTACCGTCTTCTACAATTCGTTATTACGAAGAAAAAGGGCTGATCAAACCGCTTGGTCGTAAAGGCCTAACGCGTATATTCAATGCCAATGTTCTAGAAAAACTATCGGTAATTTCATTAGGGCAGTTCGCAGGTTTTTCGCTGGACGAAATACGTGTATTACTTGAGTCGGGTACAGCCTCTGAGATTGACCGCTCACGACTGATTGAAAAGTCTGAGGAAATTGAGCGGAGCATTAAGTTGTTAAGCGTAATCAGTGATACCTTACAACATGTGGCCCATTGTCCCGAGCACAATCAATTTGATTGCGCTAAGTTTCAAAACTTATTAAAAAAGGCCACGCGATTACAGCATAAAGGCGTGAAGAAAATGAAGTTCAAATAAAAATGAGCATATAAAGTTAACCTATCTCAGGCCAATCCAGTTTGAGTGTAATAAATTTATATTAAGATTTAATCCAGCCCATCACAACAAAAGTAACCCCCTTTGCTATCCAAATATCAGCCTATATCATTTTATAAATCATCGTTGCTGAGTGCCTCGACATACAAAAAAGCCACAGCGTTCACTGTGGCTTTCTACTTTAAATAGCGCGAAGCAATTAATGCTCTTCGTTTACTATATTCAAATTATACTTTGGAATTTCAACGACTAAGTCTTCATCGGCGATAACAGCTTGGCACCCTAGGCGAGACTCAGCTTCGAGGCCCCATGCTTTGTCTAGCATATCGTCTTCAAGTTCATCACTTTCGTCAAGTGAGTCGAAGCCTTCACGTACAATCACGTGACAAGTAGTGCATGCACATGATTTCTCACACGCGTGAGGAATACTGATACCATTTTTCAGTGCCGCGTCTAATACCGTTTGTCCTTTTGGTGCTTCAATTGCAGCACCTTCAGGGCAAAGCTCTTCATGGGGTAAAAAGATGATTTGTGGCATATTACACCTCGTCTACAGACTGCCCTTGCAGTGCTTTCTTAATTGATACATCCATACGACGTGAAGCAAATTCGCTGCTGGCAGCGTCTACTTTCTCGATGGCATTTTTAATTTCGTCTGGTGATTGAGCCTGTTCACGAGCAATCGCTAACATGGTCATTTGTTCACGCAGTTGTGCCAGCTCCTGCTCGTTCAACAACTCGCTATCTGTGGCAAGTGATGCTTCCAACGCTTCCAATACTCGTAGCGCTTCTACTTGCTGCTCTTTGAGCATGCGCGCCTGCATATCGTCTTTTGCGTTGCTCATTGAATCTTTGAGCATTTGTGCCACTTGGTCATCCGATAAACCAAATGATGGCTTCACTTGAATCTCAGCTTGAACGCCCGTTGATTTTTCCATCGCAGAAACACTTAGCAATCCATCCGCATCCACTTTAAAGGTCACGCGAATATGGGCAGCACCGGCGGCCATCGGAGGAATACCTTTGAGGCTGAACTTAGCCAATGAACGGCAATCATCTACCAACTCTCGCTCACCTTGTAGTACGTGTAAAGACATGGCCGTTTGCCCATCTTTGAAGGTGGTAAATTCTTGCGCTCTGGCAACCGGAATGGTGGTATTTCTTGGAATGATTTTCTCAACCAAGCCGCCCATGGTTTCTAAGCCTAGAGACAGCGGTAACACATCCAACAGCAACATGTCCGAGTCTGGCTTGTTACCCACTAAAATGTCAGCTTGAATTGCGGCACCAATAGCAACTACTCTGTCAGGGTCAATCGATGTAAGAGGCTGTTTTTCAAAAAATGCTTCAACTTGCTCACGAACGACAGGCATACGGGTCGAACCACCCACCATCACCACTTGTAAGATGTCTTCATGACTTACATCAGCATCTTTCACTGCCCTGCGACATGCACGTAAGGTTTTTTTCACCAGCGGCATCACCAATTCTGCAAACTCAGCTCGGGTGATAGTAACCGTGTGGCTTTGCTCACGCAGCTCAAGCTTAACATTGACGGTTTCGTAGCTGCTCAGCGCTTCTTTACAGGCTTTCGCTTTATTGATGAACAAACGTAATTCGTTGGCATTTAAATCATTAATGCCAGTTTGAGACTTGAATACATTAACTAGTACAGAGTCAAAATCATCACCACCTAAGCTTGAGTCGCCACCCGTAGCAAGTACTTCAAACACGCCCTGATTTAGCCGTAAAATTGAAATATCAAACGTCCCACCACCTAGGTCATACACGGCGATAACACCTTCCTGACCCGAGTCTAAGCCATAGGCAACCGCAGCCGCTGTAGGCTCGTTTAGCAAACGTAATACTTTCAAACCAGCAAGCTCTGCGGCATCTTTGGTGCTTTGACGCTGTGCATCATCAAAATAGGCTGGTACGGTGATCACGGCACCTTGTAGTTCATCCCCTGCAAAGCTAGCTTCCGCTCTAGCGCGTAAGCTTTTTAAGATTTCAGCAGAAGCTTGAACAGGGCTTACCGGGCCTGCCACTGTGTTGATTGCCAAACCATTGTCTGTTTGCACAAACTCGTAAGGCAACTGACCGTAACTTTGTTCTATTTCTTGCTGGGTTTTACCCAAAAAGCGTTTTACTGAGATGAGGGTGTTAGTGGGATCTTGGGCTGAAGTTTGTTGTGCTTGAACACCGACCTCTGTGCCCTGCGCCTGATAACGCACTACCGAAGGTAGCATCACAGAACCGTCAAAATCGGCCAGTGTTTTGGCCTCACCACTTTGCACGGTAGCAACCAATGAGTTGGTTGTGCCCAAGTCGATACCTACAGCCAATTTATGTTCGTGTGGTGCCGCGCTCTGCCCCGGCTCAGCGATTTGCAATAATGCCATAATGCTCTTTCACTTTTGCGACCGCTCGTTAAGGGCGGTCTGGAGAATTAATCAAATAAACTGTCTTCGATACGCGCCAGTTCGTCACGTAGCTTATATACAAATTTGAGTTTACGGATGTTGTCGGCGGCTTGCTCTAAGTCTTGTTGGTTGTCACTGCTTAACTGCGCTGCCAACTGCTGACTAAATTGTACATCAAGCACTTTAATTTGCTGCTCAAACTGCTCAATTGCGGCCTCAACATCGTTGCTGTTAGGCAACTCTTCCAATGCCTCACGCAGCTCCATTTGCTGCATTAGAAACATGGGGTCTTGCAATGTTTGTTGCTCGGCGCGAATATCTACACCGCGTTCGCTGAGCATGTACTCCGCGCGCTTGACTGGGTGCTTGAGCACCGCCAATGCGTCATTGATCTCCGCCGTTTTTTGCACGGCGAGCAGCTTCTCTCGTTCACTTTTTCCTGCAAAGCGGTCTGGATGAACAACTCGCTGTAACTCAAGGTAATGCTGATTTATCTTTTTAAGATCAACATTATAATCGACTGGAATATCAAAAAGCTCAAAATAGCGCATGTCTTTTATAAACCCTAAGTGTGCGCACAATGCGCATTGCAAATATACGACAAAGCCCCACCAAGGCAGGGCTTTGAGATCAGGCTAAGCGGCGCTTAAACCGTAAAGCTCTCGCCACAGCCACATTCGTCTTTCTGATTAGGGTTGTTAAATTTAAACCCTTCATTAAGACCTTCTTTAGTGTAATCAAGCTCAGTGCCGTCGATGTAAACCAGACTCTTGGCATCAACAATGATTTTTACATCTTTGTCTTCAAAAACCTCATCGCCTTCATCAAGTTCATCAACAAACTCAAGTACATATGCAAGACCTGAACAGCCCGTGGTTTTAATGCCAACACGCAAGCCTACGCCTTTGCCACGATTGCTCAAAAAAGCCTGAACTCGGTTTGCCGCCGCGTCTGTCAATGTCACTGCCATATTTATCTACTCTTACTTCGCTTGTTTACTTTTATAATCTGCAATTGCTGCTTGAATTGCGTCTTCTGCTAAAATTGAGCAGTGGATTTTAACCGGTGGCAATTCTAGCTCAGCACTAATATCGGTGTTTTTGATGCTAGCCGCTTCGTCAAGGGTTTTACCCTTAACCCACTCTGTTACCAAAGATGATGACGCAATCGCACTACCACAGCCGTAAGTTTTAAACTTAGCGTCTTCGATAATACCTTGATCTGAAACTTTAATTTGTAGCTTCATTACGTCACCACAAGCAGGTGCACCCACCATACCTGTTGCAACACTTGGATCGCTTTTATCAAGTGACCCGACGTTACGTGGGTTTTCCACGTGATCTATTACTTTTTCACTGTACGCCATAACTCTTTCCTCACTATGTGCTCATAGCGCCTGGCTACAAGCAAAAACTTGCTTAATGATGTGCCCATTCAACGCTATCTAGGTCAATGCCTTCTTGATGCATTTCCCAAAGCGGCGACATTTCACGTAATCGACCGATTGACTCTTTAATCAAGTTGACGGTGTAGTCGATATCTTCTTCTGTTGTGAAACGACCAATGCTAAAACGAATCGAGCTGTGTGCCAGTTCATCGTTACGCCCCAAAGCACGTAACACATACGACGGTTCCAAACTTGCTGACGTACAAGCTGACCCCGAAGATACGGCGATGTCTTTTACCGCCATGAGTAGTGATTCACCTTCAACAAAGTTAAAGCTGATATTCACAATACCTGGTACTGACTGATCAATCGCACCGTTGAAATACACTTCATCCATCGTCATTACGCCATCAATTAAGCGTTTACGAAGTGCACTGATGTGCGCGTGATCTTTTTCAAAATCTTCTTTAGCGATACGAAACGCAGCGCCCATGCCAACTAACTGATGCGTTGCTAAAGTACCAGAACGCATACCACGTTCATGACCACCGCCGTGCATTTGTGCTTCTAAGCGCGCACGAGGTTTACGACGAACATACAAGGCACCAACGCCTTTAGGACCATAAACTTTGTGGCCAGAGAACGACATGAAATCAACTTTAAGCGCTTGCAGGTCGATTTTTACTTTACCCGCGCTTTGTGCGCCATCAACGTGGAACATGATCTTGCGCTCACGGCACATTTCACCGATAGTGGCGATATCTTGGACCACACCCAGCTCGTTGTTCACGTGCATAACGCTCACTAAAATAGTGTCATCACGCATTGTAGCTTCTAGCTTTTTCAAATCTAATAGACCGTTATCTTCAACGTCCATATACGTCACTTCAAAGCCCTGACGCTCAAGTTCACGACAAGTATCTAGTACCGCTTTGTGCTCGGTTTTAACCGTAATAATGTGCTTGCCTTTCTTTTTGTAGAAGTGCGCAGCACCTTTGATAGCTAGGTTGTTTGATTCAGTAGCACCTGAAGTAAAAACAATTTCACGTGGGTCCGCGTTAATTAAATCAGCGATATCATTACGCGCCTGATCAACCAACTCTTCAGCCTGCCAACCGAAACGGTGTGAGCGTGAAGCTGGGTTACCAAAGTTGCCATCCATTGTCAGGCATTGCATCATTTCGTCTGCAACGCGCTGATCAACCGGAGTGGTTGCTGCATAATCTAGATAAATCGGTAATTTCATTTGTTTCTCCGCTTGACGTCAACCTACAGTTGACAGCTCACTTGAATATTGTCTAATTGCTTCATCGCACTGTTGACGCTTTTATCTTGACGCGATGCAACCGCACGCACCTCTGAATTTGCGACTAACTCGGCAAGGGAAATATTGTTTAAAAACTCTTCGATGCGCACGCTTAAATCCGACCACAGGGTATGTGTTAAACAACGCATCCCACTTTGGCAGCCGCCCCCTTCTCCATGGCAACGTGTTGCGTCAACAGATTCATCAACCGCACTTATCACGTCACCTACAGAAATACTTTGCACATCACGACCAAGTAGATAGCCGCCTCCCGGACCACGAACAGAACTGACGAGGCCATGTTTACGCAGTCGGGCAAATAATTGTTCAAGGTAAGATAATGATATCTCCTGGCGTTCGGAAATATCAGCCAATGGGACTGGGCCAACTTCACCATGCAAAGCAACGTCTAACATTGCTGTTACTGCATACCTGCCTTTCGATGTCAGTTTCATGGAAGCCCCCTAGCTAGTTTACCAAGCCGCAAATTTTAATTACCTGACTAAGATAGTCAAGTATTACTCATCAGTATTGCGACTAAAGTTGACGAATACTTGAGTAAATTAGTCAACTACTAGGTCCATTGTAATTACCTGAGTAATTTAGTCAAGTATTATTGTTGTTCGGCAGAACGTGCTAAAGCGGGTTTATTTCGCTGTTCGCACGTTCATGGGTGAGCGCTGTTTACTCAGGTTTTTGGCGGGTAGATTTATTGATAGAGGTTAAAATACCACGCAGGATATTCAACTCTTGATCCTCTGGTCTGGCACGATTGAATAAGCGTTTAAGCTTGGTCATTACCATGCCTGGATGCTGCTTAATGATAAACCCAGTTTCATTCAATGTGCTCTCTAGGTGCTCGTAAAACAGCGCCATTTGTTGGGCACTTGGGTATACCGCGTCATCTTCCTCTGGCTGCTTTTCCTGACAGTCTAAAAACGCCATACGCGTCTCATAAGTCAGTGTTTGTACCGCCATTGCTAAGTTTAATGAACTGTATTGTGGATTCGCAGGAATACACACATGGTAGTTGCACAGTTGCAGTTCTTCATTGGTTAAGCCGCTATTTTCACGACCAAACACCAAAGCTACTGGGCCTGTTTCAGATCCGCTTACCAACTTTTGCGCACACTCACGCGGCTCCACCATCGGCCATGATAATGTGCGAGAACGCGCACTCGTGCCAATGGTTAATGCACACTCTTCAATAGCCTCTGACAGCTCGCTGACAACCGTCGCATTGCCTAAAACATCCGTTGCTCCCGCAGCCAAAGCACTGGCATGGCTGTCTACCTCACAAGCAGGGTCAACCAAATAGAGTTTAGATAGCCCCATTGTCTTCATTGCACGTGCGACAGAGCCAATGTTGCCTGAATGAGATGTGTTGACTAACACAATACGAATGTCTTCTAATGCCATTGATAAACCAGTCTTCAAAAAATAATGGCGAAGTTTATCACAGCATCAAGCTGGCACCATAGTAAAAAGCACATCAATCTAATTCCTTTTCCAGAACAGCACAGTACAAAAAAACAGCAACTTTATTTGCAATCGGTTATTTACTTTGTGACAAAAATCGCTAGAATACGCCGGCTCTATATGAATATGTTCTTTTACAACCCAAAGGTAATGCTATGCATCCAATGTTAAACATTGCGGTACGCGCTGCGCGTAATGCAGGTAAAGTGATCTTACGTGCATGTGAAGATTTATCAAAAGTCGAAGCTCAACAAAAAGGCAGCAATGACTTTGTTACAAACGTAGACAAAGACGCAGAAGCCGTCATCCGCGATACTATCCTAAAAGCCTATCCTGATCATTCAATCGTGGGTGAAGAATTAGGTATCACTGAAGGCAAAGATGCAGATTACCAATGGGTTATCGATCCTCTTGATGGGACAACTAACTTCATCAAAGGCATTCCTCATTTTGCCGTTTCTATTGCATTAAAAGTGAAAGGCCGCGTTGAGCAGGCTGTGATTTATGATCCGATTCGCAGCGAGTTGTTCACCGCATCTCGTGGTCAAGGTGCCCAGTTAAACTCAAAGCGTATCCGTGTAACTAAAAGCACTGAAATCGCAGGTTCAGTCCTTGCAACTGGTTTCCCATTTAAGCAAAAACACCACCTTGATGCTTACACAGAAGCATTTAAAGCGTTGTTTATACACACTGCGGATATCCGTCGTGCCGGGTCAGCTGCGCTTGATATGGCGTATGTTGCGGCAGGTCGTATGGACGGTTTCTTTGAAATTGGTCTTAAGCCTTGGGATACAGCAGCCGGCGAGTTGCTAGTAAAAGAAGCGGGCGGCATGGTAATGGACTTTGCCGGTGGCGCAAGCTACAACCAAAGTGGCAACGTGATCTGTGGCGCACCAAAACTTTGCCAGCTGATGGTTAAAGAGATTCGCCCAGTATTAACGGAATCATTGCTACGTTAATACCCATGCAGTACACCTAAACAAAAAAGGAGCTTATGCTCCTTTTTTGTTGCCTGTTGTATAGCGGTTCTATTGCGACTTACCTTGATTTAAAGCCCACTTAGACTCGTCTTGGTCGCGTTTTTCTGGCGGTCGAAAATACGGGTTTTGCAACATCAGCACTTTGGTGTCTTTATCAAAAGGTAGCTGAGCAAGCATCTTGGCAAAGTAGCGTTCAAACAGCGCGTCAAACTCTCCTGTCGCTTGTAGTTTTGCCAGCCCTTGAGTTAATGCATTGGCAAGCTGTGGCTTATCTTTATTGACGAAAAAATAAAATGCACTGGGGTATTGCAAATAAAGAGTGGGTAAGATCACCAAGTTGTCACCCGTTTGTGTGGCCAACTCAGCGCCAACCTCAATAAACGAACGAGGAAAATAATCTAGACGACCCCGAGACACCATCGCAAACATCGCCTGATAGTTCGCCATAGGCCTAACGTGTAAATGGTTGTGACCGAGAATCTTTGTATCAGGCCAGTCATGTCCTTGCACGGCGGTCAGTTTGGCTAACTGTTGCAGTGAGTCAATATCCTCAAATTGCGACAGTTGCATCTTGTTGATCAGTAACGCACGCTTGCCAATAAAGCCTTTAAACAGGGGCACCGGTATTGCCGTTGCCAATTGCTCTCGCTCAGGACTGGTCATACTCCAATGTAAATCAACATCACCTTGGCTCAAAGCCAATAAAGTGCGCTGCTGATGAGGATGCACTTTGACATGCTCTATTTGCGCTGTAAAGCCAGCGGCTTTAAGCGACATCTCTAATAATTCGTACAAGTACAAGTCTCTATCGTACAAAGTACGTTGCTCTTTGGCGACATAAATGGTTTCTGCCGCAACTAATGAACCAGCCCAACTACACAATAGGCACAGCAATACGAGTCTACGCATATCTGTGTTCCAAACTTGTTTTTGTTAACGCTACACCGAGCTGAGCTTTTACTCAAGCTTTTATACCGAGATTCTAACCACTCAGATTATGCTGAGCATTCGGCCTGATCCTTTGCAACTTTTACGACTGATACACTTGGACGACGTCGATTACATACAAACAAGTAACTGTTTCGATACCGCTTAGCTTCTTTTTTAGCATCCGTCGCCAACGCCGCTACCTGATGACTGTTTTTACAGCTTTCTAAATCAGGCCTGACTAAACCGATGGATAGCGTCAGCAAGGGCACAAATTGCTTTTGCCCTTCTCGATTGGTGGCCCAGTAGCCTCCTGACTTAACATGTTCGGGTGTAAAAAAAGCCTTTGACTGTTGCTCAAAGTCATTGATGATTTGATGGCAAAGTTGCTCGGCATCGTTGGCATCAAACACCACCATAAAGTCATCACCGCCGATATGTCCGACAAAACACGGACTTTGTTCACACGCTTTTACCGTCACATCAGCGAGCAATTTGATCACGCTATCGCCACTTGCGTAACCATACAAGTCATTAAATTGCTTAAAGTGGTTTAAATCGATATATGCCAACGAAAAGTCAGATTGCTTGCGCAGGCGCGTTTCAATTGCTTCATTTATTGCTACATTACCTGGCAACATAGTGAGTGGGTTAGCGTGCTGAGCATGACGGATTTTTTCTTCCGTGATGTGCTTGAGAATATCTCTAAGCGGCGCAAGTCCTAAGTAGCAACCATCTCGAGTGATAATGATATGGCGACGAATATCAAATTCCTGCTCGGTTATTTGCTGACTCACTTGATCCAATAGGGCATTTTCATCGACGATCAGCGGCTGCTTATCCATTAGCTCCATCACTGATTTTTTCGCATATAATGCATGTCCATATGGCGCGGCAAATACTTCTGTCAGTTGATCACGGTGCAATAATCCTATCGGCTCTCTGTTATCGTTCACGACCGCTAAGCTCATCAGCTTTTTATCCGACTCAAAGCTTTTGTGGGCATCTTTACATTGTGTGCACTGGTGAATGGCATTTTGTGTCATGGCTAGCCAGCCAATCGCCATTGATTGCTCTGTCGTATTCATTTTCGGCGTCAAGTTTAGGGCCGACCACTGACTGGCCTCAAGTTCAATCGTAGGTTCACTCTGGGGGTAGGCCAGTAAATATCCTTGAGCGTTCACAATGCCTAGCTTTTCAAGCAATGATAATTCTTCAACCCGCTCTATCCCTTCAGCGATCACCGATGTTCCAGTAGCTTTTGCAAGCTCAATAATGGATTTTAAAAACTCTCTTTTAACAATACTTTGGTCACAATAGTCAATAAAGTACCTGTCGACTTTGACATATTCAGGGCAAAGCTCTGACCATTGCTTTAAGCCTGAATAGCCAGCGCCCAAATCATCAATCGCAATATTAAAGCCAAGCTGTCGATAGTGCTCGATGGTTTTTAATAATAAAAAACCATCATCTACCTTGTCTTGCTCCGTTACTTCAATCACCACCCTATTCGCAGCCAATCCGTGTTTTTGTACTAAGTGGCGCGTTTCTCCGCGCGGGTGGCTTGGGTCAAGTAGCGTGCTTGGGCTCACATTCAAAAACAACTTGCCAGGTAATTGTAGCGAGACAAACCGCTCTATCGCCTTTTCTCGACATAGTAACTCTAACTCAGACAGCTTGTTATGAACCCCTGCGGCGCTAAACAATTGCTCAGGCATTTCTAAGCAATCTACACCTCGACTTAGTGCTTCGAATCCTAGTATGTCTTGTTTGCTAATATCATAAATGGGCTGAAATAAAGTATTAACAGTGCCGTGTTTTAATATGTTTTCTAATACTCGCTTTTCTAGCTCTGCTGCTTCATTCACGCCTGTAACCAACGAACAATTGACCAAACAATAGGCCAGCAAATTAGCAAGGTTTTATGACATTTTTGTGGCAAAAATGGGAATTGTCCCGATTATCATTGGTCGAATTTCAACAATAAACACCTTGAACATGTCGCCAGCGCCCAGCACGGCTTGGCTGTGTAAAAATAGCTTGTCGTAAAACAAGTGAGTGAATTTTATTCACGCTACGTGGCATTTTTATTTCATGAAAATCACAAATTGAATACCGTTATCACAGTGCATATTTTGTTACTTGGGTAAGCCCTGTATTTACTTGGCAATAAAATTGTCGTAGCATTTGCGATGATTCATTTTTTGGTTTTGTTATGTTCAAATCACTTTCAAGCATCTTAGTTACGCTCACAATGCTGATTGCCTTCACTGGGCAAGCCTTGGCGTATGCTGTTATGCCTTGTGATATGTCATTAGATAACCACACCTCAATGATGACTATGGATCACAGCGCAGACATGATGACCAGCAACATGGACCACAGTAATATGTCCAGCGCAGTGGATTGCTGCGATACCGATTGCACCTGCCCTGCCAACGCCTGTACGTCAATTCATTACCTAAATACCGCATTGCTAACAACCCCTGCGATTTATTGGTCTGAAGCAATCAATCATGCGCTTCCTGAGGCACCTCACGCCATTACCAGCTCTCTCTATCGTCCACCGATTTTTGCCTAATATGGGGTAAGTGCGCCCAAAATTCGCACGCACGGCATATATTTTACCTAATAATCTCAGCGTTTATATTACGCATATTACCGTCCAGTTAGATCTGGGGACACATTATGAAACACAGTTATTTTACCATTGTATTGATGGCTTTAGCGCTGCCCGCGAGCGTTCAAGCAACCTCCGTTGGGGCAACCTCCGTTGGGGCAACCTCCGTTGGGGCAACCTCCGTTGGGGCAACCTCCGTTGGGGCAACCACTCAGCAGAATGCACTTTCTCTTGAACAGGCCATTACACTCGCCCAACAAAATGACCCATGGTTACATGGCAATCATCTCAAACAACAAGCAGTGGAACATGCCAGTATCGCCGCCAATACCTTACCCGACCCAAAAGTGTCGGTGGGTATGATGAATTTGCCAACCGATGGCTGGAATTTATCCCAAGAAGGCATGACCCAATTTAAAGTCGGCGTATCGCAAATGTTTGGCCGTGGTGACAGCTTGGCAATTAAAAGTAAGCAGCTTAAGCTCTCGGCAACGCAGTTTCCACTGCAAAGACAAGATAGGAAAGCCAAACTACAAAGCAATGTTACGCAACTTTGGTTAGACGCGTACCTCGCGCAAAAAACCATTGCTTTAATTAAACAGGACCGTGTTTTATTCGAGCAAATTGCTGAAGTTGCCAAGGCTGGTTATTCCAGCGTGGTCGGTAAAACCAGACAACAGGATGTTGTACGCGCTCAGCTGGAGCTCATTCAACTCGAAGATAGACTCACAGTGGAGCAACAAAAACTTGAAACGGCGCTGGCGCAGCTAAACGAGTGGCTACATATTTATGACGCAACGGCGCTCGATGTGGCCTATGACTTTGATAAGCAGCGCACCGCTTTTACTGTGTCTGACAATTTGCCTCACCTTGAGCTGGCCTATGCAGCGTTACTAAAACCCGAGCACTACGCTCGAAACGAGCTGGCCAAGTTATTGCTCAACCACCCGATCAATCGCGCTATTGATGTTAAACAGCAAGTGTCTGAGCAAACTATCGCTCTAAACAAACAGCAGTACCAACCCCAATGGGGAGTTAATGCAAGCTATGGATATCGGGATGATATGCCCTCAGGCATGAGTCGTGCCGATCTATTCTCTGTGGGTGTCACCTTTGATTTGCCGCTGTTCACAAAGAACAAACAAGATAAACAAGTTGCCGCCGCGGTTGCTGAGTCTGAAGCGGTTAAAACTGACAAGCTGTTGATGGTCAAGCAAATGCTTAGCGCCGTCGAAAAAGAGCTGAAGCTGCTCAATCGGCTCTCAGATAGACAAACCTTGTACGCCACACAACTGTTAAAGCAGGCGCACTACCAAGCTGAAGCAGCCCTGACCGCCTATACAAATGACGATGGTGATTTTGCCGAAGTGGTACGCGCACGTATTGCTGAGCTCAACGCGCGCATTGGTGCATTAAAAATTGATGTGGATGCGTTGAAAGCTGTCTCTCGTATCAATTACTTACTTACACAAGCGACTCAACCTGCTGAGCGGTCTCACACTTTGGGAGCAAACTAATGTCTTCGAATCAAAAAACCATCATCGCACTCATTGTCGGCATCGCACTTGGCACAGCCGCTATGAGTCTATTACCAACGCAGCACAGTGAACAAGCACCAAGCAGTGAGCCTGAACAGCAAAAGCCTTTGTACTGGGTCGCCCCAATGGATGCGAATTATCGTCGCGATAAGCCAGGCAAGTCACCCATGGGCATGGATCTTATTCCTGTTTATGCCGAAGACGATAGCACAAACGATGCAGGAGCAGGCCGCGTCAAAATTGCCCCGCACGTAGTCAATAATCTTGGGGTGAGAACCGCTCCCGTTGAATATGCCCCCATGCACACGGCCATCTCAACGGTGGGCTATGTACAGTACGATGAAGACAAGTTAATCCATATCCATCCTCGTGTAGATGGCTGGATAGAAAAGCTTTATGTCAAAGCTGCAGGGAACCCTGTTGAAAAAGGGCAACCTTTGTACACCCTTTATTCACCGCAACTGGTTAATGCACAAGAAGAGTTATTGCTCGCACTAAAGCGCAACAATGGCTCTTTGATCAGTGCAGCTAAAGACCGCCTAAAGGCGCTACAGTTGTCTGAGCAATTTATCAATGCGTTGGAAAAAAATCAGAAAGTACAGCAAACCATCACCTTTTACTCGCCACAATCAGGTGTCATTGATGGGTTAAAAATTCGCGAAGGGTTTTATGTCAAACCCGGAACAACTTTAATGAGTATTGCTCAGCTCAATCAAGTGTGGGTCGAAGCCGAAGTCTTCGAACGTGACACATCTTTGATTTCACAAGGTCAGCCCGTTTCTATGACGCTGGACTATCTGCCAGGCAAGCAATGGAATGGCACGGTAGACTACATTTACCCAGCCCTAAACAGCAAAACCCGTACGCTGCGCGTTAGGCTTAAGTTCGATAACCCCAACTTTGAGCTCAAACCCAACATGTTTGCGCAAGTGGCTATTCATACCAACCTTGATGAGCCTGTTATTTTAGTGCCTAAAGAAGCGGTGATCAGAACAGGCAAGCAAGACCGCGTGGTGCTCGCACTGGGTGATGGGCAATTTAAATCCATTGAGGTGACGGTAGGACGGATCGCAAAAGATAAAATCGAAATTTTACAGGGCCTTGGTGAAGAGGACAACGTGGTTACCTCTGCACAATTCTTGATAGATTCAGAGTCCAGCAAAAACTCTGACTTTAAACGCATGACCCATGACCCTGAGCCTACTGCTGTTTGGATTCAAGGCGAGGTAAATGACGTGATGGCGGGCCACCGTATGGTTAATATCACCCACGACCCAGTAGAAGCATGGGGTTGGCCAACTATGACGATGGATTTTATGGTCGCTGAAAAGGTCGACATTGATGCCCTAAATGCTGGGCAAACACTCCACTTTGAAGTGAGCAAAACAGACGATGGCGATTATGAACTAACTGGTATTCATGTTATGTCGCAAGACACCTTTGAATCTGAAGTGAGTAGCGCAACCGTGAACGGTCTAGTCAACGCCATTGATGTAGATACCCGTATTGTAAATATCAGCCGCGATGCCATTGAAAAATGGAACCGCCCCGCCGCAACCATGGACTTTTTGGTCGCTGAGAATGTGAGTCTTGATGAGGTAAAAGTCGGTGATGAAATCACCTTTACCTTTGAGGTTAGAGATGATTTTGTGGTGATAGAACTCAAGCCAAAAGCCGCTATGAGTGATGATGACCACAGTATGCATATGAATCACAATTAAGGAGCACAAATATGATTGAAGCTATCATTCGATGGTCTGTCGGCAATCGCTTTTTTGTGCTGCTGAGCACGCTAATCATCGCGTTTGCTGGGGTGTTTTCACTAAAAAATACCCCCGTTGATGCCATTCCGGACTTATCCGATGTACAGGTGATCATCAAAACCAGTTACCCAGGTCAAGCTCCGCAAGTTGTGCAAGATCAGGTTACTTTTCCGTTGACCACAGCGATGCTTTCGGTGCCTGGCGCACAAACCGTGCGAGGATATTCATTTTTTGGTGATTCATACGTGTATATCATTTTTGATGATGATACCGACTTATACTGGGCAAGAAGCCGCGTGCTGGAGTATTTGAGTCAGGTTTCAGCCAGCTTGCCAGAAAGCGCCAAGCCACAACTTGGTCCTGATGCCACGGGGGTGGGCTGGGTGTATATCTACGCCTTGGCAGATAAAACCGGTAAACACGACTTAAGCCAGCTCAGAAGTATTCAAGACTGGTTCTTAAAATACGAACTGCAAACCGTGCCGGGTGTGTCAGAAGTAGCGGCCGTTGGTGGGATGGTCAAGCAATACCAAGTGCAGGTCGACCCAGATAAATTGCGTGCTTACAACATTCCGCTCAACCATATTCAAACCGCACTCAAGCGAGGTAATCAGGAAACTGGCGCGTCTGTAGTAGAAATGGCTGAGGCCGAATATATGGTCACTGCTACGGGCTACATTCAGTCGGTTAGCGACATCGAAAAAATCCCCCTTGGGATCAATGAACAAGGCACGCCACTTAGAGTGGGCGATGTGGCCACGGTTAATCTCGGTCCACAAATGCGCCGTGGTATTGCGGAGCTTAATGGCGAGGGAGAAGTAGTCGGTGGCGTTGTGGTGATGCGCTTTGGTGAAAACGCCCAAAAAACCATCAATGGTGTAAAAGAAAAGCTCGCTTCTTTGAAAAACTCGCTGCCTGAAGGGGTTGAAGTCATTACGGTGTACGACCGCTCTAGATTAATTGAAAACGCAGTAGATAACCTATGGAGCAAGCTGCTTGAAGAGCTGGCCGTGGTCGCGCTGGTATGCGTGGTGTTTTTATTCCATTTACGCTCTTCGATTGTTGCGGTGATCACTTTGCCACTGGGCATTTTGGTATCTTTTATCATCATGTACATGCAAGGCATTAACGCCAATATCATGTCGCTTGGTGGGATTGCGATTGCCATCGGAGCCATGACCGATGGTGCCATTGTGATGATTGAAAACATGCATAAGCACATGGAAAAAACGCCACTTACCGATGACAATCGCTGGCAGATTGTTGCCAAGTCGGCCTCAGAGGTAGGCCCTGCACTGTTCTTTAGTTTACTGATCATCACCGTGTCATTCTTGCCGGTGTTTATTTTAGAAGCGCAAGAAGGTCGTATGTTCGCACCGCTGGCTTACACCAAAACTTATGCCATGGCCGCCTCTGCGGGACTTGCTATTACCTTAGTGCCAGTTTTAATGGGTTACTTTATTCGCGGTAAAGTGATCTCTGAGAAAAAGAACCCACTTAATCGTATGCTCATTGCGCTGTACATGCCCGTGCTCACTAAAGTGATGAAATTTCCAAAACTCACCATCGCTTTAGCCTTGGCCATCACCGTGGCTGGCTTTTATCCCATCAACAAGATAGGCAGTGAGTTTATCCCGCCGCTTGATGAGGGAGACCTCATGTATATGCCCACCACGTACCCTGGTATTTCTATTGGTAAAGCACGTGAGCTACTACAGCAAACCGACAAACTCATTCGCACCGTGCCAGAGGTGGAGAATGTATTTGGTAAAGTGGGCCGCGCCGAGACGGCAACCGATCCCGCTCCTTTAACCATGATTGAAACCTTCATTCAGTTAAAACCTAAGTCACAATGGCGTGAAGGCGTAACTACCGATAGTCTCAAGGCCGAGTTTGACAATCTGGTGAAATTTCCGGGGCTAACCAATGCCTGGGTAATGCCGATAAAAACCCGCATAGATATGTTAGCCACAGGCATTAAAACTCCAGTTGGGATCAAAGTTGCAGGCCCCAATTTGGATGAGATCCAAAAAATTGGTCAGCAAATTGAGCGTCTGCTGCCTAAGGTGCAAGGCACAGCGTCGGTCTACTCAGAGCGCGTGGCAGGCGGTCGCTACATCAAAGTGGATATTTCTCGCCAAAAAGCCAGTCGTTTTGGTTTGAATATTGCCGATGTTCAGCAGGTTGTGGCCACCGCAATCGGGGGAATGAACGTCACCCAAACCGTTGAAGGCCAAGAGCGCTACCCTGTTAATTTGCGTTATCCACAAGATTATCGCGACTCACCAGAGCAGCTTGCTCGTTTACCTGTGGTTACCCCGTCGGGAGAACGTATTGCCCTTGGCGACGTGGCGCATGTTTACATCGAAAATGGCCCACCGGGCATTAAAAGTGAGAACGCCCGCATCAATGGCTGGACCTTTATCGACATTGATGGCGTGGATGTTGGCAGCTATGTGACCAACGCCAAACAGTATTTAGCAGACAATCTTGATTTACCCGTAGGCTATTCAATCACATGGGCTGGACAGTATGAGTATATGGAGCGTGCCAAGGCCAAACTCAGTTATGTACTACCACTGACTTTGGCCATCATCGTGATTTTACTTTACCTCAATTTTAGGGCATTCAGCGAAGTGGCGATTATCATCGTCACATTACCAATGGCGATGATTGGTGGTTTATGGCTGATGTATCTTGAAGGGTTTAATTTCTCGGTGGCGGTTGGCGTCGGCTTTATTGCGCTGGCTGGAGTGGCCGTAGAAATTGGCGTGATCATGCTGGTATATTTAAACCAAGCACTTAATGAGCTCAAAGAACGCGCCCAACAAGCAGGCAAGCCAATCAGCGCTGACATGTACCGCGAGGCACTACTTCACGGTGCGGGCTTACGGGTTCGTCCTGTGATGATGACGGTTGCGACCATCATTATCGGTCTGCTCCCTATTTTATATGGCACAGGGACCGGCTCTGAGGTGATGAGCCGTATTGCTGCCCCTATGGTTGGCGGCATGAGCAGCGCCGTATTGTTAACCCTGATAGTACTTCCAGCTATCTATAGTTTGGTTAAAGCCCAAGCGGTGAGCCAATTTAACAAAGGGATTGATCATGATAACAACCAAGCTTAGAAAGGCGCACAAATGGCTGATGGCCTTTATCGGCATACAGTTTTTAGTGTGGTCTATCACTGGGCTGTATATGGTCAGCATGGATATTCATTTTATTCACGGCGAGCCACTTCAAAAGCAGCCCTTAAACACGCTTGAGCTTGATAAGGTCACCTACTCACTGAGCGATTTGCTCCGTGAGTACCCACTGGCGCAAAATATCCAACTTGGCAGATTGTTAGATAAGCAGGTTTATCGCTTTGACGATAACCAATCGGGCAAACTCATATTGGATGCAAGTTCGGGAAGGCCCTTAAGCAACATCGATGAAAATATGGCAAAGCGAATTGCCAAACATCGCTATAGCGGCACGCATACTATTCAATCCATACAATTGTTGAGTAAGCCTGAGCAAGTCCCCAGTGAGCTTTCTGCTCGTCACTTGCCCGTCTGGCAAGTGACCTTTGCAAATTCATTTGCCGATACTTTTTATATCAACCAATACAGTGGGGAGTTGGTGACAACACGCCACCACTTTTGGCGATTATTTGATTGGATGTGGCGCTTTCATATTATGGATTATGACGATGGTGAAAACGTGGCAAATTGGCTACTACTGGTGATTGCATTACTGGGTTCGCTCGCAGCCACCTTGGGGCTGTTTTTAACTTACCAACGCGTGTTTAAAGCAAACCAAGGAGCAAACTAATGCCACAATGGAACAAATCACTACACAAATGGCTATCGCTGCTGGTCGGCATACAGCTCCTTATTTGGCTTGTCACAGGCTTGTACTTTAACTTGATGGACCATAAAAAAGCGTCGGGCAATAGCAACTTACAACGCATCAACCATCAGGGTATTATTGCCCCCGAGCGCCTCATACCAGTCACACAACTGGCGGTCCAAGATGCCAAACATATTGGCTTATTGTGGCTGTTTGGTAAGCCATATTACCAAGTGACGATTGAGCGCGGCGCGCATAACTATCAACCACATAGCATTAAGTTGTTCGATGCCAGCACGGGGGCACCATTTACCCTCAATGAGTCCTTGGCTCGCACCATCGCCTTAAAGTCTTATAACGGGCCAGTTAATATTATTAGCGCTGATTTACTCGCGCCACCCATGGATGAATTACCAAAACAAAAAAATCCACTGTGGCAGGTTAAGCTGCAAGATGAATTGCATACCCATGTATACATAGAGCCTACATCTGGCGCTGTCGTCGCACATATTAATGATGAGCGAAGGCTGCGCGATTTAATGTTTAAACTACATTTTATGGATTATCTTGGCACTGGGGATTTCAATCATTGGTTGATCATCACCTTTGCCCTGCTCACTTTGGCTTTAACTATTACAGGATTAACTTGGCTGATTGAGCGCTACCGAGTGGGTCAATTGAGCTTTGCACAGCAACACAAAACGCAACGCGTGACTGTACATGAAAGTAACACACAACAAACCCATGTACTCACGCTTGATAAACACAGCACACTGTTTGATAGCTTGGCACAACAGGGCATTGCGCTTCCCTCAAACTGTGGCGGCGGTGGCACATGCGGCATGTGTAGAATACAAACAAACCAAACCGTAAAAGTCACACAAGCCGACCAAACTCGGTTATCTCAAAGTAAGCTTGAGCAAGGGTTTCGTCTTGCTTGTCAACACAATGCCTGCGATATACAGCACATCACAGTACGTACACTCAAAGGGACAAACAAGAATGCGAGCTAGCTTGCGCACCAAAATAATTGAAGTATGCGATAAAAAATGGCCGTCAAAGGAGACAATGTCGGCCTATCGTTTTATGCGTTTTTTGCTAATAAAAACGATAATCCTGAACTGCTGATGGAAGCCGCCACTTGGTGGATCCAAACCCACCAGCTGGATCATTTTGAAAAGGCCATTAAAATTAAAAAATGGTGAATGAGGGTCAATAAAACCAGCTTTTTACTGCCTTATTAGCGCCAATACTTCCAGCTATCTAGGTAATAATACAAAACGTGCGGCTTATCTAAGCTGCTCGCTTTGCTGTTGGTATTGTTAATATCCTCAGGCTCTACTTCTGGGTCTAGCTCGTACGCGTGGTCGCCACTCGGTGGTCGCCACGCGGTGGTCGTAACTATTATCCTCTACTTTGAATCGCTTAAATTCAATTTTGCAGTTGTACATAGCTGTCAACGAAGTGCTGAGCATATCTAGCAACTCATCGTCCATAGTGATATTCATCGAGAATATCTAACACCTGAATATCTTTAAAGACTACGGACCTAATTTGTAAACATTTATATTAATTGTTGATTGTAATTTAAACAGCGCGTCCTCATTTCTTTATTTTGGAAACAATCAAGAGAGTACTTATGGACATGCTTTCATCCACCACACTATGGAGCACGCTTGCTCAATGTTTACTGATGCTTATCGCTGCTGGCTTAGTGATAAAGGCGATGTTCGCCATGGTTAAATGGGGCAAAAAAATGCCCAAGGGTGCATTTATTTTGTTAGCTTTTTTACCGTTAATTTCGCTCTTTCCTATTCCTCCCACGGTGTTTAAAAATGTTGAAAAAGCCAAGCAAGAGCAACCTAAGAAAAAAGAAGCTGATGGTGATGGACCAAACAAACAGTAAGCGCTAGTGAGTAGGCTGGATAAGGCGCGCAGCAACGCCATCCAACATTGTTATAATGTTCGCCAAGTGTCGCTCGCTACTTTAAAACACCCGCTCTAGCAGCGTTTGCTTGCTAACTAATGGGACTGACCGTGCATGTTTTATCTCACTTGCAAAGAGCACTCTGGCATGATGCGAAGACACAAACTGCTCAACCTTAATACCAAGCGCATCGACTTTATTCATCAATATTGCAAGACGGTGGTAGGCATCTATATCGGGCCAGCGACTTGGGGAGTCAAAGCCAACTTGCATGCTACTGCCGAACATATCTTCACTAAACAATATTTTCTGCTCAGGAAGGTAAACCACTAAGTTATGGTTGGCATGACTATTTGGTACATCAAACAGCTGTACTTTGCCACCCGCCAATGTGCCTTGCTTGCTGACTTTAATTAACTGCTCTGCGGTGAGTGGCATTTTTAAATGGCTTTGCAGCGCAACGACATCGTTGGCATGAACAACCAATGCAGCCCCGTGTTCAAGCACGTCTTTTACCCCCATTAAATGATCGGTGTGATGATGTGTGACGATATGCTGCTTGATAGGTTTGTCAATTTTGGTTGTTTCTCTAAGCAGTGCCACATTGTTTTGCCAATCTTGGCTGTGCTCATCCATCTGCCAAGCCCCTGCACTGATAAAGTGGTCGCCAACATCAATAAACAAGGTGTATGACCACTCTTTACCTACATAATACACGCCCGAAGCAAGTGTTTTTATGGTCTGCTTTGATACATCCATGGGCGTGTCACTTGGGCGTCGCGTGTAGTTGACCGGTAAATCAAATTGAGTATTGCGTACAGAGTTAAAGGCCACTCGCCTTGCATTGCTATGAAACAGCGGCCCTTGCTCAGTGCCTGCAAAAACTCGCTGCGCCCAAGTTAACCCATCGCTTTGCTTATGGTGTAAAAAATCCACACTCACACGCTGGCCCCGCAACTCTTTTAGTAGCCGCGTTAAATACCCCGTATTTTGGTTGATATAGAGTGTGTACTCTTGCTGTGTACCAGAGTGAACGCTCAGCACATCGTGCGCCTGTCCCTGAATATATGCGATATCCATCCATTTGCTCGCCGCTTTATGATCAAATAAGCTTTTAACTATCAGCGTATCTAACCACTCACTTTGCCCTATATCGGCATTATCAAAATTGACTCGCTCAGCAGGGTTATATTGCCCTAAAGCGTGATCAATCCCGTAGCCTTTGCCATCAACATAAAGCCTGTGCATTACGGTGGGGCTGTCTGAGCCATGTCCTCCCACCAGCCGCATCGTTGCTCGTTTAAACACTTTGCGCTGGTTGGCAAAATCAATTGCCAGTTCTAGTCGTTGCTCGCTCAGGTAACTGACTCTCTCTCCTTGAAGCGCATGCCCGCTTTGCCACTGTGAAAAGTGCAGCTGCTCATCATGTAATGTCATGCTTTTAAGCTGGATAAGTTTTTCGCCACCGTAAGCATTCACGGCATGCTTAATCACTTGCGCGGCTTTATCATCCGCCAAAAGAGCGCAGCTTATGGGGCATAGCAGCATTGCTATGCCCCAACACCATACTCTGATGTTGCTTTTAGCTTTCATAAAGTTACCTTTGTTTATTGGTCTTAGAGCCAGTGAACAAAAAACTTAACTGCACCACCACAAAGGCATGCTTATAAAAAGCTGATTAATAGCTGATGATAGTTAATCAATTGTTTTATAAACTTATTTAATATTTCCTAGCAATTTTAAAAGGCCATTCGTGCCTAGACAGCAAATTCAATAGCTCATACACTGTGGCCAGAGAGTATTGAGTGACTACCATGACACAGCTGCCCGTTTTTTCTATTCGCGATTATAAAATTGACCTATCACGTTCAGTCATTGAGCAAGGTGAGCGACAAACTAAAATGGAACCTAAGGTACTCAAGGTATTATATGTGCTCGCTCAACATCAAAATGAAGTGGTGACACACCAAACGTTAATGGAGCAAGTTTGGCAAGGTGCTGAGGTGGTGCCCAACGCCTTACAGCGCTGTATTGCAATACTTCGCAAAGAATTGGGCGACGATGCAAAATCTCCCAATATTATCGCCACGCATCCAAAAATCGGCTATCGCCTACTCAGTGAAGTAACTTGGCATCATGCGCCCAAAACGCGCGCTAAAATACATTTAGAATTTGGCGCAATGCCTTGGGCTATAGCGATAACTTGCATCGCTTTGTTATTGGTATTCAGCGTACGGTTTTGGCCCAAAACACCCGCCGTAACATATACGCAGCTTACAGAACTTACTAATACGGATGCCCATGAATCGCACGCCATTTATAGCCCCAATGGACAGTACATTGTATTTAACCGCTACGCAGGTAGTTGTAAAAGTCATATCTGGGCTAAAGCGTTGCATAACGGTAAAGAAACTCAGCTTAGCGCTGAGGCTGGTCAATTTGGTGCACCAAGCTTTACCCCTGACGGCAGAGAGTTAGTATTTGTTACCCATAACACCTGTGATAAAGCGCCAAGCAGTCAATCACTACAAACAAGCTGCTGGACTTTATCCACCTTAGACTTTGCTCAGGCACTGAGCGGACCTCAAGCACCTAACACCCGCTACCAATGCCAAACACATGAGCTAAAAACCCCCAAAGCACTGGCCAATCATCAGTATGCGTTTTTACAGCTCGCCACCGACCACACCACCTTGATGCTCTACAACGATTTAGATAAATCCAGTCATCCACTGTTTAACAGCGACGCTCTGTCTGTTTATCATTTTGACTACCACCCCAAGCGTCAACAGTTTGCTGTATTTGCACACGATCAATACGCCAATACACAACTTATGTTGCTAGACAAACACGGTAAAGTGCAGCAACAGGTCACACTGCAACCACCCGAGAAGGCAACGTTTATATCACCGCTTATTGGCAATTTTTCAGCCTCTGGTGAGTACTTACTTGCTGTGAGTGACAGTAAACTTTACAAAGTTGAGTTGGACGGCCAAATAAGTGAGCTCACAACGCCAAGCAAGCGTTTGCTATCTGTCACCGAACACCCAAACCAAACAGGTTTGCTGGCAGTGCAAGGCAATAAAGACATAGATATTGCACAGATTGATTTGCACCGAGAGGCCATGCCACAACAGGTTCTCGATTTACATACGGTCACAACACCTTACCTAAGTACCGCACGCTCAAGTGCACAAGAGCGCTTGGCACGCTTTGCTCCAAATGCTCAAAACATTGCGTTTATCAGCAATCGTACGGGACAAGACGAGATATGGCTTTGGCATCCAAATAACGACTCAGCGCAATTAACCAATAATGTAAATGGTGAAACCATACATGGCTATGCTTGGTCAGCGGATAGTCGCTATGTCGCTTGGGCAAGCAATGGCAAACTAGCAATCACAGACTTAACAGGCAATAGCAAACTTGTAAGTACCCACCAACCACTTTTTTCGGTGTTACATTGGCTAGATAACAACACCCTACTTGTTGTGATTAAAAACGCGCCTACAAATAGCCTGTATCAATTTGATATAAAAGAAAATAAGCTTATTGCGTATCACCTCAATGACGTGCAAAGCGCTTGGGTCAGTCAAAATCGACTGATTTACACCACCAAAAACAATCAGGTATTTAGTCGTGCCGTTGCGCCCAATGAGCAGCCCGCCACACCGTTGCCCCACCTCAATGGCAAAGCCTTGTTAGTTAAAAATGGCGCCATCTACAGCGTGGATAAAGACACCTTTGCACTCAAACAGTACGACCTAAACGGTGAAGTTGTGCAAACCTTAAAAACACTCAAACCCACCGCTTGGAAAATAACAGACTTAAAGGATACGCAATTATTGCTTGAGCAATTTATTGCCATTGATCAGGAAGTGGTTGTTTTGCATCACTAAGTAAAAAGCGCGTATAGATCACGCGCTTTGAAAAACTAAAAAGATCATCAAGCTAGTTAACCTGAACTCAGGGTAATAGATGTGATAAAGCCAATCGCTTACCCCAAGTTCAGGCGCTATTTACTTAAAGAGAATATGGCACTAAGTGCTGGGTCTTCTCCCGCAAAATAGTCCTGAGCGCTAAGCTCTACAGGTAAATCAGGTGCAACCCAAATGCGGTGATCTTCTGGCACACTGGTTTGATGAAATTGCGACGACAACAAGCCATGCTGGCCGCTATACGGCAGGTTAAACCAACCCGACTCACCGATGGTATTGGGGCGAGTGCCCGATGGCTCACCAACAATGATTGGATGGGTAACCGCTTGCACCTTAACTAAAATATCATGCCCAGCTGAAAAGGTATTACGTCCCACCATCACAAACAACTGACCGTGCGGTTTATACATTTCAAAAAATGCCGTCAACGCAATAAGTGGCGGTGTAATTGAGCCATTACCACCACTATTATGACGCAAATCCAAAACTAAATTATTGATATTTTTGCTTATTAAAACATCTCGCAGTTGTGCGCTAAATTCCGCCAATGACACATCCGAGCGATTTCTCACATCATTCACTTGCACATACAAAAGGTTTTGTTCGATAAAATGTTCAAACCAGTAAGGGGTATGATTGTTTTTTAAATAAGTTGGTGAGTCACCCAACTGTAACGGAGGTAACTTTGGAAAACCGCCAAAACGCATTGCACGTGCTTCTAGGTTTACAGTACTTTGTTTATCATGCGCCGTTAGCGTTAAAGTGACAGGCTGTTGCACTGGCACAATATTTAAACCCTGTAAAACTGGCACTAAACTTAAATAGTAAGGAGCCAGCCAGCGTTGCTGCATTTGGTTATCTCTGGCATTAATGCTGGCGACCTTAGAAATAGCCTTGTTGGCCGAAAGCTTTCCAATTCGCTCAACTTTGCTCCCAATCAAATGTTGATATTCATCGCTTGCGGCCACAATGTATAAGCCATCTTTGAACAAGTAAAACTGCACTGGTAGCTGCGTAAAGTTACCATGCTCGCCCCATGCTGGGATCAAAATGTTGTGGCCATTGTTCAGCAAGCCAATTAACTGCATAAAACCAAACACGATTTGCTGGTCGCTTAGTTGTGGAATACGTTTATCTAGTGCATCAACCTGCGCCTTAAAATCCGCCTGACTAATACTATGAAATGGATTGACGTGTAAGCGCTGAACTTCGTCGTAAAGATAGGCTAAATCACTACGCCAACCTGCATTGCGGTCCATACCTTGCGTATCCAGTATCCCGGCTACATGCTTGAACTCACGGGTGTTTTCAATGGGCTTGAAAGCAGCCATTGGCTCACGACTAAACAAACTTCTACCTGCTAGTTTGGGCTTGTCGTCCCAACGCGCTCTAAGAGCCTTGTTTAACCACTCTATGGCCTTACTTTGCTCGCCCGCAAAACCATACGCCTCGGCTATTTTAACCATTAAATCGTTAGGTGTGCTCGCCCCATCGGGTATACCTGTTAAGCGATAGCCAAGCGCCAAGGCGCGTTCAAACGCACTCACAGCCGCTTGCCATTGCTTGTTATTAAAGTATGCCAAGCCAAGCAAATACCACGTTGCGCCATCGTTTTTATATTGTTTGGTCAACGCCTCTAATAAAGGCTTGGCTTGTTGCCACTGTGCTTGTTTAGCCAGCTCAACAGCTTGTTGTTTATCTAAAAAATACGCAGCTGGTTTTTTAACTTGGCTGGCTTGATAGTTTTTATCTGCCACATTGAGCATGTCGGTGGCTTTATTTTGCGCCGTAGCACCAAAACTGACCACCCCCAACAACACACTACTTAACAACACGCGCACATTTACATACCACATTCAACGTCTCCTTTTGCGATTTTTACCACTATCGCGATTAACTTGCCGCCAGCATAACAAAGCCACTACACAATAAGGTTTAAGATCCTGAAGCTGGACTCATTAACTGCTTTTTAAACTGCATTGGCGTAAGTTCAAACTCTTTTTTAAAACTATTGAAAAATGTAGATTTTGAATTAAACCCATGATCTAAAGCGATATTAATTAGTGGCATGGTTGAATGTGGTGCTTTTTCAATTTCTTCCTTTACACCTCGTACCCGCAAGCTGTTGATATAGTCACTAAAGTTTCGATTGCTGATTTTATTCACCGCCCAAGAAATATCTCTGACCTTCAACCCGGTATGCTCCGACAACTCAGCGATGGTGAGTTTAGGTTGTAGATACAATTGCTCGTGCCAAACCGCCTGCTCTACTTCAGTAAAAATGCTCTGTGCCAACGCATCGTCTTGTCGCTCATCTTGAGGCTCACACAGTAAGCTTTGATAGCGGTTGATATCAGCAAACACTTGCGGGCTGCGTACCACTTTAAAAATCAAATAACATGAGAGACTAAAAAACACGCCTTCGCTGAAAAGGTACAGGCTCTTTTTAAGCATCAACGGGGTGATGGTTTGGGTATTCATTCGCACGAGGTCCAGCACCAACAAACTACAAAACACAGCAAGCGCCGCAGACAACCACTTTAGTGAGTAAGTATCAACTTGCGAGCTCACCGATTTAAGTAAGTTATGGTATTGATTCAATTTGATAAAACACAGCGTAATATAGAGCAGTTGACTGAGTGACCCCAGCAACACCACCGTTTGCACATTGGCGGTAAATGGCAACGCCAGCAAGGCAGGTAAAAAGTGCCCCGCCGTTTTAACATCAACCTTAAGCTCATACCCTGTGACCGAGATAACCAACAAATACAACAAAGGCCCAAACAGCAAGGTAAATACAGGGGTGATCAATACCTCCCCCAACAGCCCATTATTCTCAGCAATATTCAGCACACACAACACACTTTGAAACGCCAAAAACAACGCCAACAGCCGAAACTTCACCACATGAAACACCAACAGCGCACCAAAAGCGGCCATAAACGCAAACACCACTTGCAGCAAATTAACCGCGTCAATCGTGATAGGAGATAAAATAAAATTCATTAACTAATCAAAGCCTTGGGGTAGGATAACTTATTAACTTTAAAAGCTAAGATTAACACATATTGTGAAAGAGACAGTCAACTTTAATGCTGATCACCACAGCGTCATCCTGACGAAGGTCAGGATCTCCTAAACGACCCACACGAGTACCTATAGCAGGTTTTATGTATCGCAAGATTGAGCTTTATGGCGATTTCTCATATTCTGAGCGTTCACTAGCAGTTAAGGACAAACCGTGATCCCCAATTACCAGCAATTTATGCGACCGTTATTAGAGGTGGCGTATAAAGCCAACGGGCAAGAAGTAAAACTACGCGACGCCATAGCACAACTTGCCGAGCAGTTTCAGTTAACCGAGCAAGAACGCAGCGAACCTCTACCCAGCGGCAAGCAAAGCATTTTAGACAACCGTATTGGCTGGGCACGAACCTACTTAACTAAAGCTGGCTTGCTAGATGTTACCCGCCGCGCCCATTTTGCCATTACGCCACGCGGTATTGAGGCACTAAAAGAAAACACCGAAATCAATAACGACTACCTTAACCGCTTTGATGAATTTATTGAGTTTAAACAAAAAAGTAATAACAACGCTGATAGCAACAACACAGCCAACAACCTAAATCAAACACCAAATAGCGACAACGACGTTACCCCCGACGAAGCCCTGCGCGCCGCCTATCGTAAAATAAACGACGCATTAGCCACCGAGTTGCTAGAACGCACCCGCAAAGTCACCCCCGCTTTTTTTGAAGACACACTTATAGAGCTACTGGTTGCCATGGGCTACGGCGGCACGGGCGAAGGGGCCGCTCATGCACTGGGCAAAACCGGCGACAACGGGGTAGATGGCGTCATCGACCAAGACCCACTGGGCGTTGACCAAATTTATATTCAAGCCAAACGTTACGGCGAAGGCAACAACATAGGCGCAGGCGATATTCGCGACTTTTTTGGCGCTCTGAATCTTAAAAAAGCCCACAAAGGCATTTTCATCACCACCTCAGATTTTACCCCCGCCGCCATCGACACAGCACAAAACTTAGGCACTCGCATTGTTTTAATCAACGGAAAAGAGCTTGCACGGCTTATGTTGCGTTACAATATCGGCAGCCGAGATGAACAGGTACTACACCTGAAGAAAATAGATGAAGAATTTTTTGACGTTTAAGTCAAAAAGGCAATTGAAAAGATATGAGTGATAATAAAGTGACCAAAAAGGTAAGTGCAAAGAAAGAAAAATCATTTGAAGAAACACTCTGGGATGCAGCAAACAAGCTGCGTGGTAGTGTTGAATCTTCAGAGTACAAACACATCGTATTGAGTCTGATCTTCCTAAAGTTCATCAGTGATACTTTTGAACAACACAAACAAAAGCTAATAGACAAAGGTCAAGAAAAGTATGTTGATTTAGTTCAGGCATACACTAAAGAAAATGTCTTTTACCTCCCTGAAGAGAGCCGTTGGAGCTTCATTCAGAAGAACGCTAAACAAGGAGATATTGCCCTAAAGATCGATACTGCGCTGAGCACCATCGAGAAAACCAACAGGGCACTACAAGGCGCATTGCCTGATAACTACTTCTCTCGTCTTGGTTTGGATGTCAGCAAGCTATCTGCTCTGATCGATGTGATTAACAACATCGACACCCTAGCGAATCCGCACGAAGATGTGGTAGGTCGAGTCTATGAATATTTCTTGTCTAAATTTGCGATTGCAGAGGGTAAGGGGAAAGGTGAGTTCTACACACCAAAGAGCATCGTTAACCTAATTGCAGAACTAATTGAGCCATACAAAGGTAAAATCTATGACCCTTGTTGTGGTTCGGGCGGTATGTTTGTTCAATCAATGAAGTTCATTGAGAACCATAAAGGCAACAAGAAAGACGTAGCTGTGTATGGTCAAGAATACACAGGCGCAACCTACAAACTAGCGAAAATGAACCTTGCTATTCGTGGTATATCTGCCAACCTTGGCGCAGCCGCAAAAGATACCTTTGCCAATGATCAGCACGAAACCCTAAAAGCTGATTTTATTATGGCAAACCCACCATTTAACCAAAAAGATTGGCGAGCTTCCGATGAGCTTGTTGATGATCCTCGCTGGGATGGCTACGAAACACCACAAACAGGCAATGCTAACTATGGCTGGATTCTACATATGGTTTCCAAGCTGTCTGAAAGCGGTGTTGCAGGTTTTATTCTGTCAAATGGTGCGCTATCTGGTGATGGAACAGAAAAGGCCATTCGTAAAAAGCTGATTGAAAATAATTTGGTTGAAGCGGTAATTATTCTGCCTCGCAGTATGTTCTACACCACCGATATCAGTGTCACCTTGTGGATACTTAACAAAAACAAAAAAGCGCATACAGTTCCGCACGAAGATGTCACTCGGAATTATCGTGATCGTGAAGAAGAGATTTTGTTTATGGATCTTCGTCAACGTGGTGAACCGTTTGAGAAAAAGTTTGTTCAGTTCTCTGAGCAAGACATTCAAGACTTTGCAAATACGCTTCACACTTGGCAGCAAGTGGGGGCGGAAGACAATTACAAGGACATTGCTGAATATTGTTACTCTGCAAAGAAAACGGAAGTTTCAGCGAAAGATTACTCGCTTGTTCCTAGTAAATACATTGAGTTCATTAACAGAGATGAGAATGTCAATTTTGATGACAAGATGAACAGCCTAAGAGGTGATTTTGGTTCTCTACTTGTAGAAGAAGAACAATCGAAGAATGACTTGCTAAATGTTTTTAAAGAGCTGGGCTATGAGATCAAACTATAAAAAACTAGGTCAGTTTATTCAGGTCGTTGACACTAGAAATAAAGAAAACCGTAAGGATAACCTACTTGGTGTATCAACCCAGAAGGTGTTTATAGATTCTGTTGCTAACACTGTAGGAACTGACTTTAAAAAGTACAAAATCGTAAGAAAACATCAATTCACCTACGTACCTGATACATCTCGTAGGGGAGATAAAATGGGTATCGCAATGCTTGAGTCGTTAGATCAGGCGTTGGTATCCCAAGCTTACACCGTATTTGAGGTTAAAGATTCAAATCAGATAGACCCAGAGTATTTGATGATGTGGTTTAGGCGACCTGAATTTGATCGCTATGCTCGATTTAAGTCTCACGGTTCAGTTCGTGAAATTTTCGATTGGCAAGAAATGTGTGATGTTGAGCTACCAGTCCCACCTATTGAAAAACAGCGTGAAATCGTGCGTGAATACAATGTGGTGAATAACCGAATTGCACTCAATGAACAACTTACTCAAAAGCTAGAAGATACCGCTCAAGCTCTTTACAAACAGTGGTTTGTTGATTTTGAGTTTCCCATCTCAAAAGAATACGCACAATCCATCGGCAAGCCTGAATTAGAAGGGATGCCTTACAAGTCTTCGGGTGGTGAGATGGAACTCTGTGCTGAACTGGAGAAAGATATTCCTTTATCTTGGCGGTATGTATCGATCCAGACCTTAATTGATAGTGACGTACTGGAAAAAAACCAAGACGGTAATCACGGAGAAATACACCCTAAAAGTAGTGAGTTTGTTGAGTCAGGAATACCATTCGTAATGGCGAATGATGTAAATAATGGGGTAATTGATCTCGATAGTTGCAAATTTATTACAAAGGAGCGAGCTGAAAAGCTACGTATTGGCTTTGCTAAAGCTGGTGATGTGCTAATCACGCACAAAGCGACAATGGGTAGAGTTGGTATTGTTCCTGAAGTCGATGATTACATTATGTTAACCCCACAAGTTACTTATTATAGGATAAAAGATTCAAAACAGCTAACTAAAGAGTTTCTGTATTGCTTGTTTAGTGAGCAGGGCTTTCAACACCGTTTTTGTTCAGACGGTGAACAGTCTACACGTAGCTATTTGGGCATCACAAATCAAAGGAAACTTCAGGTAATTCTACCATCATCAGATGCTGTTTCTAGGTTCTCTTCGACCGTGCAACAACTACTAAATTATAAGATTTGCATTGTTCAGGAAAGCTGCATTTTAAGAAAGATGCTAATGCTATTGAATTCAAGAATGTCTAAGGCTTAATAATGAAATTCACAGAAGAAAGGCTTGAACAAGCCATTATTGAACTGCTAGGGAAAGAAGGCTATCCACATACTTGTGGTGAGGCGATTGAGCGAGCACCTGAAGATGTGCTGATCAAGTCCGATCTTCGTGAATTTCTAGCTAAACGTTACCAAACGGAAGGTATTACAGCCTATGAGATAGAGCAAATTATCCATAAGCTTGAGTATCTTCCAGCTTCAGATCTCTACGATACCAACAAAGCCATAATGAAGTTTGTCGCTGATGGTTTTTTGTTAAAGCGTGAAGATGCAAGTCAGAAAGATTTATACATTCAGCTTCTAGACTACGTTGGCATAGAGAACAACCGCTATCGCATCGTTAACCAAATGGAGATACAAGGTTATGAGCTGCGTATCCCTGACGGGATTCTTTACATCAATGGCTTACCTCTTGTGGTGTTTGAATTTAAGAGTGCCATTCGTGAAGATGCGACCATCTATGATGCGTACAAGCAGCTAACCATTCGTTATGATCGAGATATCCCTGAACTATTTAAATACAACGCTCTATGTGTGATTAGTGATGGTGTGAACAGCAAAATGGGGTCGTATTTTGCCCCATACGAGTTCTTTTACTCTTGGCGTAAAATTACGGGTGAAGAAAAGCTAGACAAAGACGGTATTGATTCACTGTTTACGATGATCAGTGGCTTGTTCAATAAGAAACGACTTACTGATGTGATTCGCCACTTTATTTACCTACCTGATACTTCGAGCAAACAAGAGAAGATTGTTTGTCGTTATCCTCAGTATTACGCAGCAACAAAGCTTTTTGCCAATATCAAACAGCATATGAAGTGCTTTGATGAGCACGGAAAGTTGGTGAGCGGTGATGGTAAAGGTGGTACGTATTTCGGTGCGACTGGTTGTGGTAAAAGCTACACAATGTTGTTCTTATCTCGTCTACTGATGAAAGATGTCGAATTGGGCAGCCCAACTATTATTCTCATCACTGATCGTACCGATCTGGATGATCAGCTTTCAGGTCAATTCACTAATGCAAAAGGTTACGTGGGCGATCAAAACATCATTAGCGTTGAGAGCCGAAGCGAGCTTCGTGAACACCTGAAAGGGCGTAAAAGTGGTGGTGTATTCCTGACTACCATCCATAAATTTACTGAAGATTTGGAGCTGTTGACGGAGCGAACCAACGTCATTTGTATCTCGGATGAAGCGCACCGCAGCCAAACCAATTTAGAACAGAAAATTACCGTTACAGAAGACGGAGTGAAAAAGACTTATGGCTTTGCTAAGTATCTTCACGACTCATTACCAAACGCCACCTATGTCGGTTTTACGGGCACCCCCATTGACTCAACATTAGATGTGTTTGGTGAGATTGTAGATAGCTACACAATGACAGAATCGGTTTATGATGACATTACTGTTCGTATTGTGTATGAAGGCCGAGCAGCAAAAGTGCTACTTGATGGGCGTCAGCTTGATGAAGTCGAAAAATACTATAAAGCGTGTGAAGAAGCAGGCACAAACGAATATCAAATAGATAAAAGCAAAACGGCTATGGCGAGTATGTCTACCATACTAGGCGACCCAGATCGCATCAAAGCCATAGCGAAAGACTTTGTTGAGCATTATGAGAATCGTGTTGAAGAAGGCACGACTCAAAAAGGCAAAGCAATGTTTGTTTGTAGCAGCCGTGAAATCGCCTATCAGTTCTACAAAGAATTACTTGAGCTTCGCCCTGAGTGGGATGAAGTAAAAGTCTGTGAAGACGGTGCAACCTTATCAGAAAGTGATAAGAAGAAAGTTAAGCCGATGGAACGAGTCAAGATGATTATGACTCGTAACAAAGACGATGATAAAGCTCTGTGGAACAAACTCGGTAACAAAGAGTACCGTAAAGAGCTGGATCGTCAGTTTAAAAATGGTAAATCGAACTTCAAAATAGCTATTGTTGTAGATATGTGGTTAACGGGCTTTGATGTACCGTTCCTCGATACCATCTACATTGATAAGCCTTTGCAAAAGCATAATCTGATCCAAACTATTTCGAGAGTAAACCGTAAATTTGAAGGTAAAGAGAATGGTCTCGTAGTCGATTACATCGGCATAAAAAAACAGATGAACCTTGCACTTTCCCAATACACAGCAGGACAAGATCAGAACTTAGAAGACATTAAACAGTCGGTCATTATCGTTAAGGATCACTTGAGCCTGTTGGATGGGCTATTCCATAAGTTCGACTCTAAGCCCTACTTCAATGGTACGCCACTAGAGCAGTTACATTGCATAAATGCTTCGGCTGATTTTGCACTCAGAACCAAGAAGTTTGAAAAGACATTTATGGATCTGACCAAACGTCTCAAATCAGCTTATGACATTTGTGTGGGTAGTAGTGAGCTGACCAAAGAACATAAGGATAAGATTCACTATTATCTAGCGGTTCGAACCATTGTGTTTAAGATCACTACGGGTGGTGCGCCAGATGTTGACCAGATGAACCGTAAGGTGCGTGATTTGGTCAAAGACGCACTAATAAGTGATGGTGTTGAAGAGATCTTTAAACTGGGTGAAAAAGACGGTGGCGAGATTGATATTTTTGATGATGATTATCTTGCTAAGTTGGAGATGGTGAAACAGCCAAACACCAAACTTCAACTGCTTCAGCAAATGCTTGCAAAAGCGATTGGCGAGTTTAAAAAAACCAATAAAGTGAAAGGTGTCGATTTCACTAAGAAAATGAATATGTTGGTTGAAAAGTACAATGAGCGTGATGAAAAGGATGTACTTCGCTCGGAAGTCATTAATGATTTTTCTGATGAAATTATCAACCTTTACAATGAACTACGTGCTGAGATGGCCTCGTTTGGTGAAATGGGGATAGATTTTGAAGAAAAGGCTTTTTACGACATCCTCATTTCACTGGCTCATAAGTATGACTTTACCTATCCAGAAGACAAACTACTTGATCTTTCTAAAGAGGTGAAGAAGGTCATTGATGATAAAGCTAAATACACTGATTGGAACAAGCGAGACGATATCAAAGCTGAACTGCATTTCGACTTGATTATCTTGCTTGATGAATGGGGCTACCCACCGATTGATCGTGATGAAGTGTATAAAGAGATTTTTGAACAGGCAGAGAACTTTAAGCGCAATAAGGTTGAAGTGAGCGCTGAATCAATCCCGCCTCTTTATCCTGTTCCAATGCTATTTGGAGAGCAACAACTTTACTCCGCACCACAAGTTTCAAAAGTCAAAGGGGCAACGGAAGTTGCATCTATAACACTTAAAGCATCTATAAATTACGAAAGAGAACTCGAAAGTTTATTTCGCACGGGCTATTACTCCGAATTGAAATCACTTGGCATTTTATCCACTGCGGTTCTAGATGCGACACTAACTATCTTAAGCGAGTTAGAAGCCACAACTAAAGACTTAGATCTGCCGCTGTATGATAGCAAGAATAGTGGAATTGTGTGGACTATAAAAGAAGCAAAAGATGGTAGCCTCATTGAAGAGTTCAGCGCCTTTGCAATCCAAGTTATGGGAGATGAAACCTTCAAACCTTATATCGAGAATGCTATCTATGATCTAGGTAAATTAGCATTTGGCGCTGCAGTTGTTACATTTCCAAAAAAGGTTGCCGAGAAAATAAAAACCAAACGAGAGCAAGCCAAAAAAGAAAAAGATATACAAAATAACATTATTAATTCCCTTAATGTCGTTGACTTCAAAACTAACCCAAAACTGAGAGAAAAGTGGAAACACAATCAGCACTAGTAGTGCTTCTCAAATCCTCTTAGCCGAGAGCTTTATTTGGCTTAACTTTTACTAGCTAAGCCGAATAAAGCAAATTTATACAAATGTTGTCTTCACTTTAGTTTCAACAAATCAGTCCTAAGAAACCTACCCTGCCGCAAATCCGCAGGTCCATGCGTACTGGAAATTGTAGTCGCCTAACCAAGCGGTTACATCAATCAACCTCGTCAATTAAGTACAAGCTTTATTGTTTTTTGCTTCGACGGCTTTTGAGCTGAGTTCAATATCGGCGGTGCGGCGCTATTCTGCACCGCTAGGTTTAATTTGCCTGCTGTGCAGGTGATTTTAGAGACCTTACAAAATCATGAGAGCCAGAATACCCCTCAAGTCACCCCCCAAGTCACCCCCCAAGTCGAAAAGCTATTGCGTGTATTGGAGCGGCAATCTGCTCCAATTGATAGAACCTCTTTACAACAGGCGCTTGAGTTAAAAGATAGAAAGTCGTTTCAAGCGCGTTATTTAAAGCCTGCGCTGGAGCTGATAGTAATGACGCAGCCAGATAAACCCACCAGCCGTTTACAGCGGTATGTGTTGAGTAAAGCGGGCAAAGAGTTAGCTAAAAGGCTCTAGTTTTCTACACTATGTTGTTACCCTAGCCACCACGCTGTCATCCTGATAAAGGTCAGGATCTTAATCCCAAGTTTTACTTACACACCTGTGTAGTGACAATATAGTTTGCACATTTAGCCTTATATTTCCTCTAAAGTTTGCACACTTTAGTTAGCTGGGTATATGCTCGCTTTTCGTCAATGTGAAGATTGCTTATACTATGACTTAATTGCAGGCCACCTCAGATAAGGTTCAGCTATTCCATACTTGGCGTTGTCTAAAGCGCTCTTATAACGCTTCAAGAATTCATGCTCGATTGGAGCATCTATTATTTTCTTCTTTTCTTTTAGAGATGTTTGCCCCACACTTTTGCCTGATACAAATTCATTATTTTTCAAAAAATCATTTATAATCCAATAATTTAATTCACACCTTTCTATTAAGCGAGTGTCTTGTCTAGGCCGGATTATTGCTAGATTTGCTATACATTTTGAATAAGAACAATACATGCAGTTTGAACCTCTATTCTTGTATAAGTTTTCTTTCATCCCCTTTTTATCTATAACACCAGTAAATACCATCTTTGACTCGAAAGTTGATTTCATGAAACATTGAAAAGCGGGATCATTTTCAGCTTGGAGTGCTTTAAAGATTTTTCTTTTTCCATTAGCCTGCGTCAGGTAACTTTCAGAGATAAGCGGTTGGCTTATCGAATGACCTAAACGTTTTAAAACTCCAATTGAAAACGTTAAACGCTGAACTTTAATAAAGTTTTCAAACTCGCCTGCTAGACAAGGAGCAATCAGGTCAGAATTTGATTCGTATTCAACTTCTTTGGGCTTGTATTGATGAAGACTTAGATGAATTGGTGCTGTCGCAATATCAGGGTTTTCTCCTCTATATACACACCTTAAGGCTGCTAAGGCTTTATTTCTCGTCGAAACTGGAATCATTTTTAAAGGCTTGTTATGCACAAAACACATACTATCAAACAGCCAGTTGAGTTTTAAAAAACCAAACCCAGCTTCTCGGATACTTTGATGGATGCAGTATTTGCAATACCTGATAGCTTCTGCTTTTCGTCGAATCGTTTTGTTGCCGTTATGACATCCGAAGAATATTTCCAGCTCATCCCTATATTCCATTAGATTTTCAAATATTCTATTCGAAGGAAGAGCAACACCTAACTCCCTTAATTTATTAAGAAAAAGTCGTTCATCTACTGGTTCATATAAGTTTATAGTTCCTTTTAAAATACTTGGATAAGACCGCCACTTACCGTCATTGGAGATGATATTAGACATGTTTGAAATAGCATTTACCGTATGAACTCTGTAGATAAAGCTATATAGAGACTCGTCTCTCTGAATATTTAGCAATTTACTTCCAATTAAATTATGCCCGAAAAATTCCAAATACGATGCAATTTAAAAAATTAGCTTGTTCCAAAGTAATGGAAGCCTAAAGGCTATCAAAGATATTTTTTATCAACAACTTATAGCCCCCTTTTCTACACTTGCAAAAATCGTTTATGAAAAACGAATTGGTTATTTTAAAAAAACAACTTGCCCTTTCTTATAACTTACCCTAATATCTGCCTCATCAAAATGATCGTTAATGAAAAACGAATTAGGAGGCAGTGTGGAAACTATTGAGTCTATATGTACGGAATTTTCAACAGGAGCTACAAATGCGCTTTTTGAAAAAAGTGAGCATCAAAGTCGAGAAAAATCTTTTCTTCTGACTGGTAGCTCAGTCGTTCTTAATGGAGAGATCCGTGTTAAGGAGCTTAATAAAATAGCCATTAAAGAAGGCAAAGATGCGACCCGCTTCCTCCTAAAAGAGGGTGATATTGTTTTACTAGCAAAGGGTAATTCAATTAGGGCTGCCTATGTAAATTCATATATTGCCGATTTAAAAGTAATAGCTTCGGCAAATTTTATTATTTTGCGCCCAAACCCAAAGATTTTAATTGGTGAGGTACTTGTTGCTTATTTTAATTCACTTGAAGGCCAAAGTTGCTTAGCTTCAATTAGTACAGGTGCAACCATTAAAAATATCAGTCTTACAAGTTTAAAAAAGCTCGAAATAGAGCTGCCTTTAACTGAAAAGCAACAGCAAATTGCAGCTCTGTTTCACGCAAGAAATGATGCTTATCATGCTGCGATTGAATTTGCAGAACAGCAAAAGGAAGTCGCTACCGCTTGTATAAGCGAACTAATGAAAGGAGCTGCATAATGGAAAACTTGCGAAAAGAGTTATGGAATACGATGGAGCAATGTAGAGGATTAATGGAAGTTCGACATTTAATCGAATTATTTACTTATATTGCCTTTATTGCAAAAGAGTCACCTGAAGCATTTAAAGTGATTGTAAATAGCGGTCAGGCTAAGCAATTAGAGATCTTGAGCAACACAGGGGCTGATCTTAAAGAGAAATATCCTCTAGCTGTTTGCAGTGTACCGGATTATTACCGAATAGATTCAAGAGTGATCAGTATTGCGGTTAACTTCATGGATAAAGCGCCAGACTTCAAGTCATTAGCAAAGTCGCTAAGAGAGTTTGTGAAAGAAACTGGTAAATACACTTTAGAGCTTTCATCTAATCTCAATATGGAGCGAATCTTTTTGTCACTTATTGGAGATTGTAGTGGCAAGAGTGTATATGACGGTGCCTGTGGATTAGCCAGAGTTGCATCAAACTTGAACCCTGAAAAACTCTATTTGGAAGAGAAATATCAATCAACTTGGGTGAGTGCTTATCGACTATTAACACTTGAAGAAAAGAACTTTGAATTGAAAAACTGTGATTCTCTTCTTGCCTCAGAGTTTGGCTATCAAGAACAGTTTGACATTGTTCTAATGGAGCCACCATTTGCACAGAGGTTTGGCACTGATGAGCGCCATAGACTTGCAGAATCAAGAATGATTAAAGTCGCTGCGGGTAAGGCTGTATCAGCATCAGCTGGCGATAGCTTATGGATTCAGCAAGTTTTGAGCAACTTAAACACCAATGGCAAAGGGTTTGTTCTACTACCTCAGGGGGTGTTATTTCGAGGTGGTTATGATGCAAAAGTAAGGGAGTATCTATTAGCCCATGAATTACTTGAAGCAGTCATTGGCTTACCAGAAAACATTCTGGATGGAACAAGTATTTCACCCGCTATTTTAGTGCTTAATAAGAATAAAGCTGCGGGTGCTCCTATTATTTTTGTCGATGCCAGTAATGTCGGTACTTCGTCAAGAAAAGGAGTAGAAATAACAGAATCTGATGCACAATTAATTAGTAACTTAGCATCGGGAAAGTTACAAGATGACAGTCGTTTCAGGGCTGTGCTTAACCCTGAAATTAGCAGTAATAATAATGAACTAACAATCGCAAGGTATATAAAGAAAAACATAAATATTAAAGAAGTAGTGTTAAACGATGAGCTTAAAAAACTAGCCGAATGTAAAGCTAAGTTTGAGAGTTCTCAAGAAAATCTAATGAGGCTAATAAGCCAATTTAGTTAATCAATAAAAAGAGGTTCAACATAAACATCAAAACTAGCAAAGAAGGAGAGAAAACTATGGTTAAACTATCAATCTCAATTGAGCAACCGTTACAACTTGAAACCAAGCAAGTGTTACCTGAAACTAATGCGAGTTATCGCATTTACGATTCAAGTAATGCGATGCATGATATTGTTATACCTGACAATTTACTTCAAGATTACAAAGTTCAGTTTGAACAAACAGGTTGCCAGCATAAAAGGCATGGCAGAAAGAAAGCCTTGAGGAAAATTGTAAATGCAGCTTATAAAGCTTCTTTAGGATTATATTCAAAAGCTGCAAATAAAGAGTTTTTTATCTTCTTCAATAACGAAAAAGTGATGTTTAAGGTTGAGTCCGACATTAAGGATATGTTTTTTAGGTATTTCAAGGATGTAAAACAAGACAAATACGCAAAAAAGCGTATGTATGTTTTAAACGCCCTTGTCTATTACGCTTGTCAATTTGCTAAACAGCAAAACCCTATTCAAGCCTAAATAAGCATTTAAGTTACAAACAGAATTCAAAATTTTATATAGGGGCTGCGCCCCTATAGCTTGGAGACAAACATGTCAGCAGAAAAACTAACCTTAGAAAAATTAGAAACGTGGTTATGGGACAGCGCAGATATTATGCGCGGTAGTATCGATAGCTCAGATTTTAAAAACTATATTTTTGGACTGATATTTTTAAAACGCTTAAACGACGTATTCCTTGAGCGGATCGATCAAGAAATGGAAAAAGAAGGCTGTAGTAAAGAAGAAGCTATTGCCATTATCGAAGAAGACTATACAAATGAATTTGTACCAGTAGATGCTCGCTGGGACAACATCATCAAAAAAACTGAAAACATTGGCGAAAGTATTGATGAAGCGTTCGCGGAAATAGAAGCACAAAATACCGATTTAGAGCGTGTATTAACAGCCATTAAGTTTGGTGATAAAGAACGTTTAAGTAATGATTTATTGCAACGTTTATTGCGACATTTCAATAAGCACAAGTTAGGTAATAACAACCTATATAAAGCTGATATGTTAGGGGATGCCTACGAATACCTAATTGCTCAATTTGCCGATGATGCAGGTAAAAAAGGTGGTGAGTTCTACACACCACACGGCGTAGTTGAGCTAATCGTTAAGCTAATTGATCCGCAGCCTGGTCATGAAATTTACGACCCAACATTTGGTTGTGGCGGCATGTTAGTAGAAAGTGCACGCCATATTGCAGAAAAACCAAATGGAATGAGATTTGGCAAGCCAAACTGTGTTTTATATGGTCAGGAACGTAATCTTGGTACTTGGGCGATTGGTAAGCTGAATTTATTCCTTCACAACATGACTGCGAAATTGGAGCGCGGTGATACCTTAGTTGACCCTAAACATAAAGACGGCAATAACATTTTGTCTTTTGACCGTGTAATCGCTAACCCACCGTTTTCTGCGCTTGACTGGTGGACGCCATTAGAAGCTAATAAGCAAACTAAAACCGATAAAAACGGTAACGTCAAAGAAGTCGCTCCAAAATACAGTAAAGAACTGAAAGACCCTTATGGACGTTTTAATTACGGCATCGCACCACGTAAAAAAGCCGATTTAGCATTTGTTCAACACATGGTTGCAAGCCTTAAAGAAGATGGACGTATGGGTGTTGTAGTGCCGCATGGCGTATTATTTCGTGATGGTGAAGAAGGCAAAATTCGTAAAGCTATGCTTAAAGGTGTCAATGATTTTAAAGGTGACTTGATTGAAGGCATTATCGGTTTACCAACAGGTTTGTTCTATAACACAGGTATCGCTGCCGCCATTATCTTAATCAACAAAAATAAACCTGCTGCACTTAAAGACAAAGTTATATTTATCGACGCTAGTGAAGGTTTTGAAGAAGGTAAAAACCAAAATAAGCTACGCGATATCGATATACAAACGATTACTTCTAGATTCAACAAGGCCGTTGAGCAAGTAACTGAAGCAGGTGAACAAACGCAAGAACAAACTAAAACATTATTAGAGCAGGTTGAAGTTGAAAAGTATCTACGTGTAGTTGAGATGGATGAAATTGAGCAAAATGGCTTTAATCTAAACATCAACCTTTATATTGATACAAGCGAAGAAGAAGAAATTATAAGTATCACTGACGTATTAGAATCTATTCAAAAGATTGATGATGAGTTGAATGTAATTGATGCTGAGTTAAGTAAGTATTTACCTGTGGTAGGTGTTTAATATGAAGTCACTGATTTTTAAAGAGTCAAAATATCAGAAAACAAAAATAGGTTTGTTACCTCATGACTGGAAACTTAAAAAATTAAGAGACGTTGCATATTTTTGGAATGGAAAAGCTCATGAGCAATCGATTGATGCTAGTGGTGATTATATTGTAATTAATTCAAAATTTGTCTCTAGTGATGGTCAAGTTGCTAAATATTGTAATGAATTAATTTCGCCATTGAAGAGCAAAGATATTGCTATTGTGATGAGCGACATTCCTAATGGTAAAGCAATTGCAAAATGTTTTATTGTTGAAGTTGATGAAAGATATTCTCTTAATCAAAGAATTGGTGGAGTTCGAAGTACAAAAGTCACTTCTGAATTTCTTTACTATGTTTTAAATAGAAACACTTACTTTTTAAAGTTCGATGATGGTGTTAAACAAACTAATTTAAGAAAAGACGATATTTTGAATTGCCCTGTTCAGCTTCCACCTGAAGACGAACAAAAATATATAGCTAACCTATTGATAAACATTGATAGAAAAATAGAACTTACCCATAAAAAAATTGACAATATACAAAAGCTGAAAAAAGGATTAATGCAGAAATTATTTTCAGAAGGCATTGGTATACAGGATAGTAAAGGGCAATGGCATCCTCACACTGAATATAGGGAGTCGCCTATTGGGAAAATCCCTGTTAAGTGGTCGAATGGAAAAATTAGCAATTATGTAGCTGAATTGGTATCAGGTGTAAGTGTTAACTCTGACGCTCGAACAAAAAAAACTAATGAGGTGGGGATACTTAAAACCAGTGCAGTGTTTGGAGGTAAGTTTAATTCATGTGAACACAAAACTATTAAACAAGAAGAGCAAAGCCGAGCTACGGTGTCAGTTTTAAAAGATACCTTGATAGTCAGTAGGATGAATACCCCTCAGTTAGTTGGTGAGTTCGGCTATGTTGAGGATGACTATGAGGATTTATTTTTACCTGACCGACTATGGATGACAAGACCAACAAAAGAAGAGCATTGTGTCAAAGCTTTATCATATTTATTGCAAATGGAACCAATTAAAAAATCTATAAAAAAGCTTGCTACTGGTACTAGTAACAGTATGAAAAACATCTCAAAACCTAAATTTATGTCAGTTTTTATACCTTTAATCCCTCTGGAGGAGCAAGAGATGATTTCTGATATTCTTTCTACTGTTGATAGAAAAATAATATTACTAGAACAGTTAAAAGCAGAAACTCAACAGCTCAAAAAAGGATTAATGCAGAAACTTTTAACAGGTGAGTGGCGCGTTAATATTGATAAAATAACTAAAGAGCAGTTAGCTGTTGAAGCATAGCGTATAAGGAATAAGGTCACAAAAATGGAACGAAATGAATCGCAAACCAATAACAGCCAGCCTGAGCTAATCGGTGTTGAAAAGCCAGCTATCGCTTGGTTAGTCAAATTGGGCTACACCCATTTGCCAGGTAAAAGCATCAAGCAAGAGCATAGAACGGATGCTCCAATATTAGAAGAGGTGCTGTCTGATCGTTTGCTTAAGCTTAACCCTTGGTTGAAAGATGTTGCCAATGGCGCAAAGCGAGCCATAAAGTTACTACGAGACATTTGGTTTGATGAAAATTCAGACCTTATGTTGGCTAACCAAGCTTTTTGGCTGAAAGTCTTGTTCCATAGTGATCTCCAGCTTAAAGATAAAGATGGTAATCCGAAGAGTATTCGCTTTATTGACCAAACTTCTGCATCAGCAAACGACTTTCATGCTGTCGATCAGTATGTCGGTAAAAATGCCAATGATGACCCTTTTAAACCTGATCTTCTGTTATTCATAAATGGCATTCCGCTCGGCATTATTGAATGCAAAAAAAGCAGCGTTAAGTTAGAAAAAGGTATTGCTCAAATTGACGGTTATATTAATACCTTTAAGCCTCATTTTGCTTTTAACATGGTGTGTGCGGCAATTAACCGTACCGCAGCTAAATATGGTGCGATCTACTCTCCAGAGCAGTTTTATTTAACTTACAAATTTGATCCGAACCGCCCAGAAGAAAAACAGATTCTTGATGAGATAGAAGCGAAGCTTGGTAAAACGCCAACAGAGCAAGACAAGTTAATTTGGGCTTTGTTTGAGCCATCTCGTTTCTTACGTTTGGTATGCTTTTATCCTATTTATGAATTAGAAGATGGCACGGTCATTAAGAAGCTACCTCGCTATCAGCAATGGCGTGCAGTAGAAAAAACACTAACTAGGCTGCACGGTAAAGATCCTAAGCACCCTGGCGAACAGTTAGGCGGCACTATATGGCATACGCAAGGCAGCGGTAAGTCTCTCACTATGGTAATGCTAGCCAGATTACTAAGAGCTGAAGCGTCTGGATTTGATAATCCAAGCATTTTAATTCTGACCGATAGAACAGATTTAGATAATCAAATTTTCAATACCATCGATCACGTAGCAGGAATAACTGCAAGTAAGGCCAGCTCAGTATCAGGACTTGAAGCCTTATTGGGCAACGACTATGGCATGGTATTTACGTCAACAGTGCAAAAATTTCAAGAGCGTGATGGCAAACCTATTAAAGCAGCGCAAGAAACTGAAGACGCTGACAGTGTTGAGCGCCTAAAGTCGCGAGTACGCCGTGTTTCAAGAAAAGATGACAAAGGCAAAGAGAACTACTGGATAATTAAAGAGGTTAATGAAAACCTTGGTAAGTTTGACGACGATGGTAAACCGTTAAAGGCAAAGTGGACAGCAGTAAGCGAAGAACAAGTAGATTTTAAGGTACTTTCCACTAAGCATAATTTCTTCGTAATGATCGATGAAGCACACCGTTCTCAATATGGTTTTTTAGCCGCATTTATGCGAGCAAGCCTACCAAATGCTAAGTTCCTAGCTTTTACAGGTACACCACTTGGAAAAGACGATAAGAACACTCTCAAGGAGTTTGGTGGTGCTGATTACATTGATACTTACCGACTTGATGAAGCGGTAGCTGATGGTGCGACTTTACCTATTAAGTATTTAGAAGGTATGAGTGACTGGTTCAGTGATGGCAATTTACAAAAAGAGTTTAATGACAAATTCGGGCAAGAGCCGCCTGAACGTAAGAAAGCTCTGAAGCAACAGTTATTAAAAAAACGTCGAGGGGCAAAGGAGCGCATCACCGAAAATGCAAAGCACTTAATTGAGCACTTCTTAACATCTGTAAAAGCTCGCGGTTTTAAAGGAATGCTAGTGTGCGATGGCCGTGAGCAAGCGATTAAATATAAAGATACGCTTGATGCACTGATGGAAGAGAGAAAGAAAGAAGGTTTACCTACCTTTGAAAGTCGGGTTGTTATTTCCCTCAACAGTATGACAGAAAAGCGCACTGGTGCGAGTGAACAAAAGAAAGCTGAAGAAAAAGGACTCAAGAAAAAACTAGAGACCATAGAAGAGCGTGTTAAGCGTGAAGTAAAAGAAGGAAAAACACCTGTTTGCGTGCCAACTGATGAAATTCCTGCTCTTGCCAATGAACTCTTTAAGTTGCCATATGGTGATGAAAAAGAAAATCTGAAAGACGAGAAAGCGAAAGTTAATAATATCGGCTTAATTATCGTATCAGACATGTTATTAACGGGCTGGGATGCTCCAATAGTTAATACTTTATTTTTAGACAAGTCGCTTAAGGAACATACTTTACTGCAAGCCATTGCGCGGGTTAATCGAACGCGTAAAGGAAAGAAAGCAGGCTACATCATGGATTACTACGGCATAGTTGAAGCTCTTGATGAGGCTTTAAAGATATTTGCAGGTGATGTTAAGCAAGAGCAAGTTTGGACTGATGTTGAAGCAGAGCTTCCAAAGCTGAAGGCTGCAATGCAGAAGGTATTAGATATTTTGCCTAAGAAGCATAACTTGGTTAAGCAAGCAGAAGCTTACAAAGAAGATGCTGACTTGTATTTAGATCCTGATACACGATTAGATATTGTTGAGGACTTCTTAGCCGCACTTGCTGAGTTTAATAGCAAACTAGACATTGTACTGCCTGATCAAAGAGGGGCACCGTTTAAGCCTTATTTTACTGTATTCAATGAAATTAAACTGGCGCTTCGTCAAAAACTACCAGAGTTTGCAGACAAAGCGCGGGTAACAGAAGCTGAAACCGCGATTTTAAAAGAGTTGCTAGACGAGCATATTGAAGCCAGTCCTGTTAAGAGTTTGTTGGATAGAGAAATTTCAATTCTTGACGCTGCCGACATGGACTTATTGAAAAAACAAAAAGGCGTTGGAAGTGCTGCATTGGTTATGAAAAATCAACTCAAGCACACTATCAAAACAGGCAAGAATAAAGACCCAGGCTTCTTTGGTGATTTAGAGCAGGAACTAGAAAAGCTGCTTAAAGATGAGAAAGAAGGAAGAATCGAACAAGCACAGTTTTTAGAGCAATTAGAGCTTTTCTCCCAGCGAATTAAGGGTAAGGATGCTCAAGCTGGAGATATGGGCTTTAAAACGGCTAGCGAAATCGCTGTATTTAACTACTTAAAAACTCAAGTGGAAGATGCTGAAGCTGAAGCATGGACGAAAGGTATCTTCAAAGATAATGATTTCTCAGAAGTGCTAATTTCGAATATTTGGAAGAAGCAGGACGATATTCACCCTGCAATGAAGAAGTCAATTCGAACGGTACTACGAGGACTCGCAGGCTGGGATATGACGGTAGCTAGGCAGCATACCAATGAGATATTTAAGATAATGCTGAATAACTAGGTTTGTATATGGATATTCATGAAGCATTGCTGAAAATTGAGAGCTTTAAAAGCGACTCGTTAAAAAACAAATTATCTAGTCTTGAAGGGCTTAGCGTTGGAATGAGTGATTATAAGGCCACTCATTTTTGTGAAGAACAAGGTCTCGATTTAGAGCTAATGTTATCGGCTCGTCGAATAAAAGCTGCCGCAGCGCAAATTGATGAAGTAATACATTCTGTTGGCATTCTGCAATCGCTCCCACATATTTTAGAGCACGATGAACTTGTAGAGTATGTTTCTCTTGGCGCAGGTAATACGGGGAAAAAATTTGACCTCGAAACCAATAAACGCGTTGCTGAATTTAAGTTTATAGATTGGCAGCCCAAATCAAATACCATCCGAGAAAACGGCATTTTTAAAGATTTTTATGGTCTAGCGGAACATCAAACTCATAAGAAAAAAGAGCTTTATGTTATTGGAACACTCCATGTTCAAAAGTTCCTAAATGGTGGACGAGCTTTGAGTAGTATTTTGAGCAAGCAACCCAAGATATTGTCAGAAATCGATAATAAATATGGTGATGATGTTCAGGTTGCGCGTGATTACTTCGAACTTCACAGTAATAACGTTACCATTTGTGATGTATCAAGCATCATCGCATTAATAGATTCAGGGGATGCTAATGCCTGTATTTAATTACGGCACAACCCAAATAGAGTGGTGGTTTAAGAAAGACAATAAGCTGAAAAATCACTACATAACAGTGGAGCGCAATAAAGCTGTTTTACTGAGAGGCCCTGATGTTGATGAGCAGCAACAACATGAACTCATAAAGCAAAGAGCGAGATGGATTAAGCAAAAACTCGCTGAAGTTAATCAGCCTATAAAGGATGAAATTGTTACAGGAAGCAGAGCTGTCTATCGAGGACGTTCATATTACTGTGAGGTTATTTACGACGATTCTGTTAAGCGCTTAGAAATTACCTTTAACCATAGTAAGTTTTCTATTCGTACACCTAAAAAAGGTGCGATTCCGCTTTCAGAATTTAAGCCTGAACTTGAACGTTTTTACGCGCAAAAAGCTACTCAAAAACTGGCTGCTAGAATCAACTATTGGCAGAAAGAAACTGGCCTGGAAGCCCTTACCTTTAATATTAAAAAGCTTAAGAGCAGATGGGGTAACTGTACAGAAAACAATGTAATCGAACTGAACCCTAAAATAATGGAATTTTCGGGAAAAGTGATTGATTACATTATTGTCCATGAGCTTTGCCACACAGTTGAGAAAAAACATAATAAAGAGTTTTGGAACCTAGTTTCAAGCCACTTACCTGATTGGAAAAAATACCATGAGGAAGTCGAGCAAGCAGGGAAAATGGAATTGTAAATAAGGAGATTCAGTGTCTACTACAAAGACTAACGCCACCCTTCATTTTGATGAGTCTGGCTTTACAGGAAATAACTTACTTCACCCGCAACAAAAAACGTTCTGCTATGCGTCTGTTGAATGCGCTCATGAGGAGGCCAAAGACCTTGTTGAGCATATTATTGCCAAATATAAAATTCAGAACGGCGAAATTAAAGGTGGAAAATTAGTTAAGGGCTTAAAAGGTAGAAGAGCGATTGACGAAATACTAACGCATATGAAAGGGCGTTATAAAGTTTCTGTTTCAGACAAGAAATATGCTTTGGCTGGCAAATTTTTTGAATACATATTTGAGCCTGCCTTATCTGAAGTTAACTCTATTTTTTATAACATAAACTTTCATCGGTTTATCGCCAATATGCTGCACGTTGAGTTTTCCGTTAGAGGTGCAATGGCGGAAGAATTATTTGAAGATTTTGAAAGCTTGATGAGAACTGGCAACTTTGATGGCCTGAAGAAGCTATTCTCATCAACGAAAGAAGAAGGTATATCACCAGTATTGGAATCGATTTGTGACTTTGCGATTTACAATAAGGAATCGGTCATAGAAGAGCTAGATGGATATGCTGGTGAAGGTGCTGGTAAATGGGTTCTAGATTTAACAAATACAGCTTTGTTTAGCCTCCTTGCTCAATGGGGACAAGAGTATGATTCTTTAACTGCATTTTGTGATAAATCAAAGCCGCTAAGCGAAGATCAAACAATCTTTGATGTAATGATTAATAGAGAAGACAAGAAGTTTTCCATGTTAGGTGGTGAACGTTCTCCTATTACGTTTAACCTAAGCGAACCGATTAACTTGGTTGATTCTAAAGATGTACACGGAGTCCAACTAGCGGATGCCGTAGCAGCAGCATTTGTATATGCCTGTGATCCCGAAAATCAAGATGAGTATGCAATTAAATGGCGTGGGTTGATCGAAGAGTCTGTCATTTTTGGGAGTGTATTCCATGACTACGATTATCTTGATTTGAAGAAGCTGGAGGTTCAACGAAATGCGGTTTTACTTCAGGAGCTAGTTGATAGAAGTAAAAAAGGAGTTAGTTTGACTCGCAATATAAGAGAATTCTTGCAGGTAACAGATATAAATTTGATAGCGAATCCCATTGGGGCCACTGTCAATTAAACAATATTAAATTCAACGAAGTTCAATACATAATAAATGACCCCCAATAACAGTATGAATAAAACAAAATTAGAAAAAAGTTTAAAACTAAAAAGTCGAGAAGAACTAGTAATACTAGCCAGAGAGTTCAATATCAAAGGTGGCGGCAACGCCCGAAAAGGCGAATTAATTAGCCTGATATTAAAAGAAGATGAAAAGGTTCTCACCGAAAAACTCCAATTATCGTGGTGGAAGGTTCATCGGGAGCAGGTGTTTGGTTGGGCTTCGTTAATTGGCTTAATCATTGCGGTAATCACGCTTTTACCATTAAATGATGCAAAAACAACGAGTAATCTGCAAGTAACTAAAAGTAAGGAGTTATACGAACAAGGAGAAGTCGCATTTTCAGAAATATATGGTGCATATGATTATCTCATCGAAAGAATGAATAATGGCTACCTTCTCTCGGAAGCCGAACTAGTGGAAGCTGCTAAAAAATACCATCAGGCAATAGAGTCGTTTGAGTTCTACTCTAGCAAAATAAAAAGATACGGAAATAGCAAACAAGTCGAGATCGTTAATGGAATTCAGTCATGGCTGTGGGAAGACTATCGTCAACTAGAACTTCAGCAAGCACAAGTTAGAACTCTTCAACAAAACATTTCTACGATTTTGTTTCGAAATACGCAATCGAAAGAAGATATGGAAGAACTGGCCTCAGTAGTCAGTGACGGTATCACTAAGCTTATTTCTTTCGAAAATAACCTTTATTTTTCAGCTAGGGACTACAATTTGAATGTATTAAAGAAACTGGAAAGTTATTTGACACATGAATTTAGAGAAGTATTAGACCTTGGTACTGAAAATTCACTAATTGAAGACATAAACCAGATTCCTGCTTTAGTGAGTGCGAGTAACTCTTACAAATACGATCACGAAGCCATTCCTTTTGTATTGGCTGAAAATAGAAAACTTTTTAGTGCGACAGCAAAAATCGAAGGTGATCTAGGCCCATTAAAACTAAAAGACGATTCTTTACGTTTCCAAGCGGCGCAAGAATTTTTGTTTGAAACTATAGAATCTAATAAAAAGCTTAAAGAGCATATGCTAGCGCTGAAGAAAGCACACGAGTCTAAACCGGAGACGGAGATAATCGAGAAAACTGTGCCAGAATCTAAGGAAACCGCTAAGAAGGGAACAACCAACTAAACAAGTTTTTTGAAAGCTACCTATTGCGCAATTGATTTGATGTTGAGTATTAAAATAAGAACGATTAATTTGTATGAATATGATCCAGCATTGACCTTCGAATGCTAAGCTAAAAACTGACTGGGTATAAATACGAAAAATCGTGTTTGAGTACAAAATACTAACGTTTATGAAGAAAATAAATGATTGTCTATGTAGATATGGATGACGTTATCTGTGATTACAGAAAAGCGTACAATAATGCGAAAAGAGAAAATCCCGAAATTGTGTATCCACAATCAGTTTTTGGTTTTTTCACTGATTTAGAGCCTGTAGAAGGAGCTTTAGAGGCAATGACGGCTCTTCAACACTCTGGCAAATATGATGCATACATATTGACAGCGCCGTCACCTAAAAATCCATTATGTTATACAGAAAAAAGGGTCTGGGTGGAAAAATGGCTAGGCTATTACTTTGTTGAGCGATTAATTATTAGTCCTCATAAAGGACTCCTTAAAGGTGACTATCTCATTGATGATCATATCGATGGTAACGGTCAAGATTCATTTGAAGGACGGTTACTTCAGTTTGGGAGTCGAGCTTACCCTAATTGGGACAGCGTAAGAAAAGAGCTATCAATATAGGAGGCACTTGATTCGTAGGTTAACAATATCTTTTCTTAACAAGACTCATCGTGATGGGGAGCTTGGTTCTCATTCGAGTCAGCCAGCCATGACCACCTAGCAGACGATCTAGTTTTGTCAGGCTTATAGATTCATTCGGAGCCATTTCGGAGAAAATACTTTGCACCTGAACCGCAAGCTTTTTGTCTCTTTCCCCCCAATTTACTTTCTTCGGTGGAATTGTTTTAGAAGCGGCAGGTAAAGTTGAGTTAAGCCAAGCTCTGTCATGCCTGTATAACCAATGGAAGGCAGCATAACAAGACTGTTTTACTTCCTGCTTGCTTGCAAAGGGAGATAGCCTAATAGTTCTTAGGATTTGTACCTTGTATTTTCTCTTTTTTGATTCGAATTTAAATTGTTTCCGCTTTTCAACTAACCCTTCTTCACTCGATATGATTTGCTCAACGCTACCAGTCGATATTTGGAACTCTTTAGCTATGGCTTTCCGGTGAAACCCTTTGTATGCCATTGAGATAACGGAAGTAATGACTTCTTCGGTGATAACCTTTGGTTTGAGTTCTATAGGTATATTATTTTTCATTGCCAAAGATTTTATATAGCACCTACTTTTTCCTGTAATGCGGCTTACCTCTTCCATAGAGTTACCTTGTTTAAGCAAGTATTGGCAAAACTCTGATTTGTCTTCATTACCGTACTTTTTTTCAGAATTTTTGAGTGATAATTTATCGTCGCCTTTTAGCAAGTTATTTAGCCAAAATAGTACCAGTAAATATTTAAAAGGGTGCTGACAAACAGTACCTGTGAGCATATAGGACAAATATCGATAGTCTTTATCCGAGCTTGGTAATAAACTTTTAGCAGTGTGCTCTAAATCTTGTACAAACTTAAACAAATCGGATGTTAGTTTTTGCCTGTTAAATCGCTTGTTACCATGAGCATATCCATGTTCACTCAAATCTGTTAGTAACTCTGCCTGACAAAAGCTGCTATTTGTTTCTGTAATATCACGCAGAAACTGTTTTGTAAATTTAGCAAATTCAAAGCTAAGGTCAGTGCATTGTTTAACAGTTGATGAATGTGCAGGCAATAAGAGCTTTTTTATATGAGGTCTTTCAGGGAGCTTTTCATGAATCAGCCAAACTCTATGAACAGAACATGCTTCGACACCAGGAATTTGATGATTTCGATGCCAATATGTCACCCCGAAACGTCTGATATCTTCCTTTGCACAAACAGGACAATATTTTAATGACAATGTTTCAGACTCTTTAAACGTGACAAGCTGGCACGCTCTGATTGCATTATTGCCATTACATTGACGTAGAGCTTGTGAAATAGAGCTGGCATATTGAGGCAAAAAGTAGGAAAACAACCTCCCTAAGGTTTGTTCACGATAAATTTTAGTTTCTGAATCTCCGCATATTTTTGCTGCTCTGCGGATGCCAATTGTGAGGTATGGATGAACACTAGCACGAGGTTTAGCTAACAGCATTGACAAGTAATCATGCTCGCTCAAACCTAAAATAGTCATATGTCGAATATAACGACTAAATAAAGTCTCATCAGGTAATGATGTTGGGAGTTGCATAGCTTGCCCAAATGCTTGTTATCCTGGCTACATTTTAGACTACATTAATTAAATTCCTCTAGAGGTGAATCGCAGAGTATTTTGTTACTACGAAGATATTCAAGAGGATCTTCTTCATCTGCTGCTCTCCTTAATAAATCAGGATCTGGAATTCTATCAAGTAAGTTGATTTCACTTTGTAGCTCTCTAAGTTTAGCTTCAAACTCAGGGTGTTGAGGTCGGGTGATATCAGCAATGACTTTATTGTCTTTAGCAACTTCTTCTTTTGTTGACTTGTCAGTTTTAGCTACTGATTTTTGTCTTCTGGGCAAAGAGTTTTGCTCACGTAAGTTCTTAACCTCTTCTGTTTTTGATGAAAGTGCACAGGCTGAAATGTATGCCTGTTGTAATACTGCCGTGGTTATTCTTTCGTCGCCGGAACCAATCACCAGCTTTTGTGCGTCACGGTAAATCCTGTGCGCCATATCTAAGTTACCAACAGATAGTTCGTGTAATTTTTCGTTTAATTCTTCACTAAGCTCAGTAGTAACATTAGTCCAATGTAAATCCCATAGTTCGTGAACAAAGCAGTCCCATGCGTCACTAGTTCGATCTAAAGCTTCCATTTCGAAATAACCTCCACTTTCAGCTCGTCTCGCAGCCTTTAGCGTTTTAGCCAGCGTCTCATCGAAGGGGGGATTAGCGCAGAAGAAAAGTGGAACACCTAGTTTATTTACTAAGCTATGTAAGAAATTCAGTAAATTGTTTTCGCCACCAGTTCTCTTAAATTCAAGACGCTGCATCTCATCTATAACTAATATACCGAGGAAGTTTGCCTTTATTTTTTGTTCAATCTGACGAGTAAGCTTACCGATTGTAAGTTCTGGCTTTGTTCGCTTATTACCTATAGCTTGATCTAACGTAGTTAGGATTTCTTCACATAAATCTCTTACGCTTGAGTTATTAGGACAATCAACTTTTAACCAAACGATTTGATTTTTATGTTCCATGACTTGGCCGTTGTAGTTGTCATGTACAATAACATTTGGGAAATAATTAAGCACTTGCTCAAGCATACTAGACTTACCAACACCGCTTTCGCCAATAAGTGTAATACCGTCACCTTTTGGCTCAAAGTAACCCGAATACGGCTCTATTTCCGGCTTTTCATCAATAGGGTAATGTAAATATTGTGCAGTTGTAGGGCTGAGTGGATTTTTTGCTGAGTAACCTGCCTTAATTGCATCTTCAATTGCTCTAAAGCATTTATAGTAAAGAGGTAACGGCTGGCGTAAATTTTTCAACCGCACAGTGTATTCTTCTCTCACTAGAGGATCTGGATGCTGTCTTATGTGTTCATCCAACTCAGGGTAGTTGCTAAAGGCTTCCATGACGGTTTCTTGACTAGCCTTCGGCTTTAAAGCTTCTATTAGCGGATTACCCTGGTGCTCAGGCAGTATAGCTTTATTATATCTGGCCTTTTCTTTACGCATAAATTAATGGCCTTTATCGTCTTCTACGTGGTAGATAAACAACACTGGAAGGTTTTGACTCAGTGTTACTGTGCGACTTTTCTTGAGGAGAAGATACTGAATTATCTTCAACTTTATTTGCTGTTTGTTCGATTTCAATTTTGCGGCGCTCCCTAGTATTTTTAATTTTCTCAGTGGGAGTGAGCTTGTCATTTCTTGCTCTCGCTTTTGCATTTTTCTCAATGTTAGTTCGTTTGACTTTGCTATCAATCGATTCAACACTAATCGGATTTTCCTCATGATTTTTGTCCAACCAATCCATAACAAACTCAGATTCAAGCATTGGTTGATCTTTCATCATGTTACTTTTACCAAGCAAATTACATTTCGTGAACACATCATTTTTTTCAAACCTGACGTAGATGTAATTTGTGGTATTTTCGTTAATTCTGACGTCTAGCTGCCATTGGCCCTTTGTTCTAGCGATTGAAGCGAGTTTATCTTTAATCACACGATCGCATGAATAATACATATCATTATATTTAATACCATCACGAGTCATACTTGCCTTAGTTGGAGGGTATAGTCTACTTATAACCTCACTACTATCGGCTAGTTTTAGCGCATGTTTGTGTTCTGCTATGTGCGATTTCCAGAAATTCAGTGGAGTAGGTGAAATGTCTTTCTCAATTAATAATGAGCTAGAAGTTGCTAAACTATTATAAATTGAGCGGTTTAGTTCTAGCACCGCGTCAATCAATAACGCTGTAAACTCTTTTAACGTGTAAATTGCATCTTTTCTAGGATCTTTATCACCACGAACAACTTTTCCTCCTCTCGTAGTACCAAGAAGTTTATGGATCATCTCATCATTAAGTAACCCAAATCGACTTTCAACCATCGCTTTAAAGTCAGGTCGATATGGAGGCGACAGTTGAAGTTCTGTAAACGGAACTACTAGTTTTTGAGGCGCTAAACCTATCATTTCACCGTTGTCACACATTAATCGCAAAGGGATATGCGCAGCAGGCCAATCAGAATCTTGGATAGTGATACCAAACTCTTTGCAATAAGAAGCCTTGGGTAAAAAAGCGTTTGCTAGTGCTTGTCTAGCCGCACGCCATGATGCAAAGTACAATGAAACATTTAATCCTACAATTAAGCCACTTGCTCTATCAACTATTGAATATATAGTAGGTCTTCCAAGTACATACTGTTTCCCGAAGCTCGAAACTATATGAACATCAGCGACTGTAGCATCTATTTCAAAGCAACTTCCCGGAACAGGCCATTTTTTCTTTGTGTCACCTAGTAACTCCCTTTTGTTTAATAGGAGATCTTTTTCAGTTGATGACTTTTCCGATATTTCATTGTCAGTAAATAACTTATATTTCCATTCTCTAACCTGCTTGTAGCTGGGAACATAAGGCGCTTCTCCTAGAGCTTCAGCTCTTTTGACCTCATTGGCATAGTATTCTCTCAATAATTCTTTTCTTGTTTCGACTAAGCTTTTACCTCCTGGCTTTAAATGATGCTTTTTCAAAGCTTTACGAATATTGTCTTTATCCGTAGCTGTCATGATAAAAGTTTTTGGCCTCTTTACTGCTAGCGTTCGGGAGGTTTTTGGTGCTCCAATAGGTTTTTCAGATACTTTACGCTGCTTACCAGCCCCACCGCTATACTGATATGCTGGCAATAAGGCGTTTTTGTCCTGACCATACCGCCAATAACTATTTAACAACCTAGAAATAGTTGTACGAGCCTTACCTTTATCATTTGCGTGTTTGGCTAATCGGGGTATCTTCTTTTTAGTTGCATAGTCAAAAATAAATTCAAGATCACTGACAAGAACTTCGATTAGCGAGAAATTTTCATCCCTTATCGTTTTATAACTCTCGTCAATTTCTTCTTCACTCAGAAGTAAATGGGGTGGTAATGAAAAGCTTCCTTCCAATATCTTTTTTTGCTTTATAGACCTTGAAAACTTGTCTAACTCAATTGCTATAGGTCTGGTAATGCCTTTAGGGTTCTCTAGATAAAATAAGATTAAACAAGGGATGTCATCAAAGACTTGCAGTACACGGTATAACCCCGAAGATAGCCCATCTACTGTTCTGACATTCCATACACTATTTTTAACAAGCTCCATTAACCAAGTCCTTTTCAATATTGCATATATTAAAAATATTTATAAAATCAGCGTTCTCTAGAGATGAAGAAAAATCAACAACGACCCTTTTACTTCCAATAAGACTCCTTAACATTGTAAGAGCCATTTCATGCTGCATACCCATCTCATTGACGAATTGGTCACATATATCTCTAATAAAGTATTTACCTGATGTTAGGAAAGATGCGGCGACATCCATCTCATGTTCAGTAAATACTTCCGTTTGAGATCTTAGAGGATGAGTCGCCCAGTTAATATTTCGACTTTGTGTTTGTGTAAGCTCATTACCGACATAATAAGAGAATTTTACCCCAACCAGCTCCCACCAAACCCTCTCTATTTCTAACTTTTCAAGAACTCTTTGGTCGTCCGACTCACCTTCAGGTTTTACAGAAATAGCTTCGTATATGACTTGTTCTCCAATTAATCTTGTGAGGAGAAAGTCTGTTGTGATAATTATTGGTTCTTTTGTTCTCGGATGAGCCGGATGCTCAACACCCAACGCTTCGGCAATTTTGATAGATAAGTTGATTGGAAGAAGGGGAAATTGTTCCCTTATATCAGTAACGGAGTCAGAAAACTCTGCTAGATAGAAGAAATCAGTCTCTATTGCTGAAAGTGTATGGTGAACTCTATCTGTTTTTAGTCCCAGTATTTGTGACCGAACACCTTTCGATTTTACATCCTGTACTCGCAGCCAAGGTTTGTAAGAACCTCCTTCCCCAATGCCATATTTGTTTTTTAATGCCCGATTAAAATCGTCAAATGTTTCAAGCTTTCTCCGAGCCATAAAACTTCCAGTAAACCATTGCCCAAGAAAATTCTAGTAGCAAATCACTTACCGTGCAAACTTTAAGGGAAATATCTCTTGTTTTGTGCAAACTTTATGGGAAGTGTGCAATCTAAATTGTCACTACACAACACCTAAACCACCTGCCCTGCCGCAAAGCCGCAGCTCCAGGCGTATTGGAAGTTGTAGCCGCCTAGCCAGCCGGTAACGTCGGTGACTTCACCAATAAAGTACAATCCCTTTTGTTTTTTGGCTTCGAAGGTTTTTGAGCTGAGTTCATCTGTGTCTACGCCGCCTAGGGTTACTTCGGCGGTGCGGTAGCCTTCTGTGCCGTTGGGTTTTATTTGCCAGTTGTGGAGGTAGTTGGCTATGGCGTCTATTTCGCCGTGGGTAAGCTGGTTTAGAGCTTTGTCGGGAATGGCTTGCTCTGCGATTAAAATTTCTACAAAACGTTTAGGTAAGATTGTGCTGAGGGCGTTTTTCAATGATTTGCTGCCACTTTCACTACGCCATTGATGAATGGTGTCGTTTAAGTTTAACTCTGGTAATAAGTTGATGGTGACTGCCTGCCCTGCTCGCCAAAATGACGATATTTGTAAGATGGCGGGGCCAGAGAGCCCACGGTGTGTAAACAGGATGTTTTCTTTAAACTGTGTACCGCACTCGCTACGCACTTCACAAGGAATGCTTACGCCTGATAAACCATCAAATCGTACTTTATCATGCTCATGTAATGTAAACGGCACCAATGCAGCCATGGTTGGTAGTACTTTTAGGCCAAATTGTTCGGCGATTTTATAACCGATGGGTGTAGCACCGAGTTTAGGCATGGTGAGTCCGCCTGCGGCAACCACTAAAGACTCACACTCAAAAGTCTGTTCATTGGTAGTGACGATGTAACCGCCCTGTTCTTTACTTTGTACACCAAGCACTTCATTGCGTAAAAATAGCTGTACACCAGCCCAGTCGCACTCTGTTGTTAGGATATCAACAATATCTTGGGCGCTGTTGTCGCAAAATAGCTGTCCTAAGGTTTTGTGGTGATAGGCCAAACCATGGCGGTCAACCAGCTCAATAAAATCATGCTGGGTGTAACGGCTCAAACAGGATTTTACAAAGTGTGGGTTGCCACATAAGTAATTACTGGGTGAGGCACCTTCGTTGGTAAAATTGCAGCGGCCACCGCCACTTATCAGGATTTTTCGGCCTGGCTTTTTGCCCATATCAAGCACTGCGACTGAGCGCCCACGGTAGCCAGCCTGCGCCGCACACATTAACCCTGCGGCACCCGCACCAATAATTACTACATCAAACTGTGACATGCTTCTCTCAACTTACCAACATCTAAGCCCATTATACCTGCATTATCAGTCAGATCAGAATAAGTACTTAAAAACCAAATAATACGCCACTCACCTGAACAAAAAACAAACACATAAAATAGTTAAAAACTTATGAATGATTGAACATTTTTTTACCAACTGAGTAAAATCATAGCTACATTTACATTCATTTACATAACAAACATGTATTTCACACCCTTGTAAAAAAGTAGAGCAAAAGCTTTTAAAACAATCAGTTAATGTAACTTAAATGTCATATAGCCATCCGCTTATAACAATTTTATCAATGTAAATAACAAAACAGTTCTTTTAAAAAGTTAACCATAACTTTACGTTCTGTAACGTCTAGATTGCACTTGTGTGCACTAGTTAAAACAAAAATACAACATGTCAGGGGATCTTATGACAACAACTCAGTTCAAATTAGGTGCATTGTCACTTGCAATGACCACACTGTTCACAGCAAATACCGCTTTTGCTAATCCAGAATTCACAGTTCAGAACGTTAACTTTGCGCAAACATCAGCAAAGTTGCAGCATCAAGGTAACTTCGGCACTCAATTCATCATCAAGTACAAGAATAACGACCAAATGTTGATGACTTCAGGTGCGGAAATGTCACCTGCAGCATTGAGAGCGCAAGCTGAAAACTTCGTGCAAGGTTTTCAGAGCAAAAAATCAAATGTAAAAACACAATATGTTCGCCCTATGGCGCTTAGCAACCACCACGTAATGCGTGTTGATAAGAAGCTATCAGCTGCAGAAGCGAACTCATTCATGCAAGAAATTGCAGCGTCTGGTAACGTTGAATACATTGAAATCGACCAAATGCTACAACCATTCGCAACGCCTAATGACCCGCGTTACAGCGATCAGTGGCACTACTTTGAAGCAAACGGTGGTCTAAACCTACCAACAGCTTGGGACAGTGCAACAGGTGCTGGTGTAACAGTTGCAGTTCTTGATACTGGTTACCGTCCACACGCAGATCTAAACGCTAACATCCTCCCTGGTTACGACATGATCTCTAACTTAGACGTAGCAAACGACGGCGGCCTTCGTGATAGCGATGCGCGTGACCCAGGTGATGCTGTGTCTGCAAACGAATGTGGTTACACACACGGTGCTCGTAGCTCTAGCTGGCACGGTACTCACGTAGCAGGTACTGTTGCAGCGGTAACTAACAACGGTGAAGGTGTTGCCGGTGTTGCTTACGACGCAAAAGTAGTGCCAGTACGTGTACTTGGTAAATGTGGTGGTTTAACGTCTGATATCGCTGATGGCATCATCTGGGCATCTGGTGGTTCTGTATCAGGTGTACCTGCAAACGCAAACCCTGCTGATGTTATCAACATGAGTTTAGGTGGCAGCGGTGCTTGTAGCTCTACAACACAAAACGCTATTAACCAAGCGCGTGCTAACGGTTCTGTTATTGTTATCGCAGCGGGTAACGACAACGACAATGCAAACAACTACAACCCAGGTAACTGTGCTGGTATCGTTAACGTAGCTTCTGTTGGTCGTAACGGTGGTCGTGCTTACTACTCAAACTACGGTACATCTATCGATGTAGCGGCTCCAGGTGGCGCACAAAGCTTTGCTAATGACTCTGAAGGTGTACTGTCTACACACAACTCTGGCAGCGATGCGCCTCAGTCAGACAGCTACCACTACTCACAAGGTACGTCAATGGCGGCACCACACGTAGCGGGTGTAGCTGCACTAATCAAGCAAGCTAAACCAACTGCAACGCCTGATGAAGTTGAAGACATCCTTAAAACCACGACACGTAGCTTCCCTGCAACATGTACAAGCTGTGGTACAGGTATTGTTGACGCAGCAGCAGCTGTGGCAAAAGCGAAAGGTGACATCATTGACCCACCTACAGGCGACGATCAACTAGAAGATGGCGTAGCGAAAACAGGTCTTAGCGGTGCAAAAGACAGTCAAGCATTCTACTACGTTGACGTACCAGCGGGCGCAAGCAAGCTAACTGTTGCGATGAGCGGTGGTTCAGGTGATGCAGACCTTTATGTTAAAGCAGGTTCTAAACCAACACTAAGCAGCTGGGAATGTCGTCCGTACAAAGGCGGTAACTCTGAAACGTGTACGATTGATAACCCAACTCAAGGTCAGTACTGGGTAATGCTTAATGGCTACTCTTCGTACTCACAAGTGAGCCTACAAGCTGATATTACAGGTGGCACGACTTCTCCTGTAGGCGGCGGCGCAACTGAAACTAACCTATCAGGTACTCGTGGTCAGTGGAAACACTACACAATCGACGTACCAGCAGGTATGAACAGCTTCACAATTACAACAAGCGGCGGTTCTGGCGATGCAGACCTATACGTTAAACAAGGTGGTCAGCCTAGCGCATCAAGCTATGACTGTCGTTCTTGGAACAACGGTAACTCTGAGACTTGTACTTTCTCAAGCCCAGCAGCAGGCACATGGAACATCAGCCTGTACGCTTACAGCACATTCTCTGGCTTAACACTGGACGCACAGTACAAGCCATAAGCTGAGAGTTCCCCCAGCAAGTCATAACTACAGTATTTAATACTGTTGTAAACACCCAATCGGCCACGATGAAAATTGTGGCCGATTTTTTATTACCTTCCCATGTGCTGATTTGTTATTCCCCCACCAAGCGACCCTAAAACAGAAAAATTCACTTTTAAAAGCCATAGTAAAACCCTAATGTAGCTGTTGAGCACTTGGCTCAACTATTCTTTAACAAGGAAAAGATAATGAATAAAACAGCTCTATTACTCATCACGGGATTGGTCAGTGTCGGTGCACATGCAAACCAGCTTGTTTACGATACCGATGGCAATGCTGGGCGCGTAACCTACTATCAAAATGCACCAATTGATGCCATGGTGACGCAATCTAGTTCGGCCTATGATTTAAGCATCTACACACCACACTTTACTAACCCCACACCCTGTCAGTTTGCGGCGGTGTACGATCAAAACAATGATTCACTCATCACCACACTCACAGTAAACAACAAAACCTTATGGGGAACACTGCCTCAAGGTTATGAAACAACCGCCAAGTATGTACAGGCGCAATGCACTGATGAGCAAGGACAACGACAAACATTACGGCATAAATTAGCCCCCGCACCTCAGGTTAATTTAAACAGCCAATTGTCTGTAGCAAACTGGCGCGACTCAAATGGTTTTGGACCGGGTTATTTTCAGGACGTGAGCTATCAAGCACTATTGAATATCGATAATGGCGAACCTGATGGGTTCTGCCACGCTGCAACGCCTGTGGGGCAAACACCTAAGCTATTAAGTCAACGCCATAATTCCGGCTTTTATAGTGATGTATTAAGCATTCAAGGTGAAGCTAAGTACGATGCTCGAAGCAGCGTGTTGGTCAATGAAGTCATTTGTAAAAGCACTGGGGGCACTACCCGTGTCGTAGAAGTTTGGCACATCAACGAGCTGCAACAACGTAAAGAGTTAAGCGTGAGTTACTTCTAAGGCTCCATTATATCAGCAGGGTGGCGCGCACTTATTGTGGCGCTCCCCTCGTATTTGACCTAATTACCTAACGCGCTAAAAACGATAGGCGCACTTTTGCTTTGTTGTAGGTAGGCTTTGGGGTTACACCTGTGCCCAGCCATCTTTTACAGGACCTAACTTAATTGCAGGATGCGCTTTTCGCCAATCGGCTAATTTTTTCCCATATAATGGATTAACATCGGTATCTGGTGGCACGTAAGCTGCCTCTTTGCCAACTTTAAGCTCAGCTACCGCTTGCTGCTTTAACTGCGTTTTTATGGCTTCGCTCGGCTGTGGTGCAGCTAACTTCTTGCATAAAAGGTTAGTCAGATCTTGTTTTCCCTTTGCAAATACCCCGGAATAACTCACCAGCGCATTCCATACTTTCTGGTTGTCATTGACTAGGCCAAAGTCATCAATTCCTAAAGTATTATCTACTTTTTTATTGATGTCCTTACGTGCAGAACCGGGGTTAACACCGGCAGTTGTGATGGTGTAGGAAATATTCATATCTTTGATGATAAGATCGGCAGCGGCGTCAATATTGATCTTATCGAGCAAGCGCTTAATGGCATTATTAATGTTACCAAGCGCCCAAGTCCTTGCGTTCTCAGCTGCATCTCGTTGAGCGTCATCAGCCAATGTTAGTAGCAATGCTTGAAAGGGCCCTCGCGTTTTATCTAACCCCCATTTGCAAGCATTCACTAAACTCAGCTCGAACTTGCCTCTAATGGCCTGCGTTGCCAGTAAGTTACGGGTAACTTCATAGTCCCCTTTCTCTCCCTCTCCTGGTCGCCAATTCGCTGCATGACCGGCGTTGTTGTCGCCTCGAATTCGGTCTTCTTCTGGGGTCCACTCATCTTCGCTAATACCTGACCACCAAGCAACGTTTCCAGGACCACCTGCTCCACCAAACTGTTTGCCATAAGCATGGGCGCGATGGAACGTAGCGCTAGTCAATTCAGCACCACCCCAGCCAGAGAATAAATTGGTCGGCCCGATTAAATCAGAAGGTTCTTCACCCGCGCGCTGAGTTGGATTCCACATGTATAAGTCAGGTCCATTATGTTTTTCAGCTTGCAGTTTCGCGGGGCCCGTTTGCGGGTTTACAGTCAATAATGCCAACTGTGCAACGTCACCCATACTGCCTGTTTTAGGGGCTGTTACCATCATGGGCATATGTTGCGCCACCGAACGACCAATAGACGCAGCCTTCGCCCCCATGACATCGGCTTCTCGTTCTAACCCAATATCATCGTTAATATTCACTTTAGCTTGTATTGTTGGTGTAACACGTCCCTGCTTTTGCTGTACAACATGCCACGCCTCATGGGGTAAATGTTTTTCTTGTCCTGATGCAACATGAATGTCACTCCCCTGCGCATATGCATGAGCGTTTAATTGAGCAGGTTTAGATGAGTTATAATGCACCTTAACATCATCCATCGCATAACCAGATAGCTGTTCAATCCCTGATTTAAGCTGCTGAGGTAAACCTGAGCTATGGTTGACTTGTTTCGAGCCACTACGTGGTACAGGCTCAGAGCGCGCTTTTAGTTGTGTTATTGAACTGGCGTGTGCACGATTATCTTCAAGCACGGCTTTGCCTGATTTTTCGCGTTTTTGAGCAGTGTGAATCTGTTGGTTCTTAGGTTTTTGCTGATGTGAGTACATGCCAATTCCTTTCGCTATTCTGCGCTCTTAACTATATATTGCACAGCTTCATCTGTGCAATCGTTTAAAAAGCCATCCGCACCTTTATCACATTACACACGCTTACAATGCTCACTCAGTTAAGAGCTGGCAGGTGTGTTAGGCCACCTAAATTGGCGAAATGAAATGTTAAACCTAGGGCCCGTTTGTTTATCGCCTTTGGCTACAGCGTGTTCATATTCATCCTGAAACCCTTTGCCCATAACCAGTAGCGAGCCATCTTCGAGTGTAAGACTGTGTTGTTCATCTGGGTTTTGTTGTTCACGAATTAAAAACTCTCGCTCGGCCCCCAAACTGATAGACGCTATCACATCCGTCGGACCAAAGGCGGGCAAGTCGCAATGAAACCCCAGCGCTTCTTCACCATCAGGGTAATACAAACACACCCCCACACTGAACTCTACCCCAGTGCGCTTTGCAATTTGTTGCTGTAGTTCAGCCAGAATTGGCGGCCAAGGAACTCGCCTGCCATGGTGCTTTGGAAATACCGCGGGGTCCACCAGTGTCGGCTCAACAAATATCATTTTCCACGGCCAGATACTGACTTCATGGCCGTCAGGCATAGTCACTTTCTCAGGCTCACTCAGGTCGAAGTTAGACGTGATCCAATCAAAGATGGCTTGAGATTGCTGACGAGACATAAATTGTGAGTAGTAGTGGGCGTCACGGCTAAGCGCTAGTTTCACGATGTATTCCTTATGATGATCCATTCATCGTTAATCTAGCGCTTAGTGTTATACAAAGCAAAGTACATCCTTATTTTGCCCTGTATTTATTAGATATCAGGCGCTTTGCAGCTAATGTGTGGCTAGCCCCAGACTGTGCTTGATCTGTTGCATTTGTTCTTGCAGGCGCGCTTGAATATCACACACCTGTTGACTTGAGCTGTTCACTTGCGCCTTCATTTGGTCCATTTCATCACTGAAGTTATCGAGTAGACCGCTTTGTTGCTGCGCAATTTCCATGGCATGCGTGGCCACTTGGTTAGCGTTTTGTGCGCTCTGGGCCACACCTTCTGAGTTCTTTTTCAGCTCTTGTGCGTGATGGGTTTGCAGCTCAGCATCTTCAGCCAAGGCTGAGATCTGAGTAGACACGCGACTAGAGTTATCTCCAAGAATATTCAACTGTGAATTAATGTCGGTCAAGGAGTCCTGGGTTTGCTGCGCCAGTTTGCGCACCTCATCGGCCACCACAGCAAAACCTCTGCCGTGCTCACCCGCTCGCGCTGATTCAATTGCAGCGTTCAGTGCCAACAGGTTCGTTTGCTCTGCAATATTACGGATAATTTCAATCACTTTACCCACATCCGCCACGCCGTTTAGTAGCTCATTCAGGCTGGCTAACCCCTCTTCCACCCGTTGTTGGTTTTTAGAGCTGGCGTTAAGCATCGCATCGGCAAAGCTCACACTTTGCGTCATCGCATTAAACGTTTGGTTCGCGTTATCAGATACCTGTGAGTTGATATCACTGGCTTCATTTCCTAATGTTTTAACCTGCTCTAACATGCTTTGTGTTTGCTCAACTCGCGTGTAAGTGGTATCAGATTGCGTGCTGATCTTGGCTAAATGATCGCTCATTTGCTGCATAAACTCGTTGATCACATTGAGCATTTGTTCACGCTCTTGCGCCTCTGCGCGTTGTCGTTCTATCAACTGATTAAAGTAGGTGGCAATTTCGCCCAACTCAGTATTAGTGCTCTTACTTTTAATGGTTTTAAGCTCGTTACTTTCGATTAAATCGGCAAAACCATCGCGCAGATAACGCAGCGGTTGAAGCACCTGATTACGCTGCACCAAATACACACCTAGCGCCAGTAATGCCAGCAATCCAATGGCAACCCCAAAGATGATCAACACGCGTTCTGACAACACATCTTGTTGTTGTTTAAGTTGTTGCTCTGCACCGAGCATCACATTAGAAACTTGTTTCATATCATCTCGCAAACCACGAATGCCCGATTGGCGCTTTTTCGCTTGCGTTAGGGTTGAGCGCAGGTCTCTTTCAAAGCGATTTGGCCAACTGTTCAGTTCAGCTTTAATCTCTTCCGCTAAATCTTCGGCCTCTGCCCCTAAAAACAACTCGTCTTCATCCACCTCAGACATCACGCCCAAGTTGTCTAATTGGCTGATCTCATCGGATAATTGCTGCAACCGATAAACGGTTTGCTGTAAGTTCTTTTCAGTCGCCAAATCAAAGCTCATCACCAACTGGTACGTATAAATACTCAAGTTGCTGACCTGCGAATAATAATCTGATGCTAGAGCATGGTATTGCGATGCCAGCGGGTGCTGCGGTGCCTTTAGCGTATAATTGATAAGCGATGAAGCGGACCCAGCCATTTGTCGTAAGGCATTATCCAGTAACGCCATTTCATTGCCCGACAGTTTGCCCAAAGCACGATACTTACCATTGATATCTTTATCGAGCTGGCCGAGTTGATTTTGCATTCGCTCATTAAGCGCATCGGGTAGTGCGTCGAGTTGCTGCTGTTTGATTCTGTCTATCAGTTCAGAGGCATGATTTAGATATTGGCCATCTCCTGAGCCTAGGTAATCTTCTATATTGCCTTCTAAATCTATCAAAATGGTATTTTTAAGCTGGGTATATGCCATGTTTTGGCTATCGAGCGAGCTGAGCACCTGAGAGGCCCACACCAATACGGCAGCTAAAAACACACTGGCGGAAGCCAACAAAATTGCCAATAACCGAGTAAACGACGAAACACGCATAACCACAACCCTTCTATATTTAAGCGCGTGTACAGTATTACTCTTTTATGACAATTTGATGTAAATTACCCAAAAATTAAACAAGCGATATAAAAACCATACTTTTAGCGTATATTTTATCAACAGCAAACATCTATACGGCTATTTCATTGCTGCTTTTACATAAACATCAAATCTGTTTTTCTTAGTTTTTATTTGCATACTAGGGGTTTTATCGTTCAAAAAAGGTGCATAATCAGGACGCTTAACAACTACTCTTTTGGTCGCTAATTGGTAAGCAAATTCCAATAAATTATCGGCATCTTCATCGGCACCGACGAGATCTTGAAAAACCCTCATCTCCTTTTTAACCAATGCCGACTTTTCACGATGAGGAAACATTGGGTCGAGATAAACAACATCGGGTTGTAACTCAGTGCTGGTAAGCAAAGCGTGGCTAGAACCAAACTCCATTTGCATGTTTTGCTGCATCCAATCGCCAATCTCTGCGTCTTGATAGGCGCGTTGCAAACCATCATACAACAGCGCAGCAACCACTGGGTGGCGTTCATGCAGGGTTACTTTACAACCCAGCGCTGCTAACACAAACGCGTCCCGACCCAAACCTGCGGTTGCATCCAACACATGTGGGGTAGCGCCTTTATTTAAACCCACCGCTTTGGCAATTGCCTGCCCTTTGCCACCGCCAAACTTACGACGGTGTGCCGCCGCCCCTGTCACAAAGTCAACAAGCACTGCACCCAGTTTAGGTTCATCCGCCTTCAGCAGTTGTAAACCTTGCTCGTCATACAGGAGTTTAAAGGTTTGACCTAAGCTGTTAGAGCGCTCTGCCCATTGCGGTAACGCAAAGCGCTGCTCAAGGTCAGTGAGATAAGGACGGTTTTCAACAAATGGGGTATGAATAAGCACTGCAAACTCCTGTGTTCAGAAGTGCTAAGTATACCTAAAGCATAATTGCCACGACACCGCTAAATGACGTTGTTAAGGATAAAAGCAGATTCACCTAGAACAGTTCAATGTCAGCCTGAGAGGCCACGTCTTCTTCACCCCAAGGTTTAGAAATTTTATTGAGGCTTTCAATCAACTGATAACGCACTTGAGCCACTTCGTTGAGCTTAGCTTTGATCACCGTTAGTTCATCATCTAAAAACGTAAAGTGCTCATGCATCTTATCCAAGGTGTTCGCCTGTTCGCTTGGGAGCTGCTCTTTAATTTGCTTTGCAAGTTCAGAAAATTCAGCAACTTTTAGCGTATGATGTTCATCCATACCATACAGTTGCTCACTCAGCTCCTCAAACATTAACCCAATTCTCTCGACCTTGTTCAACGCATCTTCGCTTACCTCCATATCTTTTATTTTGGCATTCGTTGCTTCAAGAATATGTGGCAGTAAGTCTTTATAACGGCCATATAAAGCCGAATCTTCAACAGGCATGTTTTTTACTAACAACGACACTTTTGGGTAATTGATGATGGTTCTACAACCAAAATCAACAAACCGATTGCTGTGCCGATGCTTTTCTAACAGCTCTTGTTCTATGGGTTGAATAGCACCATTGTGTGCGAAGAACACTTCACTACCGTGATACCAAAACACCACTGCCACATCGAGCTTAAGTGGTACGAAAAACTCAAAAAAGTAATCACTGAGTGATGTCAGGTCATGCGCATGATATGACTGCCCAACATAACGCATGATCCGCCCCATATCACCTGAGTCCGTCATCGCAATTTCAGCGGTAACTTGAGCACGTTGCATGTCTTGTTGGAGTTGTAAAGATTGCTGACGGTAGGTATCGAGCACTTGAATTCTTGCCAACAACTCAGGTGATGCAAAGGGTTTGACAATATAGTCCGATGCACCCGAGTTATAACCGCGCATACGCTCCGAAATATCTCCCTTGTTTGATAAAAACATCACTGGGGTGTCAGCTATTTGCTCACATTGCTTTAGCTTTTCGCAGGTTTCAAAGCCGTTCATTCCCGGCATTTCAACGTCTAATAGGATGATATCCGGTTGGTATTTTTGCGCTAGGCGAAGTCCTTCTTCACCGCTTTTAGCATGTAGTAACTGACAAGATGAAGCAAGTGCGTCTTCTATGATGCAATGCGCTAACTTATCATCGTCAATCGCTAATACTAGTTTGCTCATTTTGCTGCCCTAATTAGCTCTATTCTTTAAAAAGCATAGACCTAGATAGCAATTTTGCGAACGACAAAAAACAAAGGCACCCTATGGTGCCTTATTTTTGTCACTTACTGTTCAGTAGTGAGCTTAAGCTGCGCTGTTGATACCACTGTGTCTTAACAAAGCATCCACCTGCGGCTCACGCCCTCTGAAGCGGGTAAATAGTACCATTGGCGCTTCAGAACCGCCTTTCTCCAAGATGTTTTCCAAGAACGACTGACCAGTCTGCGCATTGAAAATTCCCTCTTCTTCAAATTTTGAGAATGCGTCTGCCGAGAGAACTTCCGCCCATTTATACGAGTAGTAACCCGCGCTATAGCCCCCTGCAAAAATATGGCTAAAGCTGTGTTGGAAGCGATTAAATTCAGGCGCTTTGATCACCGCAGTCTTTTCTCTCACTGCATTCAAGATGTTTTGAATCTGACACGCTTGGCCTGCTTTGTAATCGGCGTGAATATGAAAGTCAAACAAACTAAATTCAATTTGACGTAGCATTTGCATGGCCGATTGATAATTTTTAGCCGCCAACAGTTTGTCTAATAACTCTTTAGGTAACGGCTCGCCCGTCTCATAGTGACCAGAAATAAAGTTAAGCGCCTCTTCTTCAAAGCACCAGTTCTCTAAGAATTGGCTCGGTAATTCAACCGCATCCCACGCAACCCCATTGATACCCGACACGGCCGTTGCATCAACTTGCGTCAACATATGGTGAATACCATGACCAAACTCATGGAATAATGTGGTCACTTCATTGTGTGTAAACAGCGCAGGCTTATCACCAACAGCTTTATTAAAGTTACAGACTAAAAATGCGACGGGTGTTTGCAAGGTGCCATCATCATGGCGCATACGACAAATACAATCTCCCATCCACGCACCACCGCGTTTATGCTCTCGGGCATATAGGTCTAAATAGAAATGGCCTCTAAGCTCACCCTTTTTGTCATGAATAGCAAAAAATCGTACATCAGGGTGATAAGTATCAAACTCTTTCACCTCAGTAACCGTTATGCCAAACAAACGGTTTACGGTGGTAAACAAGCCGCTCAATACCTTGTTTGCAGGGAAATACGGACGTAGTAGCTCATCAGAAATCGCGTACTTAGCCTGTTTTAGCTTTTCACCATAATAGCCGTAATCCCAAGCTTGCAACTGCTCAATTCCGTGCTGCTGTTTGGCAAATTCAACTAGCTCAGCCAGCTCTGCCTGTGCTTGAGGTTTTGATTTGTCGGCCAAGTCATTTAAAAATGCAAACACTTGCTCTGGTGATTCAGCCATTTTGGTCGCCAGCGACTCATGCGCATAACTGTCAAAGCCTAACAATTGAGCCAGTTCGTGACGTAATGCCAATTCTTCAGTCATAATCTCTGAGTTATCAAACTCGTTAGCATTGGGGCCTTGATCTGATGCGCGAGTCGCAAACGCGCGGTACGCTTCTTCACGTAGTTCACGGTTATCTGCGTGAGTCATAACTGGTAAGTATGAAGGAATATCCAGTGTAAATACCCAGCCTTCAAGGCCTTTTGCCTCAGCGGTGTGCTTTGCTAATGCCAATGCCGATTCAGGTAAGCCACTTAATTGCGTCTTGTCAGTGATATGTTTATGCCAAGCTTGTGTCGCATCCATCACATTGTTACCAAACTTAGCTGACAACTCAGACAATCTAGCGCTAATTTCGCCAAAGCGTTTTTGCTTGTCTTTGCTTAAACCAATGCCCGATAACTCAAAGTCGCGCAATTGATTGTCTATCGTGGTTTGCTGTGCCAAAGTTAATTGTGCAAACTCGGCCGATTCTTTAAGTGATTTATACGCTTGGTATAAACCCTGATGTTGACCGACATAGGTCGAATACTCAGACATTAATGGCAAGCATTCATCGTAGGCTTGACGTAATTCTTCGCTGTTTACCACCGAGTGCATATGAGACACAGGAGACCATACACGAGACAGTTTATCATCCGACACTTCCAATGGCTGGACTAAGTTTTGCCAAGTAAACGTCTCGTTCTTTAGAACGTCATCAATCGTTTCACGACAGTGTGCAATGGCTTCTTTTAGAGCAGGAACGATGTGTTCAGGCTTGATCTTTGAAAATGGAGGCAGGCCTTCTAGCCCAATCAATGGGTTGCTCATAATCTTTTCTCTATCGTTATTTAAGCGTTATTGGGTTGAAATTGGGGCAAATGCCGCAATTACAAGTTAGACTGTTATTTTTTCCTACGTTTTGAGGTCTTGATACACTAAGCGTAGAACAATTTTTTAAGAATAAAGGGTAAGCTATGGCTCAACATTTTGATTATATTGCCATTGGTGGCGGTAGTGGTGGTATTGCATCAGCTAACCGTGCTGCAATGCGCGGCGCCAAAGTTGCATTAATTGAAGCAAAACATATGGGTGGCACTTGTGTAAACGTAGGGTGCGTACCTAAAAAGGTTATGTGGCATGGTGCACAAGTCGCCGAAGCCATCAAACTATACGCGCCAGATTATGGTTTTGATGTTGAGCTAAAAAACTTTGATTGGGCGCGCTTGGTCAAAAGCCGAGAAGAATATATTGGCCGCATCCACAAAGGATATGAAGGCTACCTTGCCAAAAATGGCGTTACCGTGATCAATGGCTTTGCCAAGTTTGTTGACAATCACACCGTAGAAGCCAACGGCGAGCACTACAGCGCCGATCACATCAGTATTGCGGTGGGCGGTCGCCCTTCTATTCCAGATATTCCTGGTGCCGAGCATGGTATTGATTCAAACGGTTTCTTTGAGTTAAACGAGCAGCCTCGTCGCGTAGCGGTAATTGGCGCAGGTTACATCGCCGTTGAACTTGCAGGTGTGCTAAACAGCCTAGGCACTGAAACCCATTTATTTGTACGTAAACACGCACCGCTACGCAGCTTTGACCCTATCCTTGTTGAAACCCTCACCGAAGTGATGGAAAAAGAAGGCCCAACGCTACACACCCACGCCACACCCAAAGCCTTGACCAAAGAAGCTGACGGTTCGGTAACATTACACCTTGAAAATGGCCAATCACACACTTTTGATCAAGTGATCTGGGCTATCGGCCGCGAACCTGTCACCGACCTTATCAACCTACAAGCAACCGATGTACAAACCAACGAACGTGGCTTTATTAAAGTTGATGAATATCAAAACACCTCTGTCAAAGGCATTTATGCACTAGGTGATATTATGGAAGGTGGTATTGAACTGACCCCTGTCGCCGTTAAAGCAGGCCGTATGCTGGCGGAGCGTCTATTCAACCCAGAACTGCCCGACGCCAAGATGGACTACAACCTAGTCCCCACCGTGGTATTCAGCCACCCTCCCATTGGCACCATCGGATTAACCGAGCCACAAGCGATTGAAAAGTACGGTAAAGGCAACATAAAGGTGTACACCTCAACTTTTGCCGCCATGTACACCGCTGTCACAGCACACCGTCAACCATGCAAAATGAAACTGGTATGCGCCGGTGAAGAAGAAACCGTCGTCGGCCTACACGGCATTGGTTTTGCGGTCGATGAAATGATCCAAGGCTTCGGCGTTGCCATGAAAATGGGCGCCACCAAAGCCGACTTTGACTCTGTGGTAGCAATACACCCAACAGGCTCGGAAGAGTTTGTTACTATGAGATAAATAACTGATTATTAATTAAATTTAACAATCAATCTAAAACGCGAGTGTATTAATCCCCTCGCGTTTTTTATGCTGATATCATCTTAATTTAAAGCACCTTAACCGTTCAATAAAAAGTGCTTTTAACTTTTCTTTTTATATAGCCCTAAGATTAGAGTTATAAGAAATACAAAATACATGCTGAAGCCTTCATAAATGTTACTGCCAAAAATGCTATAAATAAC
>NZ_JAKFZQ010000021.1:0-80731 GCF_021654245.1 Pseudoalteromonas sp. MMG022 | reverse complement strand
CAAGGTCATTCTTTACATCATTACTATGGGTTACCAGAATTAGATTATGGCAAAGCGATTAATGCGCCATTTAACGGCAATGTGATCGGCCGCTCTGATTTATATCATGATGGAAGTGCTTTCAAATTGTTGGAAATCAACCTTGGCACGAATGTGGGTGGCGCAGATATGGTATATTACAAGGACATTTTGCTTGCCCAGCCATATCTGAGAGACTTTTTAATAGAGAACTCTGAAATTAGCTTCATAGACACATACCAAGTGTTAATCGAAAGTGCGTTAGCTGCCATGAGAGAGAGGCAACTTGTGGGTGATGATGGTGTGTTTACTATCGTCATTAGAAACAAACAGGCTGATGAGCAAATTGCGCAAGTATATATCAACCTTTACCAGCAAATTGCGCAGCAAATGGGGGACTCATTAAGAGTCTTTGTAGTTAAAGATGAAAAGGGATTTCAATATGCTGACAACCACCTATATTTTCAGGGGCACTTGGTCGGCTTTGTTGCTTGGTTACCTGAGGGTATGGAAACTTACAACATTTATGAGAGTTATCCTGATGAACTAAAAAAGGTGTGGCTGGAGCATAATGTTTTAGCAGGCGCTAACCTTTTAACGCATATTATTGAAAACAACATGAGCTTGGTACTGTTGTACAAACACCGTAACGATGCTTTGTTTGATGATACTGAGCGAGCTTTAATCGAAGAGGTTGTTCCTGAGACTGTGCTGCTTAGCGAACTAGATGATGATGCATTTAAAAGGGTAGAAGAGAATAAGGGAGACTTTGTTTTAAAACCGCTTATGGGCTGTCAAGGTAACGAGGTATACATAGGTTGCTACGTATCTCAGTCAACGTGGTCACAATACTTGGCACAGGCAAGAGCTAAAAATAACACCATAGTTCAGGTGAATGTCACGCCAAATAGTATTTATGCTATCGGCGAACATGGCGGTTTAAATCAGTGTACTCCTGTTTTTGGTTCATTCTTTTGCGGGGATACTTATGCATCCAGTTGGATTAGAAATAGAGAAGTGGATAGCGCATTTGATGGCGTTATTAATTCCGCTAACGGTGCATCTGAGATGATAGTGTTCCATTGTCGTAGCTAGTGGCCACATATTTTAAAGCGGATAGCAATGAACTTCATAAGGCAACTTTTAGTGTGTTGTCATGCGAACGTTATGATTACACCTAAACCTGAGGTTGTTAAGAGTAGGGCGAACGCTTTGACGGTCACTTGATTTTGTTGCTATCCAAAGTTGAACACCGTGGCTGTGAAGTGCCACGGTGTTACTCAGCACATCGACTGGTTTACTCAACAATGTAATGATGATTGTTATGTAACTCTCTTATAACTTGGTCGTTTAAGAAAGAAAAGGTCATAGGGCGACTTGCAGCGTCTAACTCGCCATTATTCTCAATGGTATTGTCAGTGATAATGTGAGGGGCTGATGTATTGGTCGCATATAGCTTGATGCCATAGGTAACGGGTTGCACCAATAGATTATTTTTATAAACATGCGGTAGACCGCCACTTATCTGGCTGTTTTGCTGCGCGGCATTACGCGCAAAAATACCATTTTCACCTGCATAGATAACATTGTTGTTCAGCACTCGTAGGTTATCACCATCTAACACCATACCGTTACCGCCACTTCGGTAAATAAGGTTGTTACTGATCTCTACATCATCTCCCCCTACCTGAATACCGGTATTCTGCCACACAGGTGCAAACGGGCTAACGCCAGTACGATAGATTTTATTGCCCGTGATTTTGGCGTTACCTAGCACTGAGTTTAGCTGAATACCATCCGCGGCTGTGTATTCTAATTTGTTGTTATATATACGAACATTTTCTAGTTTATGGGGGTAAACGGTGGTTGTTTCACCATTACAGGTTAACGTTCTACTTTTTCCTGTATAGCCCACATACATGCCTTCACCTTCTTCTGTGTGGTGCACATAGTTGTCGTGAATGCTTATACCGTGCATGGTGAAGTTTTCAGCCCATGTTGCAGAGTCGCAGTTTGGGTCGGTTTTGATCAACATGCCTGCAAATCGTGCGCGATAGATTTCAATGTGATCCACTTCGATTTGCTCAGTAAGGTTGCCTACACTGAGCGTGCCGCCTAAGCGCACGCCATAAGGTATAGATTCACTGTCAGATACCGAGGTTAGGCGGACCCATTTAGAACGCTCAATGGCGATGCTGTATTCATATGGGTTAGTGGTGACAACACCGTCTTGATTTCGGATTTGCACAGGCTGTGACTCACTACCGATTACGTTAGTAACTTTAATCGGCCCACGCGCCCCCTCTGCTAGACAAATTGTATCTCCAGGGGAAACATTCATTGCAATTCCATCAATTAAGTATTGTGATGAAGGTACGATAAAGTCGCATTCAGTACTGGCAGCGGGTGCTGCAAAAGCAGATGTTGTCAGTATTACAGGCGCACCTAACAGGCTGTATAGTGCAAAAGAAGAGTGTTTCATAAAATATCCCTAATTTATTTTTTGTCCACAATAATTAAACAGGTAATAGGGACTGTTGCAAGCTCTAATGTATATAGATGTAAAAATAGGCCTAAATTAGGAAAATAGTATGGTGTTTTAGAAAGCAACGAAAGCGCGCGGCGCTCTCGTTGTTAATTAACAAGCTTTGGCAACTATTGACACTTGATAGTTGCGTAAAGCTGATAGCATTGGTTCTTGCTACCTGTGCTTTTCTTGGTCCACGCTTTTGCATACCAATCATAATTAGCGTATGACGACTCATCTTCACCACATTTGATAGTGCTACCTGTTACCTCTTGGTTGTGGCCACGCTCTTCACAAAACTGGTTACCATTTGTTGGGTTAACAAAGAATGATTCTAAATAACCACGAACCCACACGCGAGGGCTGTAGTATGTGGTCGCGCTTGTAGCAAGCACACCGTCTACCTGATTGACTTCGACAACTGCTTTTTCGAAGGTAACAGTGCCATTTTGTGCAATGTTTTGCATCAGTTGCTCAGTTGATTCAACCTGCGCAAAAGCGACAGTCGAGGTGATAGCCAAAAGGCTTAACGCTATGTTCGTTTTCATAATTAATATACCTGTTGTATTAGTGTTTGCAGATTCAGGTCTATTTAAGTCCTATATGATGACGATTGCGTTTTTAAAATATGTACAATCAATTAACTTATTTATTGATTCGTGTGACATAGAGTTAACCTTATTATTTACCCAAATCGGTCCTTGAGATGAGCATATTGGTAATAGGCCAGCTGAGCGAACCGCCTAAAGCGTGGGAAAGGGAGATACGGTAGCGGTGTTTGATACAGAGGTAACTCAGGAATCGGCTGTTTAGCAATCAATTGTGCGAGCCGATAGGCTGCTTGTGAACTAAAAGACACGCCTGCACCGCAATACCCTAAAATGTAGCCGACATTGTTTTGCAGATAAACGTGCGGCATATCATCAAGTGCTGCGGCAATAAACCCATTCCAATAATAGTCATGCTGTATGTTGGCAAGTGCCGGAAAACATGCAGCAAGTCCGTGTTTTAAGTTATTCAGATACACATCGGCGTGTTGATCTTTGGCAAACACCGCGCCTCGACCGCCAAACAAAATGCGATTATCGGGCAGTAGGCGGTAGTAGTATTTGAGGGTACGGGTATCCATTGTCACTTGGTGAGTTTTCAAGCCCGTCAATGTTAGCTCTTGTTCACTCAGCGGTCGGGTTACCAAAATACTGCTTAAAATTGGCAAATATCGATTATTGATATAAGGGTGAGATTGCTTATTGTTGTATGCGTTGCCAGTATAAACCACGGTATTGGCGGTGATGGTCGCATCATTAACGTGTAGGTGATGGCGGTTGTTTTTTTCTTCAACTCGTTCAACCAGCGCATTTTCAAACAGTTTTACACCTGCTTTTATCGCAATTTCTCGATAACCAAGCAACAATTTCAGCGGGTTGATGCCAAAGCCGTCTGGTAGCCTCATTGCCCCGTAGGCTTGCTGATTAAGCATATATTCCTGTTCTAGCTCTGTGCTTGTCAAAAATTGTGCGTCACCGCCTAGGTGCTGTAAAAACTCGGCTTGAGTGCGCAACCCTTGCATGGCTTTTTGGTTATGGGCAATTTTCAAATAGCCTTTTTCTTGCTTCTGGCATTGGATATTGTGCTCATCAATGAGTGACTCAACGCGATGCACTGCAGCACTAAATTCATCATAAATGCCTTTGCAGGCTTGCATCCCCCATTTTTTTGCCATTTGTGGATAGCTGAGGCGACCGGACCCCTTGAGTACAAACCCAGCATTACGGCCACTGGCACCAAAACCCACCTGATTGGCTTCTAACACACAACAACTCATACCGTGTTCATGTGCCAGATAGTAGGCCGTTAAAAGGCCACTAAAGCCGCCACCTATGATTGCAACATCAAAGTGCTCACTACTGGTCGGTGCGCTGTTTGCAACAGGTAAACCTATGGTACTGGCCCAATAGCTAGGCGCATAACCTGATGCTTGGCAGTGTGTGTGGGTAAGTGGATCGTAAAGGGAGTCGCTCATAAAATTCTTATTCATTATTGATTAAAACATTAAAGCCATTTCTGCTGCTTGGCAGTGACATTCATTGCCGCATATGGTGCAAACATAACCGTCATTGCGGCAGTTTTCGAGCCAACGGTCATCATGAACTTTGACCAGCTTACCACCTGCTTTAGAAAAGTACTTTACTGCGCCATTACCAGGGCTTTGCATCCATAGATGAGCAACGCCCGCCAGTGCGCCTTGTTGTCTAAGTGCCACGATGGATTCATGGAGTAACTTGGGGCCGATACCTTGACCTTGTGCCTCTGGTGCCACTGCAATGCATTTGAAGTATGCCATTTGCGAGGGTAATACCGGCCAGCTTTTAGGTGTACACCATTTATCAATAGGCCATTGCTCTGCAGCATAGCTGGTGCGAAAACCAAGCAGCTGCCCTTGCTCATCTAATGCGACAAAGCAAGCGTTAATATCGAATTTAGTGCCCATAGCGACCATTTTTTCGAGACCTGACGCATCAAGATAGTTGTCGCCATGTACTTGGTTGGCAAGTTTGATGACGGCGTGATGGTGTTCTGGGCGTAATTCAGTAATGACCATGTTTAAATACCTGCTTGTTTTTAACCTTATTACCTTACTGTGAATTTAATAATAAATCTTTATGAAAAGGCAGGAACACAAAAATTTATTTAAACGCTGTTTTCACTTTGTTATTAATCAATTAGTGACAAGTACAACAGTGCAGGTTAAAAAACCACCGAATTGGATTGTTACAATCCTTTACATAAAGTGATTGACAGCGATGTCATTTGATTAATACTGTGAGTTAATTGTGTGAACTTTATGTTTCACGCTTGATACAACGTAAAGGAAGGAAGAACAACATGTACAAACTCACTCCCTTGGTGGTTGCACTGAATTTGGCGGCGATCACGAGCGCTGGCGCAATGACAATAGAACCTGACCCGCAAAACCCCGGTGGTTATTTGGTTTCAAAAGCAGAGCTGGACGAAGCCGCACAAAGCAAAACCAGTGACCCAATGTACGCCATTTGGGCTAAAGCTTTGGAAACGCGTGACAATAGTATTGTAGAGGCAATTGCACCTGGTCTTAGCACTAACCCTGACAATGTAAAACGTGTTGAAAGCGTATTTCCACAAGCGCAATGGGATTTCTTGACGCAGATGGCTGCGCCGGAATATACCTACACACGCTTTTTACGAGCAATCGGAAAGTTTCCTGCCTTTTGTGGCGACTACACTGATGGACGTGATGCCGATGCCATTTGTAAAAAATCTATCGTGACGGCATTTGCACATTTCTCACAAGAAACGGGGGGGCATATAGCCAAAGACAATGTGTCTGATAACCCGTTGGGTCTTGAAGAGTGGCAACAAGCGTTAGTACATGTGCGTGAAATGGGCTGGTCAGAAGGGCAACCAGGATATACAACAGGTTGCGGTCAGAATGACTGGCAAAACCGACGCTGGCCGTGCGCGAGCGGACAGGGCTACTTTGGTCGTGGTGCAAAGCAGTTGTCGTACCACTTTAACTACGGTGCATTCTCAGAAGTTATGTTCAACGGCGATGCGACGGTATTGTTAAATAATCCGGGTCTGGTGGCAGATTCATGGCTCAATCTAGCATCTGCTATATGGTTTTTCTTAACGCCACAGGCACCAAAGCCTGCGATGTTGCATGTGATTGACCGTACTTGGACGCCATCGCAGCGTGAGCAAGATGCAGGGATCGGCTATGGCTTTGGGACTACCATTAATGTCATCAATGGTGGCATTGAATGTGGTGAGCAGAATAAAAATAAAGGACAGCCAGTAAACCGTATCCGTTACTGGGAGGGTCTATCACATCATTACAATGTGCCAATTGAAAGCGACGAAGAAAACACCTGCTGGCAACAAACACCATACGGTAGTCTCAACCTCAATGGGGCCACGGATGTGCTTTACACCAACTGGGAAGGAGACTGGGCTTATTATTCCGACAGACCTGGTGGCTACTCTTTTGAATGTAAGTTAGTGGGTTATCAAACCGCATATTCTGCGCTGGTACCGGGAGATTATGAAAAGTGTGTAACCAACTTTTACCAATCACATGCTAGTTGGCCACAAGTACGAGTGGTGGACAACCTTGAACCACCTGTTGATGAGCCACCAGTCGGCGGTGTACCCGCATGGGATGCGAGTAAAGTCTATGTAGGCGGCGATCAGGCCAGCTATAAAGGCGCGATTTACGAAGCAAAGTGGTGGACAAAAGGGGATGTGCCGGATTCGTCACAACCATGGAAGTTTGTCAAAAACGCTGAGTAATCACTAGCATTGCAAAAAGGTAAAAAGCCGATAGTGGCAAACTATCGGCTTTGCGTTAAATCTAGAGTAGGCTAGATTAACAAATTTACTGGTTGGTGTTGGCTTTGAAACTTTGGCCTAACTGATTCAACTGAGAAATTTAATTTACTCAGGTACAAATAAAATAGGAGCAGTGTCATACAAGCCAGACTGAAGTCTATCTTAACCTGATACTAATTTCTTACAATGAAAGAGATGTAATGAATTGTAAAAAGGTAATTTTTTACCTAAAGTGAGTCCTCAGGTGAGGAGCAATCGATACGCCTAAACAATCAGCCAACAGTTATTCCCCTTCTTTCATCGCTCTGCAGATTTTCTCGCGGTTGTACGTAAAAGCAGTTACAATTCGCCTTTATAACTCCCTAAATATGAGGTCATCTGTGTTTGCAGACCGTCAATGTGTAGAAACGCAAATCATTGCGCTTGAGCAAATTATGTTTACTGAACAATATGCTGATAAAGTAATCGAGCGAACGCTTGCTGAGCAGCCATATTGGGACCTTGCAACACGGCACGTTTTTGTAACTCAGACATATGATATTGTTCGCTGGTGGCGCAAGCTCGTACTTGCTGTGACTGGGTGTGACGAGGTGAGCCCGTCGGAGATTTGGCATATTTGGGGGGCTTATCAGTTGCTTGAAGGGAACAGTGTGCCCCCGTGGCCTGAATTGGAAGGGCTAAGCTTGCAAAACATTGAGCAGAACCTCTCTAAAGCTTGTGATGCTCAGATGAACAGTTACCCCGACTGGCTTTGGCGACACGCCGAGCAAGAGCTGGGAGCGCAGTGGTCACAGGTTGCCTCTGGATTGAATACCCCAGCCAAGGCTTATCTTCGTGTTAATACGTTAAAAGCGCAGAGTCAACAGGTTCAGCAAGCACTGAGTGAAGAAAACATTATCACGCAGAGCATGGCACTGGACAATGCGCTAGAGGTCACAAAATACGGGCACCTGTTTAAGTCTAAGGCCTTTTCTCAAGGCTGGTTTGAAATGCAGGATGCAGGTTCTCAGCAGATAGCACCCTTACTAGATGTTAAGCCCGGTTTACGCGTAGTCGATGCGTGTGCAGGTGCTGGGGGTAAGAGTCTTCACATCGCCGCTTTGATGCAAAATAAAGGCTACATTTTGTCAATGGATATTCATCAACACAAATTGGATGCATTGAAAAAGCGCGCAAAACGCTCTGGCGTACACATGCTTGAAACTCGCGTCATCAAAAACAGCAAAACAGTGAAGCGGTTAAAAGACAAGTTTGACCGTGTGTTACTGGATGTGCCGTGTTCTGGCACGGGTGTACTGCGCCGCAACCCAGATGCTAAATGGCACATCCAAAGCGATAATCTTGATTCGCTGGTCGCACTTCAAAGTGAAATATTACAGCGCTATAGTCAAATGTGTAAACTCGGTGGCCGATTGGTGTATGCGACTTGTTCAGTATTGCCGAGTGAAAACCAGCAACAGGTCGAGACCTTTTTGGCTAACAATCCTCATTTTAAACTGGTTGAAGAGCTACACCTGTTACCTGGCGTAAACAGTGAGTTTGATGGCTTTTATGGTGCTGCGTTAGAGCGTATCAGTGACTGATAAGTACTGACGCCACCACTAAAATCGCTACCGAACATAATCCATTAAGCCGCTTAATATGCTGGCGGCTTTTAAAGATGTTACCAAGTTTAGCCCCCGCCAGCAGCCATAGACCATCAATAACACTCACCAAAGCGATGCAAATTAGCGCGGTGATCACAATGCTCTGTGCTTTTTGCTCGGTGTGTATTTCAAATTGAGAAAACAGCGTGATCAACGAAGCATAAGCTTTGGGGTTAATGAGATTTAACAGCACGCCTTGCGAAAAACTAGGTATGAGCGACTTCTTGGGTTGCTGCGTATCTTGGAAGTACAGTTTATAAGCCAGATACACCAAGTAGCCCACACATACAAATGACAGCAATGATGACAACCGAGGTGAGCTTGCCAACAGTTGTGATAAACCAATATTAACTAATACCATAGCCAGTGACAGGCCTGTCAGAATGCCCGCCAGAAACGGTAAATTACGCTTGTATCCAAAGTTGGCGCCAGAGGCTAGTAAAGAAATAGGAGCAGGGCCGGGGCTGCCGAATAACAGTAGTGTCATAAAAAGCAAAGAGAATAGGGCGTCGTGCATAACAACTCCTTATAATGTATGCCACTGAACTACTGAGGTTAGCTCAGGCGCATCGGAGTCTGTATACGGTGGTTACATATTTTAAAGCAAGCCGTAGAACGGGCATATTGTTGTTAGAATGGTAAACCGAACACAAGACTCTTTGGCGCGGTTCTACGTACTTTATGATGTATTATTTCGCTTTCAACAATACTTTAAGCTTTGTTTACAAACCTTAAGCTGTCAATACGAATGATTAAATAACCTTAGCTAAGGTTATTTATGTAGCGAGTCAAGCTGCTCAAAGCAGCCAATAGGTTACCTCTGGCGCATGCTGCTATTTTCTTCATATTAAAGAAGCAAACAAGCGCTTGTTGTGGTCAAGAGAGTCTATTAAAGTAATGATTTATAGCCTATCTTTGGAGTATCAATGAGTTTTAGCAGGAGGCTGTTCTCACGTACGACACAATTTCGCAGCTTAGGGTTTACCATTGACCTAAAGCAAGGCGTGATCTTCAACCGCCATAAGCGCGAGCGCATTCGTGCAAAAACCCTACAAGTGTTGCAGGTGCTGCTGATGAATCGTCAGCAAGTGGTATCTAAACAACATCTATTAGAGACCATTTGGCAAGGAGTTGTGGTACAAGAGCAAGTACTTACTCAATCAATTAAAGAGCTGCGAGATATTCTCGGCTCTGAGGCGATTAAGACGTTTCCTAAAACTGGCTATCAATGGATTGCTCCAGTCAAACCAATAATCAGCTGGCAGGCTAAAGCTTTTTTGGCATCGCTGGTGTGCTGCTTTGCCACCGTTATAGCACTGGCAAGCTACTGGATGGTTCAGTCTCAAACACCGCACCTGAATATTGCGTTTTTGCCCGTTGAAAATGATATTCCCGATGAAATTCATCAACGAGTGCCTTTGCGAGGAATGGAATACTTATCACAACAACTTCAGCATCACTCTGACCTTCGGGTAATCGGCCATGATCAGGTTTTATATGCGCTCGAACATACCAAAGCGAGCACATCCTTACAGCCAACACAGGAGGTGCTCGTTAGTTTACAGCGTAAGCTTGCGGCTAATTTAATTGTTCTTACCCGTATCACCGGTTATCCACAAGACTATCAATTGCATTACACTTTGATGTTCGAGCATAACATTGAAAAGGGTGTCGAGTTTGCCCAAACTATCGAGCAAAGTTTTGATAAGCTTATCGCCTCGTTAGCGAAACGCTATGCGGGAGAGTATCAATTGACTGAACAAAATTGGCAGAGTGATTTCAGTAATGAAGCATTTGCACGAGGCGTTGAGCTTTACTTAAAGCAAGCCTACCAACAAGCAATCCCTTTGTTTTCTTCCGCTTTACAAGTAGAACCAAATTTACTGGCGGCACGTCGCTACCTTGCCGCTAGTTATGCAAACCTTCGCCAAGAAGGCAAAGCGATTGCAATTTTGCAATACACCACGCAGTTGCCTTACATTGAAAACACCAGAGAGTTGATCAGAGCACACCTAATGATTGGCTATTTACTTATAAATTGGCCACAGGGAGAGCCTAGGAGTCAAGAGTTACAATCAGCTCAGCACCATATTGAGCAGGCTCAAAAACTGGCTCAAAACCAGCAAGATAAGCTGTTTATTGCTTACACTTATGAAGAGTTAGGTAAAATCAAGCGCTTGCAAGGGGAGTTCGAACATGCCGCACAGCTATTGACTCTAGCACTTGAATATCATCGGTCATTCTATGGTCAGTATGGACAAACTGCGGCATTGATCGAACTGGCTAAAGTCAAGGCGGATCAAGGTCAGTTTTCGTCGGCAAACCAATACCTAGAACAGGCGCAGGAAATCGCCGATGATAATGGAGCTCCTGCAAATCAAATTTGGGTCTTGCTTGCCAAAGCGGATATTGCTCGGCTAAAAAATGAATTAATTAAAGCCGAGCAATACGCTGTTCAAGCGCAGTCTATAGCACGTAACAGTGATCAACCGCACCTTATTTCGAGGGTCGAGGCTTGGTTTAATGACCGCTCACCTTACTCTTTGAATTAACATAACCTTCTAGGATAGTTACAAGCTACAATAGTCGTCGAGCTTTGGTTGCCAATCAGGCACAGTATCGAGTTGTTGAATGTTTTTTTCGCGCAGCTTCGCTACTTTACTCATAACCGTTTGCGTATCGAGTTTGGTATCCTTTATAAAGTAGACCCAATCTATATCTTGATAATATTGGCGCATCTCTGTGCTTTGCAAAATTTGTTCTGCAATAAACCACAGGTTGAAGTTAATCGACATCGCCACTTCTGGGTAAACCTTTGAACTATGTTCGGCGAACAGCTCACCATTGATGTAATAGTGCAATTGGTTGTCAGCTACCTGTAACAGCAAGGTATTCCATCCTTGCAAGCTTTTTTGGACAGTACTGTGTTCATGGACTTGTGTGAATGGATTAAGTTTAAATGTTTCCCATGATGTAGCAAATAATGTCTTATTGCCTTTCCCCCATCCGCCGTTGGCAAGATATTCAAAATCCATTTCGCTGTAATCTGGGTCCATAGGTGCTGCAAGTGGACTGATAGCATAAAAGGTTTCAACGATGCCATCACCATCGGGGCCATACTGTGGCTGGTCATTAAAGTACACTCGAGCTGCATAAGTTCCGTCACGATATTTACGCTTGTGGCACACTTGGGTGTGACGGGTATTTTGGGCAGAACCATCCGTTTTTGAAGTTAAACGCATCACAGTGTTGTTGTGATTAAGCGCATCAGGGTGAAAGCTCACCCCTTCTTGCCACCATTTTGCACCCTTTAAACCCGGGTGGCCTGTTTCAGTGCGTGCTTGCCAGCCATTCTCTTGGGCATGTGCAAAGGTTTTGTAGCTAAAGTCGTCAAACATGACGGCATTTTGCGCTGTTGCGCCATGGACGGTAACGATAGAAAGTGTGGTGATACTTAATTTTAGTAATTTATTTATAATCATTGTTTTATCCTTACTTATATCGGCTAGGTTGGCCTAACAACTTTGTAAGAAAAAAGCGGTAAAAACTCTAATTAAAAATAATTAAATTGTTCCAAAAATAAAGTTAAACTATTGACCTATAAGCTTACTTTTTAGTTTATTAAGATAAGCTTTACTCCCATTTTTTTTTGGTTTCGAGCCCTAAAATTTACTCCACTTCGGTTTTGTAGATTGAGAAGCCTCTGCTTTGATAGTTCTTCAATGCGCTTGGATGGTCCAAGTCACAAGTATTAACCCAGAGTCGTTTGGTTGTAGTGAGCGACCATGCAGCGCTAATTGCGTGACTAAGTAATGCACCACCATAACCTTTACCAATGAAATCTGGCGTGAGTCCAAAGTAGGCTATCTCAACATTACCGTTATCTTGCATACTCAATTCGTAGTATCCGGCGATAGCACCTTGAACGTAAGCCACCCAAGTGCGGATATGATTACACTCAATATGGCTTCGCCATTGCTCTGTTGAGAACGATAATTTATCTGTCCACTGCCACTGTTTACCGACTAAGGCGTATAAAAATTGATTGAACTGTGGCTGGGCGAGCTCAACCTCTGTAATTGTCAACTGAGCAGGAATCGGTGAGGGGGTGAATGCTTGTTCACTCAGCATTTCAAGGTAGTAGGTTTGCATTGTTTACATCCAGATTAAATTTTTGAAAATGTAGAGCATAACACCATTGTTATATGGTTCCTGCCAAATAGCCTAAATAGTTTGATGATCACTCGTTATTTTTTGCGGCTGTTAAGGCCATATCCCATGACAGGGTATCTCTCATATCATGGTATAATGAACGTACAACTTCTACCCGTTTTACAAGTGAGTTTACACCCGAAAAGCTACCTTCTGGTATATAAACCTCATACCAAGCTTGTTGCTCTTTTTGGTAGTATTTGTCGATTGCGTACTGCATTAATGGCGGATTGGCATCTTCTATACCAGCGACGAACAGTGAAATAAAATTAGGTTTTAGCCAACTATCTTTAGCCATTTGCTCTAATATGCCGATATTATCATATACGTCTGCTTTGCTAATTGAAGCTATATCAGCATTTTTCAAAATAAATAACTTTCTTGGTACAAAGATACTCGTGGCTGTACCACCTTTGCCCCAGTTTTGTTGGTAAAACCACACTTGTGAACCATCTTTGGTTGGCACTAGGTAGGGCGGTTCTTTGGCGACAAAAGTTTTGTTTAAGTACACAGTTTTGCCACCCCAAAGGTTCTTTACCGGGACAACAAGCTCAATATTGTTTGAAAGTGTGTTACCACAAATAGCATATCCGACAATCATCCAGCCAATTTGCCCCTGTTCTGAACGGATTGGTTCAACGTTAGGCTTTTCCTTGCGACAGCTAAATAAGCGTCCACCATTGGCGTTGCTGTGAACGAATCTGCTATTTTCATACACACTGTACCTGAACAGTTGTGCGGGTCCTGTTGCTGTGGTCACATCCGTACTTGTTACTTTAAGCACATACTTATCTGAGCCATGAGTAAATTGCGCTTCTATAGTTGCCATACAGAAGTGGGAAAAAGCCAGTGCGGTAGCCGCGATGAATGTTTTTATGGTCAAAAGATATTTTTGCTTTGATCCTAGGTGAAGGCTCACATTAAGGTCCTTATTTGGGAACTTGGAGGCGTATTGTAGTCAATTTAGTTTGTGAGGCAAGCGTCGAAGAGGAAGTTTAGTGAAAGAATCTGTGATGCGTAGAATTGATAACACCCAGAAACGATAAAAGGGCCTTACGGCCCTTTGGTGAAGTATCGTTCAAGTTAGTATAAATGCCTTAACCCCTTAAGGCATTCAACCAATTGTTTTGCAAATGCGGCAGGTAATCTCGTTAAGTTTCTAAGCTAGCGAGAGGAAAAACCCTGCAATTGCTGCGCTCATTAGGTTAGCCATTGACCCTGCTAAAACCGCCCTGAGCCCTAAGCGTGCGATATCCTTTCTTCGACTTGGCGCCATACCGCCCAGTCCGCCTAGTAAGATTGCAATCGATGACAGGTTAGCAAAGCCACATAACGCGAATGTGACAATCGCTTGAGTATGTTCACTTAACCCTTCTCGATAATTCATAAAGTCTAAGTAGGCAACGAACTCGTTAACTACCAGCTTTTGACCGATAAAACTACCGGCTGTTACCGCTTCATCCCATGGTACACCAATCATCCAAGCAACCGGTGCGAAGAGGTAACCTAAAATTTCTTGCAATGTAAGTGTTGGGTGATCAAACCAAGCACCAATACCACCTAACATGCCATTCAATAAAGCAATTAACGCAACAAAGGCAAGTAACATTGCACCTACGTTTAATGCAAGGTGCATCCCGCTTGACGCGCCAGCAGCGGCGGCATCAATGACGTTAACTGGTTTATCTTCCTCGGCGTTTACATCCGCCAAAGTCTGTTTTGGCTGCTCTGTTTCTGGCACAATCATTTTTGCCATCAAGAAGCCGCCGGGAGCTGCCATAAAGCTTGCCGCAATTAGGTATTTAAGCTCTACACCGATAGCAACATAACCCGCCATTACAGAACCTGCTACAGTTGCTAAACCACCTACCATTACTGCAAACAATTCTGATTTAGTCATGGTCGGTATAAATGGTTTAACAATCAAAGGCGCTTCAGTTTGACCAACGAAAATATTCGCTGTTGCTGATAACGACTCAGGCTTTGATGTTTTGAGCAGCTTTTGCAGCCCACCACCTAAAATTTTAATGATCCATTCCATAATACCGAGGTAGTACAAAACCGCTACCAAGGCTGAAAAGAATACAATAACGGGTAAAACCTGTACCGCGAAGATAAAGCCAAGTGAGCTTTTATCTGCCAGCGGTCCAAATAAGAACCCAATACCATCATTGGCGTAGCCAATTACAGCTGAAACTGCGCTGGACATACTTGCTAAAGCATTTTTACCTGCTTCAACAAACAGTACAAAGCCGCCAATTGCGATTTGCATCGCAAGCGCTACGCCAACCGTACGTTTATTAATAGCACTACGATTTGTTGAAAAACCGTATGCCACGCTCAGTAGCATTATCATGCCCACCAAGCTCATTATTGTTGTCATGCCCTAAAGTCCCGTTTTATTCTTGCAGTAAATATTTTATTTTACTTTTAATTATATCAATCGCAACGCGATTCATACCGCCACGGGTGACGACCAAGTCGGCATTGTGCTTCGAAGGCTCAATAAACTGATAAAACATTGGTCTTACCGTTGCTTGATATTGTTCAACCACAGACGGTAAGCTTCTACCGCGTTGTTCAATGTCTCTTTGCATTCTACGCAGTAAACAAATATCCAAAGGCGTATCAATAAACACCTTGATATCAAATTCTTCACTTAATGCGGGATCGCTTAACAGTAAAATTCCCTCAATAATTAATATCTTAGCGGGAGTCACCGTGCGCGTTTCGCTGCTACGTGTGTGTTGGGCGTAATCATATGTAGGCACTTCTACAGAATGACCCAACCGCAATTGCTCTAAATGAGAGCGTAGCAAGTCGTGCTCAAACGCATCAGGATGGTCATAGTTTGTTTGTGTTCTATGCTCAAACGGTAGATGCGATTGATCTTTATAATAAGCATCTTCCTCAATAATGGCGATAGCGCCTGATTCGAGCTCATTAATCAATTCGTTATATATTGTTTGCGTAAATAGAGATTTGCCAGAAGCAGAAGCCCCAGCAATGGCTATAATTGTTCGTGTCACTAAAGTTCACACCCAGCAGTTGTTAACGTTGGAAGATCACAATAGCAAAAAAGACACGATTAATCTCTTTTGCTTCGCTTAGGATGCAAATTTAGCGATTTTGCAGACAACAAAACAGGACTTATGTCCTGTGGGACAAAATCAACAAGTTCAACGCAGATAATGAATTTTATGATGCTTTTATGACAGCGGACTTATGTCCTGTACGATTATTCGGAGCAACAATAAAGTAGCAATCTATGGGAGCGCAAGTTGAATAATTACACAAATGTAAACCCATGTCTTGTAAAAATGAGGTAAACAATGGCAAGAGCAATCATTTTAATGGCGGATAGCCTAGGCATTGGTGCCGCTCCAGACGCTGAAAAGTTTGGTGATGTTGGGGCAAATACACTTGCACACCTCTTACAAGCATATAAAAAGGAAACAGGCAATGCACTGCCTTTACCTAACTTGAGCCGGTTAGGTTTACTCGATGCATGCGAAGCTGCGGGCAAAGAACACTGTGAAACCAGTGAACGTCAACCAGCGCAAGCTGCATGGGGTTATGCCAAAGAGCTATCAAGTGGTAAAGATACGCCGTCGGGCCATTGGGAAATGGCGGGTGTACCTGTGTTGTTTGATTGGGGTTACTTCCCAAATACAACACCTTGTTTTCCTCAGGCGTTTGTTGATGAACTGTGCAAGCGCGCTGATATTCCAGGCATCTTAGGTAACTGTTATGCCTCTGGAACAACAATTTTAGAACAACTGGGTGAAGAGCATGTAAAAACAGGCATGCCTATCTGTTACACCTCAGTTGATAGCGTTTTTCAAATAGCCGCTCATGAGCAATCGTTCGGCCTTGACAAGCTTTATCAGGTATGTGAAATCGCACGGGCACTGCTTGATGAAATGAATATAGGAAGAGTAATTGCGCGGCCGTTTATAGGCACTTCGAGTGCCGACTTTATTCGTACCGGTAATCGTCGAGATTACTCGGTTTTACCACCAGCGCCCACGGTTCTTGATAAGTTGGCCGCAGATGGGGGGGAAGTGATCAGTGTTGGTAAAATTGCCGATATTTATGCACATCAAGGCATAACTCAAAAGCACAAAGCGCCTGGGTTAATGAACTTGTTAGAAAAGACATCAGAGTTGATTGATAGTGCGCCTGATCACAGTTTAATTTTCACTAACCTAGTGGATTTTGACGAAAAATTTGGCCATCGCCGCAATGCAGTTGGGTATGCTGAAGCGCTTGCGCAGTTTGATGCATTTTTGCCGACTATACTAGATAAGTTGCAAAGCGATGACTTGTTGTTGATCACGGCGGATCATGGTTGTGACCCAACAGCAGCTGGTACCGACCATACACGCGAATATGTACCAGTATTGGCGTATACGCCGGGTATGGTAAATGCTCCGTTAGGAGAAAGACAAAGTTTTGCAGACATAGGTCAAACCCTTGCCCAGTGGTTTAATTTATCTGCGCTTGAGTATGGTGAAGGGTTTATTTCTTCGCTAAACAAAGCATAAAAAAGGAAACAAACAATGAGCACACCTCATATTAGTGCAAACAGTGGTGATTTTGCCGAAACAGTATTAATGCCAGGCGACCCGCTTCGTGCGCAATATATTGCGGAGCACTTTTTAGAAGATGCACGCCAAGTGACTGGTGTTCGTAATATGTTCGGCTTTACAGGTACTTATAACGGCAAACCTGTAAGTATCATGGGCTCAGGTATGGGTATTCCTTCAATGTCTATTTATGCCAGAGAACTTATTGTAAGTTATGGCGTAAAAAATCTGATCCGAATTGGTACTTGCGGCGGTATAAGTCAAGACATCAAAATTCGTGATGTTATTTTTGCTCAAGGTGCAAGTACAGATTCAAACGTAAACCGTGCCCGTGTACGTGGCTACGACTTTGCAGCGATTGCAGATTTTGGTTTGCTTGAAAATGGTGTTAACGCAGCACGTAAATTAGGTATTGAAGCGAAAGTAGGTAATGTATTTACCACGGATACTTTCTATCAGGCTGACAGCAGCTTTTACGAGCAGCTAGACAAGCTTGGTATTATGGCTGTTGATATGGAAACAGCAGGCATGTATGGCGTTGCAGCAGAATATGGTGCTAAAGCGATGGCTTTATTCACAGTAAGTGATCACGTGATCACAGGTGAAGCAACACCAGCGGAAGAGCGTCAAAGCACCTTCAATGAAATGGTAAAAATCGCACTAGAGTCGATTTAAAAGTTTTAGTTTGCAGGTTTTAACAGCCTGCAAGCTTCAAGTTCCTTGGTAACGTAATCGCAGAGTTTTGGAGACACGCCTAAAACAAAGCGAATCACACCCAAAAAGCCGCACCCAGTGCGGCTTTTTTTTATCTGAATTTTCTCTGTAACCACTTCAATATCTTCAACTATGCTTATTAAATGATGACTTATGATGATCGAATTTATGACATCGATAGCGTTATTCGTTTCCACCTTACTCATGGTGCCTTTAACCACCGCACAGTTAGAGGACTTCACACAACTGGCTGGCAATGACCCAAAGCACGCATTGAAGTTATACCCAGAGTATTTAGCTAAGTTGGATGAGCAGCACGTTGAGATGCAAGTTGCCTTACACCTCGACGCGCTACTGGCGGCAATGAATGCACACAGTTGGCCGGCTTTTGTGACGATTACACAGTCACTTAAGGAGGCTCAATTGCAGGATATTTTAGCGGGCAAAAGATTCAAGCTACTGACTAGGATGGGTGTTGCCTATCGGTATAACAACCAACTGGAGCAAGCAAAGCGCCATTATCAGTGCGCACTCGGTTTAGCCAATAGTGATTTAGAGCTGGCGACATTAAAAGTTAATCTAGCGATTGTATTTCGTTTGTTAGAGCAACCAGCTATGGCGTTTCAACTTATCGATAGTATTGATAGTGGGCAATTAACAACGCGTGTAAAAGCGGGTTATAGTGTGATCAGAGGCAACATTCTTCAGTCTTTACATCGTTTTGATAATGCAGTGACATCATTTGAGCTGGCACATCGGCTCTACATTGAGTTGAATAACCAACAGTCTAGGATTGATGTCACTCGAAATATACTCGGTGCAGCACTTGCTTCAAAACAGCTCGAAGCTTATGCCAAATACCGCGCTAGTTATGTAGATGAGATACGCCAGTACAGCCCTAAGTCGCAAGATTATCTAACTTGGTTAGATATCATTAGTAATAGTATGCAAACAGGCTCGCTCACAGAGCAGGATGAAATATTCTTAAGGCAGCAGGTTAATTCACTCATCGAACTTGGGTATAAGGAGCCGGTGAAAGCGCATTTGCACAATATTAATGCGATGCACCTCTATCCCAATGACGTAACAGGTAGAAAAGGCGCGCAAGCATTGCCAGAGAACCTAGGCAAGCCTTGGTGTCCCTCGCTTTGACTTTAATCGTTTATCTGCCATGTTTTATTTAGGAATAATCACGCATAAGAGCTGGAGGCTAAACAATGGCAAAGTGGACAACTGGGCATATATTAGAAATAAATTGGTGGACCCCTAGTTTATTTAGTTTAAGGGTTTCGGCACACATTCAACCATTTCAAGCAGGTCAATTTACTAAGCTTGCGCTTCAAGTGGGTGATAAGCGCATTGCCAGAGCGTACTCGTTTGTTAACTCTCCCCAAGACCCTGTTTTAGAGTTCTATTTAATAGAAGTGCCCGACGGTAGTTTATCTGAACGTTTAGCTGAGCTAAAAGTTGGGGATGAGATAATGATTGAGGAGCAAGCAAATGGCTTTTTAACTTTAAATGAAATACCCGATGCGGACACTTTGTGGATGTTAAGTACAGGAACTGCTATTGGCCCGTTCTTATCGATTATTGCGCAAGGTGAACTGTGGGATAAATTCAAAAAGGTCGTATTGGTTCATGGTGTGCGAAACAACATAGATCTAACTTATCAAGACCGCATTAAGACCGCGCAAGAGTTATTCCCCCAGCTCCACTATGTACCCGCGGTATCAAGGGAGCAGCCAGAATTGGGCCTATCTGGTAGGATAACAAACTTGTTGGACTCAGGTGAGCTTGTCAAATATTGTGGCTATGACGCGCTACCTAAATCGAGCCACTTTATGCTGTGTGGTAACCCACAGATGGTGAAAGATACAACTAACTTATTAACTAGCAAAGGGTTTGAAAGACATCGTAGGGCCAAGCCTGGTCATATAACAGTTGAACAGTACTGGTAGTTAGGGCACAGTTAGCTCTAAAGTGATGTAGGCCTTAGCCGATAGATTTTATTAATTGGTATTAAAGATGAGTGATGATAAAAGGATAAAGCTGCTTTACCGAGTTGAACCTGGGTGTTTGGGGCCTACTGGTCAGGATTTCATCGAGGGCTTTTGTAATTTTGCAAATGAGAAAATCAAACCTCCCGTGTACGCGTTGTTCAGTTTTGTGCCGCGTTACGATAAATCGTTGCCAGAAAGAGAATATAAAGTGGGGAATAAAAACCTTTCTGAACAGCAGGTGAGCGCTTACTTAGGCCGCCTTGAAAAGGATAAAAGCCAGTTTGAAGAACAAATAGATGAGTTACTCTCTCACGCCATTGATGCTTATTTAAAACGCACTAACAAGGCATGACACCTACACAGGTAATTATATGATACGTGTATTGATATGTATTTTAGCACTAATTTCATGCAGCAGCTTTGCTGAAACTATTAGATATGTGGACGCAACCGCGCTGCGAAATAACCCGAATAACATGTACTTTGTAAAGGTGCTCGAGTTGGCACTTGCCAAAGCTAAAAAAGATACCGATACAGAGTGGCTGCAGCCGCTGGATGTGGTGATCACACAAAAACGTCAGTTAATTGAACTAAAAAAACAAAACATTGATGTAATGTGGACCATGTCTTCGGCGCAGCGAGATCAGCAAGCACTGGCTGTACCTGTACCGTTGGCATTTGGGAGCTATGGGTTACGATTGTTGGTGATCAACAAAGGTGATCAACATGTATTTAGCAGGATTGAAAAAGCTGAGCAACTAAAAAGGCTCACCGCACTGGTAGGTCGAGACTGGCCAGATAAATTAATTCTACTAGATAATGGCTATCGAATCGATGATTCCAGTAACGAGGAGCTATTGTATAGCGTATTACAAAAGGAAAATGGTCACTATTTCCCAAGGGCTGTGACAGAAGCAAATTCAGAGCTTTCGGTATTGAACAACAAACAATTGATGATAGCACCTAGGCTCGTAATGCAATACCCTGCGATAATGTACTTTTATGTTCGAAAAGGCAACTTAGCATTGGCCAAAAAGTTAACGGAAGGATTAAATGCAGCGCTAAAAGATGGAAGCTTGGAGGAGTTGTTTTTTTCATTTGAACATCATCGCAAAGCGTTTGCTGCGTTTGATTTCACACAAGCTGAGTTTATTCAATTGGACAACCGACAGCTTAGTGCATCCGTAGATCTTGAACAGATCTACCAGATGCAAAATCGGTTGATTGGTAACGCGTCTAAATACCTTCAATCATCTCATTAAAGCTTGCATTGTCGTGCAAACTGGCGAACGCTGCTTCATGAAGTAATTCATTTTTTAGATTTGGTGCATATTCTAAAGCCATGCGGATGTCGGCCATTGCGTCAGCATGTTGGTGCAACATAGCGTAAGCGCAGGCGCGTTGCCAGTAAGCATAGCCATAGTCGTTATCCATTTCTAATGCTTGATTGCATAATTGAATAGCGACACCAGTTTGCCCAAGTTCCAACAGCGCATCTGCTTTATAGGCGATGGCTTCCACATCTTCAGGCTTACGCTTTAAGATCTCGTCATAAATTTCAATTTTGGAGTTCATGTCGCTTTCTAAGTTGGCTCTCATCCACAGCGAGTGAACTTCATTGGTTATGGTTATCTTCTTGTGGTTATTAAGGATCTCTTCTGAACGCTCTTTAAGTTTAGATTCTAGGACTTGCAGCCGTTGTTCATACTCTTGTGTAATATTGCCAACACGTTCTTTGACTAAATCTTCTACTTTGCTTTTGATATCTCGTAGTGAGTTCCAACCAACTACTACCAAAATAGATGCTGTGGCAGTAATAATAAACAACACGTTATTAATCGTATCTGTGGTGTATGTCAGTGCCCGATCTGCGGCATCTAGCTGGCTATGGGTAACTTGCTTGGTCAAATCTTCTCTGAGTTTCTGCTGGTCATAACGAACTGATTTGAGCTCATCTAAGATGTATCGTTCGAGCAGTGGTCTGTACATGGGTTCTTTTAATTCATTGAGCACTTGCTGTTGCTGTGCCTCAGTTTGGGTGGTTTGTTGGGCATTTGCGCCTGCGCTGAAGATAATAGCGCATAATACAAAGAAGAGTGATTTCATAGCTGACTATACTTTAAGTTAATTCAGGTTGCATGGTGCATTAAGTAGCATAAAAATGCAAAATCATGTGGCGAGTTTGAGTCTCTTTATCGCTGGTTTTGCAATATAAGTCAGCTATGCGCATAATAGTGGACCGTAAATCATAGTGAGCAGCGAAATGAGAATATATTGGATTTTGTTGTTACTGCTGCCTTGCTTTAGCAATGCACAACTTCTGCTGAATGTGGTAACCGAAGAGTGGGTACCCTATAACTTCACCAATGAAAAGGGTGAAATCGTTGGCCGTGCGACCAAGAAAGTCAGAGAAGTGTTAGATGCAGCTGATGTGCAATATGAGATCCGTAGCTACCCGTGGGCGCGATCGATGAAGCTGGCACAAAGTAACAAAAACACTATGATTTACTCGATATACCGAACCCAAGAGCGAGAAAACCTATTTCAGTGGGCCTGTCCATTGCTCAACCCCGTAAAAGAATACTTGTTTAAGCTGCGTACCCGAGACGATATTCACATTGAAAGCCTTGAAGATGCTAAAAAATACACAATTTCTTTGGTGCGAGGCAGTGTTTCTCATGAGTATCTATTAGAAATGGGGTTTAAAAATGGGGTAAATCTGGATTTAACAGCCGACCCAAGCGCGAGTCCGCGTAAGCTATTGGCTAGAAGAGCCGACTTTATCATCACCACAGAATACACCGCATACGAAAGAATGAGAGAGCTTGGCCATCCATATGAGCTATTGGAGGCCGTGCATGAGGTTAAAAATGCCAATGAGCGCCGTGCGTGTATGGCTTTTAGCAAAGACACCAACGCCAAGCTAGTGTCGCGTATTCGTAAGGCACTAGCAGAGCACAATACACGATTTATTGGCCCTTGATAGGGCGTTACAATTGTGCAGCTTGTTCAATGACGATGCTGTGGCGCTGGGCTAAGCGCTGATGGTCTTTGTCATACCCACCACCAATTACAGTCGCGACGGGGACACCGTATTGTTGACAGGTTTTTAATACCAAAGCATCGCGTTTGGCTAGCCCCTGCCAACTAATATTGAGCTTGCCTAACGAGTCATGCTCCCATACATCTACACCAGCATCATAGAGCACAAGCGATGGCGTTAAATCTTGCAATAACCCCGTTAAGACTTCTTCAACTTTGGCTAAATAAACTGAGTCCGAGGTGTGATTATCTAACCCGATATCTAAGTCGCTATCATGCTTGCGAAACGGAAAGTTTTTTTCACAGTGTATCGAGCAGGTAAACACATAAGGATTGTGTTTAAGTAGTGCAGCAGTGCCATCGCCTTGGTGCACGTCTAAGTCAAATATGAGGATGTTGCGAGCCAGACCTTCGTTGATAAGTGTTGTGGCCGAAAATGCAAGATCATTCACCATGCAATAGCCAGATCCAAAATCATAATGGGCATGGTGGGTGCCACCAGCTAGATGGCACGCGATACCATGTTTAAGTGCAAGTTTAGCTGCTTTTAACGTGCCCAAGGGGGCGGTGAAGGTTCGCACCATTAGCTGCTCTGACCAAGGCAAACCGATACGACGCATGGCCTTAGGGCAAAGTCGATTGTGCCACAAATCCCACAGATAATTATCGCAATGGATCAGTTCTAAGTGGTCGGGCGTCCCTAATTTTGGCGTGTAGACATTGTCTCGTATCAGCCCTTTAGTTAAACATTGCTCGTATAGGCGGGCAAATTTGCTCATTACAAAGCGATGCTGAGGATCAAAACTAAACGAGTAGTTTTCATGATAGACCAGTGGCAGGTTAGGATTAAATGTCATTGATTCACCTGTTGCAACGGCAAAATTAACGATGGAGCTGTGTTGCAGATAGGGTATAATATCGCGCTTTTGGCGCAACTACGAGCGCATTGCAGACATTTGACTCCATTTACACTGGCAGTGAGTAGTAACATACATGATAACTGAAGTTTTAGCGATAGATGATGAACATAGCTTGGACAAAGCACTTGAAGCGTTACGTTTAGGCGAATTGGTGGCTATTCCAACAGAGACAGTTTATGGCTTAGCTGCCGATGCAAATCAACCACATGCGGTGGGGAAAATTTTTGCAGCCAAAGGGCGTCCTGCGGATCACCCACTGATAGTCCATGTTGATAGTGTTGAGAAAGTTGGTCGCTGGGCAGCACATGTCCCCGAATCTGTCGCAACCCTCGCAGATGCTTTTTGGCCTGGGCCATTGACACTCATTTTACCAAAAGCCGAACATGTATCCACCGTCGTCACCGGTGGCCACAACACGGTAGGAATACGTGTGCCGAATCAAACTGGTGTACTTAAACTATTGAATATGCTTGATTCTGGGTTGGCAGCCCCGTCTGCAAACCCCTACAAACGTATTAGCCCGACTACTGCCGAACAAGTGATGTATGGGATGGATGGCAAAATCGCAGCGGTACTAGATGGTGGCCCATGTGAAGTGGGGTTAGAGTCAACAATTTTGGATATCAGTACCCAAGAGCCGAGAATTTTGCGCGCAGGTCCCATTACTAAATCACAGATTGAAGCGGTATTAGGCTGTGAAGTGAGCGTGCCGCTCAGCCACACTGTGGCGGTGCCGGGTAACGTGAAGGCGCACTATCAACCCAGCAAACCTGTACAATTATTATGTGGTGAGGTATTGGCCTCGGCTTTAACTGGGGTATCGCCCCGTGCACAAAATGATATCGCGATTTTATATTACTCGGAGCAGTTACAAACTGCACTTGAAGGTAACGAAGCCGTGACAATGAAGCTTTCTGCCAATAAAGCACACTATGCGCAAAATCTATATTATGCTTTGCATCAATTGGATCAGGCTGATGTCACGCAGATTTGGGTAGAATTACCACCGAGTGATGAAGCATGGTTAGACGTCCATGATAGGTTGAGTCGTTCTGCAGCCAAGTAATTGTTAATTATGATTTTATTGGTCATTTTCAATCGACCAGCACATGTTGCTTGAGTCTTTTAATACTGTTTTAAGTATTGTTTGATTTTTTATTGCATACGTATTCAACGGGATAAATGTGAATTGGTGCTCTACATTGTTATCGGTTTGTAAATAACGCAAAATAACAAAGAGCACATTATGACAACATTAAATAAAATATCTAAAACATCGCTGATTAGTGGTGCAGTACTGCTAAACCTAGCGCAATCCGTGCAAGCACAGCCCACCACTTTCGTGCATTTATTTGAATGGTCTTGGCCCGATGTCGCGCAAGAATGTGAAACTTTTCTCGGTCCTAAAGGGTATGCTGCCGTACAAGTGTCTCCGCCAAATGAACACATTAAAGGTGATCCATGGTGGACACGCTACCAACCTGTGAGCTATCAACTACAAAGCCGTGGTGGCAGTGAAGCTCAGTTTAAAGAGATGGTTAGTCGCTGTAAGTCAGCGGGTGTTGATATTTATGTTGATGCGGTAATAAACCACATGGCCGCAGGCAGTGGTGAAGGCGTTGCCGGTAGTGCCTATGGTGATAAGTACTTTCCAATGTATAGCCCACAAGACTTTCATGAGAGTTGCGCAATCAATGGTGAAGATTACGGCAATGATCCATGGCGTGTGCAAAACTGTGAGTTAGTAGGGCTTGCAGATTTGGACACCGATGCACCGTATGTACAGTCGCAGTTATCAGGCTATTTAAATTCTTTAGTTGCAGCAGGCGTTGCTGGGTTTAGGCTCGATGCATCAAAGCATATGCCCGCAGGAGACATTGCCAGTATTCTTTCTCAAGTAAATGGTAGTCCACTGGTCTTTCAAGAGGTGATTGATCAAGGTAGTGAGGCGGTCAGCGCTAGCGAGTACTTTGGCAATGGGCTCGTTACGGAGTTTAAATACACCACTAAACTGGGTGAAACATTTAAAAGTGGCAAACTCGCATGGTTGAGTAATTTTGGTGAAGCTTGGGGCATGATGCCAAGTTACAAAGCAGTGGTATTTGTCGATAACCATGATAATCAACGAGGCCACGGTGGTGCGGGTAATGTGGTCACTTTTGAAGATGGCAAGCTGTACGATTTAGCAAATGTGTTTATGCTAGCCTATCCATATGGCTACCCAAAAGTGATGTCTAGCTACGAGTTTAATCATGACAGCGATGCTGGTGCGCCTGCGGTGCCTGTACATGACAATGGACAGCTTAACTGTTTTGCACAGCAATGGCAGTGTGAGCATCGTCACGACTTTATCTCGGGGGCTGTGGATTTTCGTAACAATACCACTGGGCACTGGCAAGTAAGTAACTGGTGGGACAATGGCAATAATCAGATTGCTTTTTCAAGGGGAAGCGAAGGCTTCGTTGCTATCAACCGAGAATCGGGCGCGATGCAGCAGTACTTACAAACTGGGCTTGCACAAGGCGTATATTGTGATGTACTCAGTGGTCAGCTCAGCGAAGATAAGCAAACGTGTACAGGGCGACAGGTTTCAGTCAATGAGCAAGGGCAGGCTTTGATCTCTTTGGCTGCTATGGATGCGATAGCAATACATCATAATGCTAAAACCCTAAGTGATGCCACACCGCCAACCATGCAGCGCACCATCGTATTTATCAAAGCGCTAACCGAAGCGGGTCAAGACATGTTTATTCGCGGTGGCATTGACCACGGTTATGCGCAAACACTAGGTCGAGACTGTTCACTTAATGCCAATGATTGTGCTTTGCAAATTGTTCACAACAATTTGCAAAATGCCACCACCAATGTCTGGAAAGCGGGCGATAACTACCTAGATTGGGGGGCTTATGAAGCGGGCCAAGATACATCAGCACAAGGCAGTCCATTGGATTGGACAACGGACTTATGGCCAAGCGAATGGGGAACTAAACGCACCGTTGAACAAGATGGATATGGTGAAACGCCGCTTAACCAATATGGTGCACACTATTGGATGTTGGATGTACAAATGGATTGTTCAAACACCGTAAATGGATGGTTTGAATTAAAAGCCTACGTTAAGAATGGTCAAGGCTGGGAAGGTGATATTGCCCAAGCAGATGCGCCATACGCTAGCAACAATCATTTTGCGCAATGCGGTAAAATCAATGTCTTTGAGTTTGGTTCAAACAATGTGTACTACACGGATTTATAATTAATAGTAGACAATAAGTGATGAAAAGTGGCCCCTAAGAGGGTCACTTTGATTTTGTGTCATCTATAAGGCAGTGCTCGTTAAGTAAGTCTTTTGGCACATGCTTTTGTGGCCTTATTCGGTTATATCGTGCCACTTGGCTGGCGAAGTGTTCACTCAACCATCGAACATTCACCATATCAACATACTGCTGCATGGACTGTTGTTGGCCATGTTCAAACAAAAAGTCACCATGCTCAATGGCGTAGGCTAAACGTTGTAGGTGTATTTCATTTGGAGCTTCTAACACGTTAACCAGCGCACGCATAATGACAAAATGATAATAGTAATGATGATTGTTGTTCGGTACTGCAAAAATTGTTTGCCTTACAGAGTTTTGATAGCGCCAAAACTGTGCGAAGTCACCAAGTAAAACCTCAGTATTGAGCAAGTTCAAACCAATTCTTGCCGCGGTCTCAGTCTCATTTGCAAGGCTTAAATCACGATATAACTCCTTGAACAAGTCTCTAGCTTGATAGAGCTGGTTGTTATCAAGCAGATTATTAGCCACATTGATTTTTACACGTAAACGCTGTTGTTCATCTGTAGCAAGTAACTTTGCTTCTTCGAGGATCTGCTTTGCCTTATCATGCTGCTTTAGGCGTACCATCGCAGACTGTAAATTAAGCAAGGTGTGAAAGCGAAAATGGGGATCGTTTTGATTAAGGTCTAAAGCACATCGATATGCAAAAATAGCATCTTGGTAATGGCCATTGATACGCATTAAAACTCCCATATTACTGATTATCTTAGCTTTATGATTGTCTATAATGGGTTGCCATAGCGGTTGGGAGAGCTTAACTGAAATGTCATTGGCTAATTTGGGTTGGTTGCTGACTATCGCGGCTCTTAACGTGAGCTGATAAAATTGTGCTGACCCAGTATTGGCTGGCAAATTTGTATGCTGGTAGTAGCGTTCGGCAAGCTCAGCTGGCTCTTGCATAAACTGGGACTTTAGTTCAGCTAAATCGGGTGGTGTGCTTTGTATCAAACCAATTAAAAACGCAAAATTTAATAGCACATCTACTCCAGCTATAAGACAAGGTGCCAATGAGGCGAATGTTGCAGATTTAACTTTATGTAAAAGTTACTCAGATAAACGCAGTGTAACATCGAATAATTAATCGTAAAGGAAATAACAATAATGTGGATAAAAAACGTACCGCTTGAGGGTCGCTGGGTTACTCTAACGCCACTGGCTATGGGGCATTCGGAGGCGTTAAAAAATGCTGTGCAAGATGGTGAATCTTGGCGTCTTTGGTACGCAAATGTGCCTAAACCGGAACAAATGGATGATTATGTCGCGGATGCGATAGTAGGTGCTGAACAAGGTAATGTCGCGTATGCTGTGATCAATAATCAAAGTCAACAAATTGTCGGAACGACCCGTTATTATCAAGTGGATAGTGATAACCGCAGGGCAGCTATTGGCTATACATGGTATGCAAACTCTGCTCGCCGTACTGCGATTAATACGGAAGCTAAATTGTTATTACTAGAGAACCTGTTTGGGCAATGCAATGCGGTCGCAGTTGAGTTTCGCACGCACTTTTTAAATCATACATCACGCGGGGCAATTGAACGCTTGGGCGCTAAATTGGACGGCATATTACGAGCACATCAAATCATGAGAGATGGTTCGTTAAGAGACACCGCCGTCTATTCGATAGTTGCTAGTGAATGGCCCGCTGTTCGCAATAATCTTCAGTACAAATTGTCCTCAAGGATGTAATGAAATGTAGCCAAGCAGTGCTCATCCTTTGCAATTTTCAACCAATCCTTACAGTTAATTAGTGTCAATTTTTTTATGCTAATCCAATCTGACTTGGGGCTCAGGACAATAGATTAATGACACGATTAGTAGGGATTGATGTTGCAAGGGCGCTGGCTTTATTTGGCATGGTTATCGTGAATTTTAAGTTGGTTATGGGAGTACAGGAGGGTGACTCTGCGCTGTATTACATCACCAGTCTAATAGAGGGGCGGGCTTCTGCATTATTCGTGATTTTAGCTGGTGTGGGTCTGAGTTTTATGGCGACTCACGATGCGCAAACACGGCGACTGCCTTTGGTGCGTTGGCAGATTTTTAAGCGGGCCATTGTCTTATTTGCTATTGGTTTAGCATACACGCCGATTTGGCCCGCTGATATTTTACACTTTTATGGACTTTACTTTGTTGTTGCGGCGTGTGTGATCACCTTCTCAAATCGTTCGCTGTTGTGGGTATGTGCTGGTTTAATAGTGGGCTTTGTATTGCTGTTAAGCTTGCTTAATTATGAGCAGGGCTGGCACTGGGATACGTTAGTCTATAAAGACATGTGGTCATGGCAGGGCATGTTTAGACACTTATTTTTTAATGGCTTTCACCCTGTCTTGCCATGGGCTGCATTTTTAGTCTTTGGCATTTGGCTCGCCCGACAGCCATTATTGGATAAATCTTTTCAACACGCCGCGTGTAAGCGGGCTTTGACAATATTAATACTAATGGAAACGACACTGTGGCTGTTGCGTAGTTGGCTTGAACTTGATAACACAGACAAGGACCTTGGCGTGCTGTTGTCATCGCAAATGATGCCGCCTTTGCCAACGTATATGGTTTCAGCTAGCTGCTCTGCGACTTTGGTACTGATTGGGTGTATATGGATTGCACAGAGGTGGCACGAGTATTGTGTTTTTAAGTACCTTGCTCAGGTCGGTCGGTTGTCATTAACATTTTATGTGGCACACGTACTTATTGGTATGGGCACTTTAGAGGCATTAAATATGCTGGGAGGTCAAACAATAGAAACCGCGATTTTGTGTGCAGCAATATTTTGCTTGGCTGCGGTATTGGTCAGTGCATTATGGTTAGCGAAATTTAGGTCTGGTCCACTTGAGGCGCTATTTAGAGTGATCACAAAGTAAGCATGTCATGCGAGTGCGTTATTCAATATCTTGAAAATAACATTAATCGCCACTATTTATAAGTATCACTCAGCGCTGCTGATGAACACAGCGGGCTGAGACAGTCAGATAATACAGTTAAGGCGCAGGCATGAATCCTATTTTAGCAATTTTAAAAGAACATAATATCAGCGATGAACAAGTGAATGAGTTGTTCCAGACGCTCACAGAGAATCCAATGATGGCCATGGGGGTTATTTCATCGCTAGGTATTCCCCCTGAAAAGCTACAGCAGTTAATGGGGTTGGTGATGCAAAATCCAGCACTCATAAAAGAAGCTGTTGATGAGCTGGGTTTAGACTTTGCTAAAGTTGAACAAGCGAAAGCAAAGCTCAATCAATAATCCACTTTTGCTACGGCGAGGTCCCAGCTCGCCGTTGTCTTCATACAAAACACACATCGCACCACTACAAATCACCCAATTAGTTTGATCAAAAACATTGAATGACAAAAGTGAGCAGCGCTACCGCTTTCATTCGTTTAGGGTCTGAGTTATCATGCATAAAAATCGTAATGGGAATTATTGCTAATTACAATAAGTGGTTTAGCCTATGACTTTAAACGAATTAAAATTTCAGCAAAAAGCGGTAATAGCCGCTTTAAATCATCAAGATATTGCGCTAGCAAGTCGTATTATGGCTTTGGGGTTGGTCCCTGGAGAGACAATAGAGCTTATGAATGTGGCCCCCATGGGATGCCCGTTGCAGGTCAAAGTAGGCGATACGCTAGTAAGTGTGCGTAAAAGCGATGCAAGCTTGATAGCACTGCAAACAGCCAAGTAGGGGAAAAAATGAAAATTGCATTAGTTGGTAACCCTAACTGTGGCAAAACGACGGTATTTAATCGTCTGACAGGGTCTAAACAAAAGGTTGGGAACTGGCCAGGTGTAACCGTTGAGCAAAAAGTAGGGTTGTTTTCACTAACTGTTGAAACGGATGCCAAAGAGGTTGAGCTAATTGATTTGCCAGGTTTGTATAGCCTTGAGCAAATTGATGCGGGGCAGGATGAGCAGATTGCGATTGACTTTTTACGCAATGGTGACGCAAGTCTTATCATCAATATTGTTGATGCCGCAAACCTTGAACGTAACCTGGTGTTGACCACTCAGTTGCAAGAGTTGGGTGTGCCCATGGTAGTGGTAGCAAATATGGTGGACGTGGCTACCCAGCGTGGTAAAACGTTGAATGTTGATTTGCTAAGTGAGCGTTTGGGTTTCGCCGTTGTGGAGATGGTCGGCTCGACAGGTAAAGGAACCGATACGCTTAAAACTGCGTTAGCCAAGGCGATAGAAAGTAATGAGCCTGCGCCTTCAATATCGTCTGAAAAACCAAGCGAAGAGACCGATCCAATTAAGCAAACCACTGAGCGATACAAAAAAGTGCGTGGTTTAACGCAAGGCGTGAATGTGATTTCTCCTCAGCGCTCAGACATCACCGACAGCATAGATAAAATCGTACTGAATCGCTTTTTAGGTGTGCCAATCTTTCTTGGGATGATGTATCTGATGTTTACCATCGCGGTAAATTTTGGCGCAGTATTTATTGATTTTTTTGATATTTTTGTCGGCGCGCTGTTAATCGATGGCGTTAAAGAGGTACTCGGTGCTATCAATGCGCCCACTTGGCTTGGGGTTATATTGGCAGATGGCTTTGGTGCCGGTATACAGCTGGTCGCAACATTTATTCCTGTGATTGGCGTGTTGTATCTGTGTTTATCTTTGCTTGAAGACAGTGGTTATTTATCTCGTGCGGCGTTTGTCATAGACAGGTTGATGTCGTCCATTGGTTTACCAGGTAACGCGTTTGTACCACTCATCGTTGGCTTTGGTTGTAATGTGCCAGCGGTGATGTCAGCACGTACCATGAACCGTGAATCAGACCGTTTATTAACCATCATTATGGCTCCCTTTATGTCATGTGGTGCGCGCCTCACTGTTTACGCTTTATTTGCTGCGGCATTTTTTCCAACCAACGGCGCCAATGTGGTATTTGCACTTTATTTGTTGGGTATCGTTGTTGCCATAGGCAGTGGTTTTGTATTTAGAAAACTGGTGTTTACCGGTGAGAAAACGCCTTCATACACTGAAATGCCCGCCTATCACTTGCCAGTATGGCGCAATATTTGGCTAACCACTTGGCACCGCTTGAAGAGCTTTGTGATGCGAGCAGGTAAAACAATCGTGCTGGTTGTTGTGTTATTGAGTTTGGTAAACTCAATTGGTACGGATGGCAGTTTTGGCAATGAAAACACCGAACGTTCGGTGTTGGCAAAAGTAGCTCAAGTGGTGACACCAGTATTAAAACCACTTGGTATTGAAGAAGACAACTGGCCTGCAACTGTGGGTGTGGTGACAGGCTTATTTGCTAAAGAAGCGATAGTCGGTACTCTAGATGCGTTATATATTGGTGAAGGTGAGCAAGCAAGCGAGTATTCGTTGGTAAACTCAACGGTGGAAGCATTGCAGACCATCCCTAGCAACTTCATTGATTTGCTTAGTAACTTGGGCGATCCGCTCGGTTTAGGCGCATTAGATGAAACGGATGCCAACAGCAACGCGTTATTGACGCAAATGGCCGGCCAGTTTAACGGCCAGTTGGGAGCCTTTAGCTACCTTGTACTGATCTTATTGTATACCCCATGTGTCGCAGTGTTAGGCGCGGTTAAGCGTGAATCTGGCGCACGTTGGATGTGGTTGGTAATCGGCTGGACAACGTCTTTGGCGTATATTCTATCGACCAGTATTTATCAGATAGCCAACTTCGCCCAGCAACCTCTATTTGCCAGTGTTTGGTTGCTCGTAATGGCGGCTATTACGCTTGCATGGTGGGCAGGTTTAAGAGGCTTAGGCAAGCAGTTAAACCAACCGCCAACGTATCAAATAAATTTAGGTTAGCAAGCCTTAAAAAACCAGAAGCGGCGCATGATGCGCCGTTTTTTATGGTTTTTTGAGACTCACAACGCGCAATTCTCGCATCACTATTGGCATTTGCCCCAAGGCGTACTAAAGCTTGTTATCTATGAATTAAAAGTTCTCGGTTGGCGGTCTAGTGCCATATCTGAAACTTATAAGAGAAAGATATGTTAGATAAGTATGAAAATTGCGCGATTAAGACATGTTTAGCATTGAGTTTGCTGTTGTTGGGTGTGTCGTTCATGTTGGATGGCAACACCAAGGGTATGGCTATTTTGTTGGACTTTTACCGTTTGGAGTCAATGTTATCCCCCCAAACTATGGGGCTAATCACCGGAGGTGTAATGATGGCGACGGCGGTGATGGGGGCGCTGGCAAGGGAGGCTAAATCAAACCTCATCACTGCGGGGGCACTGCTATTTATTGCTGTGGTAGCCTTGCTTACTTTGCTAAGTCCAAGTCGTTATCTTCAGGATTTAGGGGGCTTTCCTATTCTTGGTTCGGGGCAGGGGATCATAAAATATGCTGCGCTTATACCGCTGGTATTAAGTATTTATTTATACAAACGTTATTCTTTAAAACAATTGGCTTGGCTGAACTACCTGAGCGTTGCAATGGTGTTGTATTGGATTGGTGGCTTAAAGTTTTTTGAATTTGAAGCCAAGGGCATTGTATCTTTGGTAAGCACATCGCCTTTTATGTCTTGGTTGTACGATGTATTTTCTGTGCAGCAGGCATCCAATATTATTGGTGTGTTTGACGTGTTTTTTGCCTCATTATTGGGGCTTGGGCTGTGGCTTAAACGACCAAATATACTCTGGGCCGGAATACTTGGCTGTGGATCGGTGTTTGTCATGACACAAACGTTTTTATTGTCGGCGCAAGGGGCCTTTAGCGCTCAGACTGTGCTCGGGGGGCTTGGGCAGTTTGTGATAAAAGACTTGTGGTTTATTGCCAATTTGCTGGTGATTATTTGTTATACCAAGCAACTTGCCAAGGCGAACTAAAGTAGGGTTAGGTGGTGGAGAGCATAATGCTGGTTTCACTGTTTAAAATGCCATGAATGGTTCGCACTTCACGTAGTACCCCATCAAAAGCGGTCAAATTGGCCGCTTTGATTTCTGCGATGAGGTCCCACGCGCCATTGGTGGTATGTATTCTCACAAGCTCAGGGATGCCTTTTAGCTTTTGGATAACTTGTGAGGTTGATTGACCCGTCACTTCAATCATCATAATCGCACGCACTGAATCACTGTCTATTTCTTCGTGCACTCTAACCGTAAAACCTAAAATCGCCCCACTGCTTATTAACCGGTCTAATCGGTTTTGAATTGTCCCGCGTGAGACCTTAAGTAAATCAGCCAGTGTGGAGATGGACGCGCGACCGTCTTTGCGCAGTGCGCCAATCAGTGCTTTGTCTAACGAGTCGTAAAGGTAAGGTTGCATGGCTTTGACAAAAAGAATGACGATAAGGGAAAAATAGCAATAACTAACATTTTGCACAATAGTCTTATTGAAAATGATAAAAAATAGTTCAATTTGTATAATTTTTTGACATTTTAACTGTTTAATTGGCTGGCTATAGTAACCCTGACATTATGACAACACTTTTGGAGGGGCTATGCAGCCGTTTATTTCTCATCTTAAGCAAGGTGTACCTTTGGTGGACGTGGGCACAATGCGTTCGCTGATTAACAAAGTTGGAATAGAGACATTTTTAACTGAACTTAGCGTGCGTTTAGAGCAGGATTTTGCCAGATGGCAGCAGTTCGATAAATCGGCACGCTATGCCTCACACTCCGAGTCGGGCGTGATTGAGCTAATGCCAATTAGTGACGGTGAGTTCTTTAGCTGTAAATATGTGAACGGACATCCGAAAAACACCCATGTTGGATTGCAAACCGTCGCGGCCTTTGCTGTGCTTGCCGATGTGGATACAGGCTATCCAATTTTGCTCTGTGAAATGTGCCTACTGACTGCACTTCGCACCGCGGCCACCTCTGCGCTGGTGGCCAAGTACTTGGCACCTAAAAATACTCGCACGCTGGCATTGATTGGCAATGGTGCTCAGTCTGAATTTCAAGCGCTTGCCTTTAAAGCATTGCTAGGCGTGACGCATATTCGTTTGTTTGATATTGATGTTAACGCATCTCACAAAGTGAAGAAGAATCTAGCAGGCAGCGGCTTAACAGTAGATATTTGCAGCAGTGCCACAGAGGCCATCAAAGGGGCTCAGGTGATCACAACCTGTACCGCCGACAAGCGCAATGCCACTATCTTAACATCGGATATGGTGGGCGATGGTGTACACATTAACGCCATCGGTGGTGATTGCCCCGGTAAAACTGAACTGGATGCGGATTTGCTAAAACGTGCGCAAGTATTTGTGGAATACGAACCTCAAACGCGTATTGAAGGGGATATTCAACAGCTTGAAGAGACTTTTGCCGTCACTGAGTTTCATCAATTAGTTAATGGCAAGGTCCATGGGCGAGTGGATGAGCAACAACTGACGATTTTCGATGGTGTAGGGTTTGCGCTGGAGGATTTTAGCGCTTTAAACTATGTTAATGAATTAATAGGTAAACAGGCTTCAACACGACTTGACTTAATCACTCAACAAGACGACCCTCGTGATTTATTTTCCGTGTTACAAGCAAACCCAGCAGTACAGGTCGCCGTATGAAACCAAAACAAACGCCCAATGCGGTGGTGATGGTTCGCCCTCACCACTTTGTATCTAACCCGCAAACGATGCAAGACAACGCCTATCAAGTTATTGCCGACAGCCAGCATGTCAGCCTACGTGCTTATCAAGAAGTCACTAATGTGGCGCAGACATTGTCGGATGCGGGCGTGACGGTGCACTTGTTTGAAGATAAAACCAAGCTGACACCCGATTCCGTATTCCCCAATAACTGGTTTTCCACACACGCTGATGGGCAATTACTCATTTATCCCATGTATGCACCCAATCGCCGCATGGAGCGCCGCTTGGATGTGATAGAGCTGTTTCACAAGCAATATCAGGTTGAATCAGTTACAGACTTAAGCCGCCTTGCTGAGAGTGAGCTGTTTTTAGAGGGAACAGGTTCCATGGTGATGGATCATCCTCACAAAGTGGTTTATGCGGTTGAGTCAAAACGTACATGTGCTAAGTTGGTGGCACAGGTTTGTAAGCAAATTGGCTATGAGAGCGAGGTATTTAACGCCTATGACGCGCAAGGGGTGGCGGTTTATCACACCAACGTGTTGATGTGTGTTGCCAGCGAGTTTGTCATGATCTGTTTGGATATGGTGCCAAAAGAGCAACGAGCAGTGTTAGAGCAGCGTTTTGCACAGCAAAATAAAGTAGTCATTGCACTCACACTCGAGCAAATCGCACAGTTTTGCGGTAATGCGTTGGAGTTGCAAGGTCGTGACGGGCGTTTGCTCGCGCTCTCACAAACGGCATTTGCTGCGCTTACTCAAGAACAAAAAGCCATGATTGAGCGCTCAGCTAAACTTTTGCCAATGGCAATACCAACGCTGGAATCGGCAGGCGGCTCAATCCGCTGTATGCTCGGTGGTGTACATTTGCAAAAAAGATAATAACAACAAAGCACACAGTGGTGCACAACAGGAGTCTACTATGGTGAGTGAAGTGATTGGCAGTGTTAACGCCCTATTGTGGGGAGAGGGACAACTACTGATATATATTCTGCTCTTTGCAGGTGTGTGGTTTTCAACTCGACTAGGGCTCATTCAATTGCGCCAGTTTACTCACATGTTTACGCTTCTAAAAGGCAGCTCTCAAGCAAGTGACCAAGAGGTAAGCTCTTTTCAAGCATTGTGCACCGGATTGTCTGCTCGCGTTGGTACGGGTAATTTGGCTGGGGTGGCCGTGGCCATTTCGCTAGGTGGTAGTGGCGCTATTTTTTGGATGTGGGTGATTGCGATCTTAGGCATGGCGACGGGCTTTGCTGAGAGCGTGCTCGGTCAGGTTTATAAGGTACGCGATAGCCAAGGGGAGTTTCGTGGTGGCCCTGCTTATTATATTCAGCTAGGACTCAACAAACGCTGGTTGGCCGTCGTTTTCGCCATTTGTTTGTTCTTAGGCTATGGCTTTAGCTTTAGCGCCATGCAAACCAACACCATCACCGATGCGCTGTCGTTTGCTTTTGACGTACCACCGCTATACTCGGGTATTGTGATCACGGTGCTAGCAGGTTCCATCATTATGGGCGGGTTTAAGGCCATTGCCCGTTTTGCCGAGCGGGTGGTGCCCGTGATGGGAATCGTATTTGTCTCAGCGGCGTTGCTTATCACACTCATCAACTACGCTGAAGTACCAGCGATGATCAAAGACATTATGCTCAGTGCTTTTGGCTTGCAAGAAGCAGGCGCAGGAGCGATGGGCGCTGCGATTAAAAATGGTATTCAGCGCGGCTTATATTCCAATGAAGCAGGGGCCGGTAGTGTGCCGCACGCATCAGGCGCAGCAAGCCCAGTGCCTAATCACCCAGTTACTCAAGGTTATATTCAAATGCTCGGTGTGTTTTTTGACACTATTGTGTTGTGTAGTTGTACCGCGGTGATTATTTTGCTGGCCGATGTGGATATCAGTGGAGAAATGGAAGGGATCCGACTGACGCAAAGCGCGATGACGGCGCACTTAGCACAAGGGGGCGTGTATTTTGTTGCCGCAGCGATCACCTTGTTTGCCTTTACCTCGGTGGTGGCCAATTTTGCTTATGCAGAAAGTAACCTACACCTATTTAAGCTCGACAATAAACTTGGACGCAGCATCTATACCGCGATGTATTTAGGCATGATGCTGTGGGGCGCAACAGCAACGCTCAAAGAGGTGTGGAGCCTTGCCGATATGGCTTTGGGCTTGATGACGTTGGTGAATATTTTTGCCATCATACAACTGACCCCAACTGTTGTGGCGCTCAGCAAAGACTATCACGACCAGCGCAAGCAAGCTAAAGAGCCAGAATTTGACCCCGCATTAGTTAAAGTACAGGGCAAATGCGAGCCGGGCGTGTGGGATAAATAACCCTTTGCTGCGCTCAAATGGAGCGAGATTATATCGTGGTTTGTAAGCATCATTGGTATAGCGCTCGCTCAAGGAATGATAAAACTCGTCGATAACAGGTGAGCACAATAACGTACAAGGAAAAGTATGAAAGTTAATAGCAATGTAATGAGCGCTGCGCAGCACGTGGCGCTTTCTAGCCAAAATAATCTCGAACTATCTCAGCATGATAAAGCCGAGAAATTGAATAACATCAAGACTCTACCTACAGATGTTTATCATCAAGACTCGTTACAAGACCCAAAACCAACGTATGATAGGCCTGTTTCCATATCATCGAATGAAGAAGCGGTGACAAAAAGCCTTGATAAGGCGTTGGATGATATCGCCCTTGCGACCGTGCACTTATACACGCCAAGTGGTACGCTTTCTCAGTCAGTCAACAAGATGTCAAAACAGTTCGAAGGGATCATGTCAGATTTACATAAGCAGCTTCCACAGCTAGCGAATACGGACTGGGGCATTGCGATCACGGAATCCGGTGAATTACACGTTACTGGTTCGCTAACAGATGATGAGCGAACATTGGTTGAAAAAGCACTCAATAGTAACGATGAGTTTGTTGCCGCTGCCAATGATTTTAAGTCTAGCTACTTGAAATATATAGATATGGAAGTGCGCGGCTGGGCCAAGTATGACGTGAATGAAGACAATTTTTCACAAATTTTTGATCTTAAAGACATACTAGACAGCTCAAAGAGCGACGAGCATTTTAAAAAAGAGTGGGGTTATGAGAGCAACTGGATGAAGTTGCACGAGAATATTTCACAGCAATTGAGTAGCAAAGCGAGTAAATATTGATAGGAGTAAGGGCTTCTATATGTAGAAGCCCTCATATTGTTATGATGGGTTACTTGAGATCAGATCTTGATCACAAATGTGTCCAAAGTAAACGAAAGACACGTTGTCACCGCCGATACCAATAGTATCTATTCTTCCTTGTTCATCGAAACCTCTGTTTGTCGGAATGTCTATACGCCACATACCCACTTCAACATCAGAGCGCCATTCATTTTTATAACCAAAACTATAATGCTCAATACCTGTGGCATTTGGATTACAGTACAGGGTCAATGTGAGCTGGGCGTGTGGGATAAATAACCCTTTATTGCGCTCAAATGGAGCGAGGTTCTAACAATCAGAACATAAAAGCCATAGTTAAAGTGAAGGCGATAAACAACACCATGAATAGGCTAGGTCTGCCTGAATATCAGCCTCAAGGGCGAAAACCCGAGTTTGAGGTTCATGACCTGATTTGATCAACAAGGCACACTTTTAAGACCTTTCCAAAGTTCTTCTTTTATATTTTCGCAAACACGGAGTTATATAAAAATCTTCATGAAATGCTCATTTTAAGCTTTATTTGTTAACAAATGGTTGCCGCATGGTTACTTGGCTGATAAATTGCGCGTATGGAATAAGGATGAGGGTACAAGTGTGTGATTAACAGGGGCAGAAAGGACAAAACAAACAATTTCAAGCTGTACGTTCAACGTTCAATAAGGCAGATGAGGCTCGAAAAAAAGTGGACACAAGAGCAGCTAGGGAAGAAGCTCGGAGTGGATCAAGCAAGTATTAGCAATTACGAGTCGGGTAAAACCGAGATGACATGTACCCAACTTTTTGAGCTATTTTTAATTTTTGGTAAAGACTTGAGCAATGTGTTTGATTTCAAAAACTCAAATATTCAAGATGTACCTATTGAAGAACAAGAAAAGGAATAAATCACATGTATGATATTTATACGATTGTAGATTATCTGTTTCCACTCATTGTCGCGCTAGGATTGGTATTTAGCTGGAAAGTGCCTACTGCACGCTGGTTTCTGCTTTCTTATTTTTTTGTTGTTTTGTTTAGCTCAGCCTCGTTTCCCATTACTATTCAATGGAATACACATTACTACATATTTGAAGCCTTAATTAATATTGTTTTTATATTTCCTATCCTTTATCGTAGGGACTTAGCGTTGTTTCTTTATAGCAAAACAGGTTTAGATTTTTACCATCAAGTCTATAAAAAACAAAAACTTTCTGCACAAGAATGCGTTATTATCTTAGTAGTAGCTTTATCAGTTTTAGCTAATGTGATCACTTGGCTTGAAGTATTAGCTTACAAGTACTATTGGCTAGATAATGCATACTTCAAGCTATACTGTCGAGACAATATTATTTTGCTTATTCAGTTTCTCTTGTGTGGATGTTTTATAACATATTCATTAAAAGCAGAGTCGAGGGAATTGAATTATGACAGAGCTCAAAATTAAACAATTGAAAAAGGTCCTAGGTGGCATGAACTCTGGCTCGCCAGATCTTCCTGTACGCCAACAAACGCAACAATTTTCTCCCCCGCCGACCTACAGCGGGGGAAATTAAAGCTAAAAGCGCATTTTGATGCGCTTTTTAATATGAACATATTCATACTGCCTTTTTAGCTTACTCTTGTTCATACTAAAGATATTGTTGGTAAAGATTTTCTATTAAAGCGAAGTAGGTTGGTATAAGCGAAGCGCCATCCGACGCTTTAACCGCTTCACGCAATCGGTGCTATGTCTTGCGTTTGATTACTGTTATTTGAACGTTTGCCTGTGGCACCAATGCGGTTACTTGATGCGCGCTTAGCCAGCTCATCGATCCTCAGGTGAAATATGTTTTGCAGTCGCGGCAAACTCTTTTAGCTCCTGCAAAGTGTATTTTGTGTGTACTCTTTTTGTCGAGGGGGGTTGGTGATCAATACTTAATCCAGTGCGCCTTGCCACTTTAGGTCTAATGGGCCTTGGTGAAAAACCACCGCCACAATTAGGGCAGACATTTTCTAATATTTCGTCCACACACTGTTTGCAAAACGTACATTCGTAAGTACAGATCATCGCCTCAGATGAATCTGCTGGTAAGTCTTTATCACAGCACTCGCAATTTGGTCTTATTTCTAACATGTTTTTCTAACTTCCATGGTTGTCCGTGCAGCTCAATCGCAAAAAATGTCACAGCTTACGGGGTGAGTTTGGTTTGTTATACAGGTTACACCGTTAAAATAAAAGCGAAGGTCAATGAAGTGTCGTTGCTTATTACCCAAAGCTTTAAAGAAATATATTGCTCAGTGCAGTAGGTTAATTCACATGTGCCACCAGATAACCGTTAAAGGTTTGCGCTTGGCCCATTCCCAAGCGCTTGTTCGATATGACTATACACATCTTGGTTAATCATCGTTATTACGCTCGTGAGGTAGATCGCTAAAGTATTCTACAAACTCAACTTCAAAGCCGTCTGGGTCGATAAAATACACATTGTGGCGGTATGGGTTATCACGGCTGCCTTTATCGACTTGATACCCTGCTTGTTCCATTCTATCGATAAGTGCGCTGAGGTTATTCACCACAAAGGCAAAGTGACCAAGACCGGTCTGGTGGCCTGCTAATTGACGATTTTCACCTTCGCCATGATCGCTAAAGGCAATGTAGTTGTAGTCATCGCCAAAATGTAACCAGTGGCGTGCTTTTCCATACCACTCGCCGTGGCCTTGGCTGCGGACATGCCAATGAGGAAATGCGGCTTGATAAAAACGCAAAGATTGTTCCATATCTGTAATCACTAAATTCACATGTTCTAAACGCATAGTTCGCTCCTATTTATTTTTCATTGTATTTGTCAAAAGCTCAAAGAACTTGTCGAGAAAAGTTTTACTCAACGCTCGGTTAATATCGTTCATAAGTTCCTCCTGTGATGTGTTGAGGTAACTTTAAAACCTCAAGTTAACTTTAGGTAAAGGGCTTTTTTAGTTTTTTATTTAAAAAGATACGTCACATTTGCAGCGGCCATGTGTTGCACACACTGAGATTGCGATATGCTTATAGAAAGTTAAGTCTTTCAATAAAATAGGTGTGTAAGCATGATAAGTGCGTTGAATAAGGTGGTAGTAGCAACGGCTATGTTAGCAAGTGGCGTTGTGGGGGCAGAATCTAGTACGCCAGAGCAAGGTAAAGAGGTTTCATTCAGTGTTGTAGCAAAAAGCACACAAAGCTGGGATGGCAGCCAGCTGCCAAAGTACCCTAAAGGCCAACCAGAGGTGACCATTGTAAAAGTGGTCATCCCCGCAGGAGCAACAGTGGTGCAACACAAACATCCGATGATCAACGCAGGCGTCATGTTGAAGGGCAAGCTAACGGTGACATCAGAAGATGGCAAAGTATTACACCTAGGCCCTGGCGACCCAATTATTGAGCTGGTCAACAAATGGCACAAAGGTAAAAATGAAGGGGATGAATCCGTTGAGATCTTGGTTTTTTATGCCGGTGTGAAGGATCAGCCATTGAGTATCAAGCACACAGATTAGTGTGCTTGAATGTGTGGTGTAACTATAGGTGTACCATCTGGTTTAAAAAAGCAGTTGGGGGCGTGTTTTTGTTGGACCTTCCAAGTGGCTAATTTAACCAAAGTGGCGAGTACTAAGCGTTTATGACCTTGTGCTCCCAGTAGGTCGTCAGGTACTAACCCAGTGGCATCTTTTAAATGTACAGAGCCCTTGATCGCGCCTGCTTTTTCATCCAGCGACGGATCATTAATAAAGCTGCGGATCACGCCAATAAACGGCCAGCCAGCAGTCAGGGTATTACCAATGGGCGTATTACAACACTTGGCATACCAACGGTGTAAGCCCTTTTCGCTGAGTTTTAAACACGCAATGTGCTCCTCACCCTCAAGGATATTGAAGTGTGAAATGGGCACCTGCACAATTTCAGTTCCACCATATGTATTTAAAACATCATCTGCGCGTTTAAGTGCGTGGGCAAACTGCTGACAATCACTGCAATAACATATCAGATGATTGGCCACCTTGGGTGAGATTGGTACAACAGATGCCTTGACCTTTTTACATTGGCAGCTCAGTGAAAGTGGAGAGTGTGCCATGTTGCTATCCTTATATCGGCTAATCAAGAATTTTCAGGTATCAAACTACTGGGTTAAATGGTTTTAGTAAAGCGCATTTACGGTGAATGTGTAGATCGTAGAGGCGCTATATATTTTTTAAAATCTCAAAAACACAGTCATATGGTCATTGTTTGACTCAGGCGCTGCTGCGGTTTAGTCAGATCTCTGTCCGTTGCATGCCATTGTGCTTGATATGAGGCGCTTGGAGTTGTGCTAGCAAATGAGCCACTTCATCTGGGTCAACCTTGAACCCGTTTGTGCATGGAGCGTGGACCAATCCCGTATGTTTGATATCAAAATAATGAAACAAACGCTCAAAAAATCCGGCAAAAATCTCACAAGGGTGATTCTGTGCTGATGTGGTCAGCACAAAGCCACGCTTGTTCTTCAGTCCTTTACCAATTGGCTTTACGCTTAAGTTTTCAGTGAGTTCGGTCATACGGTCAATCAGACGTTTCATGTTTGATGTGACACCATGCCAATAGACAGGAGAGGCAAAAATAATGTTGTCAGCCCAATCAAGAGTCTGTGCAATCGTATAAAAGTCATCTTGAGGATAGTTGTTATCGTAATTGTAATCGCTAAATGTGAGCTTATCTATTTCGATAAATCGCACGCGCTCACTTGGTAGCTTTTCTAACACTTGGGTGACGAGTCGGTAAGTATTACCTGTTTGGTTAGCACTTGAAAATAAAATAACACTATTAGACATATTATGTACTCCTTTTTGAAACTTAGCGCAGTCTAAAAGCTCAACCTAACTTGAGGTAAAGCGGTATTTTCAAATTTTTTCACCTGTGTGTTTTTGGGTAAACGAAGAAAAACGTTTTTACCTTCAAAGTGATATGCTTTACTTATTGAGTAATGGCTTATAAATGACAGGAAAGCAGCTGAGTATGTTAAGAATCACGCTTGAACAATGGCGGATGTTTCGGATGGTGGCAGAGCATGGCGGGTTCAACCAAGCGGCGGCACAAATTCACAAGAGCCAATCGAGTATCCACAGCGCGGTGGCTAAAATTGAGCAATCTTTAGATGTGAAGGTTTTTAGCGTTGATGGCAGAAAAACCAAATTAACAGCAGCAGGAGAAATGCTGCTGCGCCGAGCTAACTACTTGCTAGATGAAGCTGAAAAGGTTGAGGCGGTCGGTCATACCTTAGCACTAGGTGTAGAAGCTTCTCTACGAATTGCGGTTGATGAGGTCTTTGCTCAGCAGGTTTTGTATCAGGCGTTGGAAGCCACATCACAAAAGTATCCTTTACTGCGTATTGAGCTGATCGAATCGATCCTCTCGGGGGCTCATGAACTGATTGAAAATAACCAAGCTGATATTGCGATTTCACCCATTCATCTGCCCAATGGCTTTAATGAACACTTGTGTCAGGTTGAGTTTGCTGCGGTTGCCAGCCCTACACATTCGTTGCACTTGTTAAAAAGAGAGTTAACGCTAGAGGACCTAAAGTCTTGTCGCCAAATCGTGCTGAGAGATTCTGCGCATACAAAGCGCTCTGACTCTGGTTGGCTTGGTGCTCATCAGCGTTGGACGGTGAGTCATTTACGTACGTCGATAGATATGATCAGTAACGGGCTAGGGTTCGCTTGGTTGCCAGTAAGTTCTATAAAAGAAGAATTAGAGCAGGGCGTGTTAAAGCGCCTACCTTTGACGCACAACGCAAAGCGCACCAGTTCACTATACTTAGTTTTTCAAGATGAGGATCGTTTAGGGCTGGGAGCACGAACATTTATTGAACAGTTGAGGCGCTTATGTGAAGTTGCAAGCGCCTCAACTTAGCAGTCGTAGCTTGACCAGCGCTTTTGGTCACTAACCGCAAATGCAGTCATAGCTGCTGAGCAATATGATATTGGTAGTATAAATGACAAGGGAGAAAGTAATGAAAACAACAACAAACATAGCTGTACTCACGGCAACTTTGGCTTTGAGTTTTACTGCCTTTGCTCAGGTAGATGGCGTTATTCATGCTGGTAAAGTACTGGTTAAACCCGAGCAGGGCGCGTTACGTGAGCAAACATTGGTTCTGGAAGATGGTAAGGTTGCAGCCATTCATGATGGTTATCGCTCATTGAATACGCTCGGTTTGGCTGATGTGCCTGTATATGATTTGAAAAACCATTATGTGATGCCAGGCATGATAGATATGCATGTGCATGTGACTTTTGAGCGTGACAAAGATGCGAATCCTCATAATTGGCTAACGAAAGAAGACGCAGATTACGCGCTGCATTCAATTCCTTATTTAAAGCGTACCTTGGATGCGGGTTTTACGTCGGTGCGAGATTTGGGTTCTAACTATAAAGTGATCTTTCCGTTAAAACGCGCTGTTGAAGCACAAACCATCGTTGGACCAAGAATTTTCGCCGCAGGTAATGCGGTGACGCCAACCGGTGGACACGCTGATGTGCATGGTTACCGACACGATGTGACACAAACAGTGAACTACAGCCTAGGTGTGTGTGATGGTGCGGATGATTGTCAACGAGCGGTGCGTGATGTGATTAAACATGGTGCCGATGTGATTAAGATCACCGCAACAGGCGGGGTGTTAAGCAATACTGCTGCGGGTGTAAATCAGCAGCTTACCGATGATGAGCTGACAGCTATTGTTAACGCAGCGCACAACCTTGGCCGTAAAGTAGCGGCACATGCTCATGGTACTGGAGGAATTAATGCAGCACTGCGTGCGGGTGTAGATTCAATAGAACATGGCTCATATCTAGACGATGAGTCAATTAAGTTGTTTAAAAAACACGATGCTTATTTGGTGCCCACGCTGCTTGCAGGCCACACGGTTTCTGAGGAAGTGTTGAGCAACCCGAACATGCCTAAAGCGGTTGCTGATAAGGTACGTCAAGTTGCGCCGAAAATGGAAAAAGCGTTTCGCAGCGCCTTAGAAAATAAAGTAAATATTGCGTTTGGCACAGACTCAGGCGTATCACGCCACGGAAATAATGCGTATGAGGCCAGACTTATGGTGAAATACGGTATGACGCCTAAAGAGGTCTTGGTCAGTGCAACCCGCACCGCGGCAAAGTTGCTTGGACAGGAAAAACACTTGGGCAGTCTAGAAGTTGGCAAGTTTGCAGATATTATTGCGCTTGAAGCAGATCCGGAAAAAGATATCAAAGCACTCAGCAAGGTTGCTTTTGTGATGAAAAATGGCGTTGTGTATAAACAGCAGGATTAAGGATAACAACGATATGATAGATTTTCGTTCTGATACGGTGACCCAACCTTGCCAGCAAATGCGCCTGCTTATGAGCAATGCAGAAGTAGGTGATGATGTATACGGCGACGACCCAACGGTCAATGAGCTACAGCAATGGGCCGCTAAGCGCCATGGTTTTGGGGCAAGCTTGTTTGTCAGCTCTGGCACACAGGCGAATTTATTAGGTATTTTGAGTCATTGTGAGCGTGGAGATGAATACTTGTGCGGTCAAAGTGCCCATAACTATCGATACGAAGCGGGCGGTGCCGCAGTGCTCGGCTCGGTGCAACCACAACCTATAGAGAACGAGCCTGACGGTAGCTTATGTTTTAACAAACTGGCCAGCGCAATTAAACCTGATGATAGTCATTTTGCTCGAACCCGTTTGTTAAGCCTAGAGAACACCATAGGTGGAAAAGTGTTGAGCCTTGCATACTTAAAGCAAGCGCGTGCTTTTACTCATAAGCATCAACTGGCATTGCACTTAGACGGTGCTAGAGTCTACAACGCTGCGGTGGCCCTTAATGTGGATATTAAGGAAATTTCTCAGTACTTTGACTCGATGACGGTGTGCCTATCAAAAGGATTAGGCGCGCCCGTTGGTTCATTGTTACTTGGTGATGAAGTTTTCATCAAAAAGGCACGACGATTACGTAAAATGCTCGGTGGTGGCATGCGCCAGGCGGGTATTTTGGCCGCTGCTGGCTATTATGCGCTGACCCACAATGTGAGTAGATTGACCGAAGATCATGAAAACGCACAGTATTTGGCGCACCAGCTAAATACTTTACCGGGCTTCGATACTCAAAATTACGCTGTGCATACCAATATTGTGCTGGTGGATATTGATGAAAAGGTTGATATTTTTGCTATCAGTGCTGCGTTAAAGGAGCAAGGGATCATCATCACCCCAGGTTACCAAGGCATGCGTTTTGTCACCCATAAAGATGTGACGCGAGATGATGTTGATATGCTTATCAGTGCAATGGCTAAGCTACTGAACTGAGTCGTTTATCACACATAACAAAGAAATATCCGTTAAGCGCAGATGATTATGCAATTATCTGCGCTTTTTTGTTGGCAATGAAACTACCTGCGTAAATTACCGTGGCTTGTTTGGTGACTCATCTTAATCAGCTACGGTTTTATTGTGAAATACACCTTGTGTTCGGTAATCTCTTTTTGGAAATAAGTAAGTATTTAAATCAAAAGATTATCCATATTTTCTTGGATTTTTGAGCGCCACTGTATCTATCAAAATTCTATTTTTTTAAATTAATAGACATTTAATAGGACGATAAACGCTTTGCGTGAGTACTTTGTTTCGCAGATAAACCCAAACGATATGAGGTTTATTGAAACGAATGGTGATTATCATCGATTCATATAAATAATAAATAAAGGAACTCATCAATGTTTAATTTAAAAAAACTATTACAAACAGCGGTATTATCTTTAGGCGTGGCTTCAACTGCTTCACTTGCAGCGCCATCGGGCATTATCAGTATCGAGTATTATGCAGATTCGACCAAGCAAGAGCTGATTGGTTATTGGTATCAAAGCTGTTACTTGAACTTCAAAGTGTTATGGGGCGTCAGAGAAGGATATCGAGCTTATGACCCTATGCATGGCCAAGACTGTACACAGTTAGGTGAATATAGCAATCGCAGAGCGATGTGTTTTTCTGAGAAGTTTAATCAAGCGGCCAATGGTACAGGTGTTGTTGGCAGAGATGAGGTTGAGTATATAAAATCACAATGTTAACTTAAATAACAGCTAGTTAGCGAGGTTGGCTAACAGCCAACCATATAGCGGTTGGATAAATATTCTCTGACTGTTATATAACCAAAAGCCCCTAGTACTTTTCTGAGACTAGGGGCTAAAGAGCCTTAGCGGACGAAAATCTGAATCTTTGGTGCTGCGTATTGTTTCTTGGTGGATGAGACGTCGTCAAGACTTCGCCAAGACTTCATCATAGCGGCTGCTTCTATCTACAGGCATAAAAGTTTAGGTCATACTTATAAACGGTGTTGAACAAATAAGAGTTTGTTTGGTGACCGATATAGGAATAATCAGAGCCGTCAAATGTATCACTAAAATGAGTGCAAGCCTGTTCGATTGAGACGGCTATTCATTACCGCTTGAATTGGTGATTTTTCGAGGAAATCGAATAACAAAATGCGCACCTTGTGCATCTTCTACACACTCCACTTGACCATTCATGATGTGAACAACGCAGTTGTAAATAATATTGAGACCTAGCCCTAAATTCCCTTCTCCCAATCGGGTGGTGTAAAACGGGTCAAACACTTGTTTGCGCTTATCTAAAGGAATACCCGCGCCATTGTCTTTGTAGTGGATGATCGCGTCTTTTTTGTCGCACTGTATGGTGATATCAACTTGTGGCTCCTGAGTGTCAACAAAGCCATGTTTTACTGAGTTTTCAATGAGCTGGGTGATCACTTTTAGTAAAACTGGCGCATAGTTGGTCACTTCAATGTCATCGCCCGACAGATTAAAGTGAATGGCTTTGTTTTGCGACTGTGCGAGCCTACCGATGTTTTCTTTTAAAAAACTCAACAGCGCAAATGTGGAACATTCACTCATGTGCAGTTTGGCAGACATCATTTTAAATCGTTGTACCATATCTGCGGCTTTTTCGCTGTTTTTTTGACTAAGAGTAAGCAGCTCGGTGGACTCGCGAATAAATTGTGCAAGTTGATTTTGCGTCAGCGTTTTGGATGCAAATCCTGTGGCCAATTTTTCTACCAAGGATTGTAGTGTTGAGTCAGCAGTGATAACCAACCCAAGCGGGGTGTTTAGTTGGTGCGCCATGCCAGATACTAAAGTAGTCATGGCGCGCATTTTTTCAGACTCAACAAGCTTTTCTTGTGTGCGCTCAAGGCGAGAAAGCAGGGCTTGTAGCTGGCGTTTTTTGTTGTTGAGGCGATACATAAAGTACCACGTTATGATGATAATTAGCGTTGCGCTGGTAAGAATAAACCAGCCTAACTGACGGTCAGCTTCCGCCATGGCTAAGGTAACTTGATGCGCCTGCTCAAGTTGTTTAAGCGCCATTTCTTTAGTTTGTAGTTCAGTCTGGGAGAGCATGTAGGCAAGCCCGATTGATGCTTGCTTTTTGGCAAACTTGTCTGCGATTTCGTTATATTGCTCTTGTGTACTAAGCGCTTTTTCGAGTGCCCCGTCTTGTTTCAATTGCGCACCATAGAGTTTCAATGCCGCCAGTGTCAGGGTAAGTTGTTTGTGCGCTTGACCTAAATCGATAATACTTTGCAACTGCGCTTCGGCATCATGACTACGCTGTTGTTGTACATATATTTTTGCAAGTTCAAATTTGGCTTGCAGCGTTTTCGAGGTCGCATTTTTGCTCTCCCAGCTCTTGATGGCTTGCTTGAGAAATTGTTCGGCATGCACAAACTCTTGTTTAGCAGCGTAGACCCGGCCAAGGTTAAACAGTGACCAAGCCTCGTGATAGGCCAGCCCATGCGCTTGGCGAAGCGCTAGTGCTTGCTCATGCAAACTGTGAGCTTTGTCTATCTGGCCTTTCTCCAGTGCCACTTCTCCCAAGTTATTCAAGCCGGTTCCCTGTTGCGGTATCAAACTCTGTTGGGCTGCAAAGTCGTAAAAACGTTGAAAATAGTTTTCTGCTTCATCCAAAAGCCCTAACTTTAAATAGACATGACCAATATTATTTTCAGTTTGGCTAATAAATTCTGGGCGCTTGAGAAGCGGCGCCTCTTGATAAGCTTTGAGATTATTCTCCAGCGCCAGTTCATAGAGTTCTGCATTTGATAATGCACTGGCAGAGATACTGTAGTAGCTATATAAAATTCCAGGCTCATCTATGTCTCTTGCCAACAGTCGAGTCTGAGCCAAGGTATCCATGGCTTGTTCGATAAGATCTGAGTTTATTTGATACCAAGACTTCATGTACAGCAAGCGAATAGTCTGTGCCTTAGCTAATGTGTCTTGGTGGCGAGAGAGTAGTTCATCAATCTTTGTAATGCCCGCCGAGGGGGACTTTTGACCCTCGGCTGTAGCTTGAGCGCGTAGCTGAGCAAATGTATCATCTGGAAGCTTGGCAAGCACAGCGCTTTGATTTAAAAAGACGATAAAAAGGATCAACCATCCACATTTTTTCATTGACCGTACTGCTCGCTACAAGCTACCTCTTCATTCAGTTTAGTTAAGATTGTGTCTTTTACGAGTCGCTGAACATAGAGATGAAATGAATCGCAGCGGGCGTTGCTATAGAAAGTAATTAGGCAATTTATCCAACATAATGGTATTATGTATCCAAAATAGGTTCAGTGAGACGTGCCGATGTGCTTGGCACGCTTACATCAAAATAAATAGAAAAATGACAAGGATACAAAGTTATGCTGAAAAAATGCCTCATACTCATCGCGGGTTTATACTCTCTCACTGGATTAGCTGCAACATATCAAGCTGAGGACTTTAACATTGAATACGATGAGGATGTGCCCAAAAGCATTGTGGAAAAACTTGCACAACGCGTCAAAGACAACCGTCAGTTGGTATTAGCCTATCTCAAACAATCAAAAGAATATCAAGGTACGCCTATCAAAGAGAAGTTGACTGTCTATATCTCAAAGGAGCATCGTATTCCATATCAAGATTGGAACACCATTCACATTCCACAAAAGCGTGTCATAGCAGCATTCTCACCAGAGCAAAGTGGCAGACGAGGAATGGCGATTATTCATGAACTGACCCATGTTTATGCGGTAAGTGCCTTTCGTAAGAAGTTAAAAAATAACCGCGAAGATAGGTTCTACGATGACGGCATAGCGGTGTTTTTACAGCACAGGTTTGGTGAGTCACCTGAATACCCTGACTTTGGTACAGACCTCTACCGTATGGTTGCACAAAAATCAGCTGAACACGGGGGGTTAATTCCGCTTAGCGATGCCGAGCGTGTCAGAAATGCAGCGCAATCGGGTGTGGCTCGTCAACTGGCGTACTTGCAAGAGGGCGCGTTTACTCAGTTCCTCATTGAAAACTATGGTTTAGATGCTTACTTGAAGGTATACCGAGGTGAGGATATCGCCTCGGTGACGGGTAAAAGTTTCACCGAGCTTGAGCAACAATGGGCGAACCTTATAGCGGTGTTTAGCTGATCAACACGTACTGGAGTGACAACGTTTGATTTCTTCTATGAGCGCATTGGCAAGCGGCGATACCGCGTTACTCTTAGAAGAAATCAACACCACGGGGATTTGATAACAGTATTTTTCTGGCAAAATGGGTTTAAATAACCCTTTGTCTACCCAAAAACTGGCGTAGTGTTCGGGTAAATAGCCTATAAATGCCCCCGATAGAATTAAATGGGCAATACCTTCATCGTGATACGCGATGGCGCTGTTTTGATAGTTCAGGCCATCGTTTCGTGTTTCTCTATCACGCATATAGTTACTGGTGATCACTTCAGCATCGGCTAATAATTTCTCAATTTTTGAAGGCTCACAATCGAACAAGGGGTGTCCAACACCGCAATACAAGTAGTTGGTTTCGTTATGCAATGGGAAGTAATCTAAGCCACGCAAATGGTGCCTGCTCACGCCAAGTCCTACCAGTGAACGGCCGTTTACAACAGATGTTTCTACTTCACGCGCTTCGCAAACATTTATATCAAACTGAATATTGTTACCTCTGGCCTTAAGCGCAGCAATCGCACTGGCGACGCCACAACGTGGATCGCTGACCATTGTATCAATGACGGCGATAGTCACCCGACCTGATAGCTCGTCTTTGGAGCTGGCAACTGTTGTGGCAAAGGCCTCACATTGTTGCAGTAGCTCTAAAGATGCTTGATAGGTAACGCGACCCGGTTCGGTCAATTCAAAGCCGCTGCGGCCACGTTTACACAGTTTAATGCCCAGCCTCACTTCAAGATCAGACAAATGAGAGCTAATGGTAGAGCGACCGATATTGAGGCGTGACTCCGCAGCGGATAAGCCCCCGCATTCTACAATGGCCACAAAAATCCTTAATAGCCGTAAATCAACGTCATGGACTTGCATTCTGTCTACCTTTTTGTCTTACTTTTTAGTTCGATAAAATCGGAATGAATTACGATTATTATGCATTTATAAAACATCATGGGCAAGTTAGCATTAGCCTATTGAAGCACGTAGTTGCTCTGAAAAGACAAACGCTTAGGAGAAAATGATGACGTTTAGATATGGTGTTGACCAACTCACTCTGGATATCGTGAACGGGATTGCGAATGGCAGTGTTAAGGCTGAACTTTGCCAGCAAGCCCTAGATAAAATTAATGCGAGTCGACAAAATGTTGATATTATGGCGAGTTCAGATAAAGCCATCTACGGTATTAACACAGGCTTTGGTCCGCTATGTGATACGCAAATTTCACCAGCAGAAACCCACTTACTACAAAAAAATCTGCTAATCACACACGCCGTGGGTGTGGGTGAGCCAATCGCCAAAGCCATTTCAAAACTCATGTTGATCACTAAAGTCCATGCTTTGAGTCAGGGGTTTTCGGGCATTCGCTTAGAAGTGGTTGAACGTATGTTGGCGTTTATCGAACATGATCTTATTCCGGTCGTACCTGAGCAAGGCTCTGTAGGTGCTTCTGGCGATCTAGCTCCGCTTTCTCATCTATTTTTACCATTGATTGGCGAAGGTGAGTTTTGGCGTGGTGATAACACAATCCCCGCAGCACAGGCATTAAAAGAGCATGGTTTAGAGCCTCTAGAGCTGCATGCCAAAGAAGGTCTAGCACTTATCAATGGTACTCAGTTTATTCTATCGCACGCGATCACAGCACTGACGAAAATGCGTTACTTATTAGACTTGGCCGACTTGGCTGGGGCGATGAGTATTGAAGGGATGCAAGGTAGCCAGTCACCATTTAGAGAAGAGCTTCATCAGATCAGAGCATTTGCTGGCAACATAGAAGTGGCTGCACGCATGAGACACTTCTTTAAAGACTCACAAAATATGGCTGCGCATACTGATTGTGATCGCGTTCAAGACCCTTATTCATTGCGTTGTATTCCGCAGGTACATGGCGCGTCGCGCAATGCATACAACCACCTGAAAGAATTGGCTGAGATTGAAATGAACTCAGTGACGGACAACCCAATTGTAATAAGCAGCGAAGAGGCCATCTCAGGGGGCAGTTTCCACGGTCAGCCTTTAGCTATGGTGTTAGATTATGCATCTATTGCCGCCGCAGAGCTGGGTAATATTGCTGACAGACGTTGTTACCTGCTGCTTGAAGGCTTACATGGCTTGCCAAGATTACTGACCACCTCGGGTGGCTTAAACTCTGGCATGATGATCCCACAATATACAACCGCAGCGCTGGTGACTGAAAACAAGTCATTGTGTTTCCCGCCATCAGCGGACAGCGTGCCCACTTCAATGGGTCAAGAAGATCACGTATCGATGGGTAGTATCTCAGGTCGTAAACTCAACCAAATCCTTGGTAATCTTGAAAAGATCATGGCCATAGAATTGATGTATGCGGCACAGGCGATAGAGTTTAGACGTCCGAATAAATGTTCAGACATCATCGAAGAAAACTTCGCATTAATTCGTCAAAAAGTGGCCAAGCTTGAAGAAGATAGACTGTTGAAGCCAGATATCGATGCCATGATAGCATTAGTTAAAACACAAGCATTTAAAGTTAACTAAGAGGGAGTGATGATGAACTTTCAAGAGCAAATAAAACAAGGGATCCCTAGCAAGTTACCGCCTGCAAAACCTTATCCAGAAGATGCTAACCGTGCGCCAAAGCGCAAAGACATCTTATCGGCGGATGAAAAGCAACTGGCTATTCGCAATGCCTTACGTTACTTCCCTAAAGAATGGCATCAAGAACTGGCACAAGAATTTGCGCAAGAGCTAAAAGACTTCGGCCGCATTTATATGTACCGCTTTAAGCCAAACTATGAACTTAAAGCCCGCTCAATTTCAGATTACCCAGCAAAATGTCAGCAAGCTGCTGCTATCATGCTGATGATCGACAACAACCTAGACCCTGCTGTGGCTCAACACCCAGAGGAGTTGATCACTTACGGTGGTAACGGCGCTGTTTTTCAAAACTGGGCGCAGTACTTGTTGGCGATGAAGTATTTAAGTGAGATGGAAGAAGACCAAACGCTGCACATGTACTCAGGTCATCCTATGGGGTTATTCCCATCATCAAAAGAAGCACCACGGGTGGTGGTGACCAACGGTATGATGATCCCGAACTATTCAAAACCAGATGACTGGGAAAAGTTCAATGCCTTGGGCGTGACTCAGTACGGTCAAATGACCGCGGGCTCGTTCATGTACATTGGCCCACAAGGTATCGTACACGGCACCACAATCACCGTGATGAATGCGTTCCGTAAAGTGTTGAACAAGGGCGAAAGTCCAAAAGGTAAGATTTTCCTAACCGCAGGTTTAGGCGGCATGAGCGGCGCTCAGCCTAAAGCGGGTAACATTGCCAGCTGTATTACGGTGTGTGCAGAAGTAAATCCTAAAGCGGCAACGAAACGCCACCAACAGGGTTGGGTTGATGAGCTTATCGACAATATGGACGCGCTCATCGCGCGTGTGAAAGAAGCACAAGCGAATGAAGAAGTGGTGTCAATTGCTTACATTGGTAATGTGGTAGATGTGTGGGAGCATTTCTACGAGCAAGATATTTTTGTGCACTTAGGCTCGGATCAAACATCACTACACAACCCTTGGTCGGGCGGTTATTACCCTGTTGATATTAGCTACGAAGAATCAAACCGCTTAATTCGTGAAGAACCTGATGTGTTCAAAGAAAAAGTGCAAGCAACGTTGAAGCGCCACGCGGATGCGGTGAATAAGCACACTGCTAAAGGCACCTATTTCTTTGATTACGGTAATGCCTTCTTGCTTGAAGCATCACGCGCTGGCGGTGATGTGATGGCAGAAAATGGCATCGACTTTAAATATCCATCATATGTGCAGGATATTCTTGGTCCTATGTGTTTCGACTACGGCTTTGGCCCATTCCGCTGGGTATGTACATCGGGCAACTCTGATGATTTAGATAAAACCGATGCGATTGCCGCTGATGTGTTGAACAAGATCATGGCTGAGTCTCCTGAGGAAATTCAGCAGCAGATGCAAGACAACATCACTTGGATAAAAGACGCCAAGCAAAACAAGCTAGTGGTAGGTTCACAAGCGCGTATTTTGTACGCCGATGCGCAAGGTCGTGCCCAAATCGCCAAAGCATTTAACGATGCCATTGCTCGTGGTGAAATCGGTCCGGTTGTACTTGGTCGTGACCACCATGATGTGAGCGGTACTGACTCACCGTTCCGTGAAACGTCTAACATTTACGATGGTAGCCGCTTCACAGCCGACATGGCGATTCATAACGTGATTGGAGATAGTTTCCGTGGTGCAACTTGGGTATCAATTCACAACGGTGGCGGTGTAGGCTGGGGTGAGGTGATCAATGGTGGTTTCGGTATGCTGCTAGATGGCACACCAGAGGCAGAAGGTCGCCTTAAGTCAATGTTGTTGTTTGATGTAAACAACGGGATTGCACGTCGTAGCTGGGCGCGTAACGAAGAGGCTGATTTTGCGATTAAACGTGAAATGGCGCGTACACCTAAGCTAAAAGTCACTTTAGCAAACAATGTGGATGATGAGATTTTAAATAACTTATCGTTCTAAACACGGCAAAATAACTGAAAAGGCCAGACAACATTGTCTGGCCTTTTTTATTTACTTGATTGGTGTGAGCTCCGTTGTTATTCAGCTAAATCGCAGCTTGCGAGCGTGATATTTAAAGACTTAAGAACCTCCTCATTGAGCAACGCCGCATAAAACACCACCTGTAAATGAACCGTCAATACATTTGAAAGGTAAAATCAAAGCTTTAAAATCAGTGTGTTAAATGTATAAGCTGCATGAGCATCGGTATCGCGCTTTAACATCGAAAGAATTCACCAATTGGACATCGCTAGACATCTTCGTGTTCTCGACAGATCAGCTGTGTATCGTCCGAGGTTAGCGGCTGCTTAACAAGGTCGCAAAAATAGTTGCCATCGTCTGTTAGCTGATTGAAACGGCATGTTTTACAGACCCCAAAGGTCTTTAAGTTATTAGCCTTTAGTAACGCCGAAAGCAGTAACTTGAGTGACGAGTTAATGTCTGATTGCTGTTGTGGTGATAACTGCTCACAAGCCTTGATAAACAAGTTGGTAGGTAGAAGTGCTGCCACGAGTTGTTGACCGCTTACCGACAGCTTTAAGTGAGTGATACGCTTGTCATTTTCATCTATCGTTTTGACCAGTAAGCTTTTTTTCTCCAATACCTTGAGTGTCTGTGAGACCGTACCTTTGGTTAACCCCAAGTATTCAGTGACCGCCATTGGCGTGTCTGAGTATTGATTACAGATCGACAGATAGTGCAATACCTCGACGTGCACGGGCTGTAACCCATGCTCTGCACCTGCCTGACGCGCTCCCACTTTAAGCAAATCGCCCAAGCGTTCAACGCTGTTGTATATGTGATTTAGTTTCATAATTAAATAGTATCGGCTAAATACTATGTTGACAACCCTGATTCTGATCTTTACAGTTTAAAAGGTGTTGAGTCGATACCTTTTAATTTAACAAACAAGGAACAATCATGAAGAAGGCAATTTTTTATCACGCGGGTTGCGCAGTGTGTGTTGAAGCAGAGCAACAGGTTTTGCATGCACTGGATAGCAATCGTTATGAAGTGGAGTCAGTACATTTGGCGCAAAACACACAGGCAATTGACCAAGCCGAACAGGCAGGCGTTAGGTCGGTGCCGGCTTTGTTGTTAGATGACGTTGTGTTTCATATTAACTTTGGGGCGTCACTTGAAGAGGTAAAAGGAGCTTGTCATGGCTAAATTTAATTTACTTGCTTCATGTTTGGCTGTGGCCCTTTCGTTGCCAGCTTTAAGCCATGAACAACATAAAGGTGGGATCAAAGCGCCGGTTAATGATACGACGTTAGCGCCTTTTGACATCATTCACGGAAAAATCACTACCAAAGGTAATGTTGCTACGTTTCATATGGCGGTCTCTGGCGAAGCGGGAACACACAAACCCACTGCCAGCGGTAAGCTTGCAGGGAGCGAGGTATTTTCATATGTATGGCCCACTTCGATTGATAGCTATGAAGTTGGGTTTGAACGCAATGCAGGTATTTTGGCATTAGCTGTTACAGCACATCCGGATTTTGATGATACGCCATTGTATGATGAAAATGGTGATGGCAATACCAGTAATGATGGCAACATATGGCACAGTCATTGGGTGGTACTACAGGCTAATGAGCAATGTGGTAATGGCGCGTTGGGGGTTGTGGATATTCCCAAAGGGAGCAAACCGAGACTACCCAAAACTTGGCCTGGCTTACCCATTCTTTTGGATAGCCCTGGCTGGCATCCAACCTTTAACGGCGATGTGGTTGAAGTAAAAGTCCCATTTGAGAATATTGGCTTGCTTGAAGATACTCAGTTTGATGGTGTAACAGCGGGTTTAAGGGTCAATCAGAGTGTTCACGCGCCATTACTGTGCGTAGTCAATGTGATGGATATCGCCTCTGGAGATTTAAGCCTGCCTGGCAAGGTTAACAAATAGTCGTGTTTGAATGGGCTTAAGCCAACACCGCTTCAATGTTTGTGTAGTCACTGAAGTGGTGTTTTAATTGTAAGGTTTTGAGGTAACTAAATATATTTTTATAGTTTTCTACCAAGTCGTTTTTCTATTTGGCGTTTTTCCCACTTGGATCCAAATAGATTAAATACTTCATATGTATCGAGCGCATGGCTGATAACGCCCACACCCCAACCCAGTGCAACCCACCAAGCCCAGTAATAATGAGGTGATACAAAATAGTTGATAATAAACAAAGTGATGATGGTTACCCCATATTGTATCAAGTGACTGTAAAACGCCTTTATGGCCCATACTTGTTCGATAACTTTGTTTTCTTGGTCGCTAATAGCGGCGGTGTTTGTGTCGGCTTTCATCGTTAGCTCCTGTTGAAGACTGGCAACTGTGGTTTCAAAAACAGCAGCTAAAGACTTAAGCGATTCTAAACTAGGTGTTTGACCGCGCTCGATACGCTGAATTGTTCTCAAGCTTAAACCACTAGCCTCGGCCAGTTGTTCCTGAGACCAAGCTTTTTGTAATCTTAACTTTCTAATAATCACATTTTTGTCCTTGCTGTTGTGCTTAAGTAAAGCCTATGGAAGTGGCCCAACAATTGTAACGTCAGCTTTATGCCATCTTAACGACAAAGTTTATTTTTCAAATAGTTACTAAGTCTAGCTTTGCGTGCTTTCGCGTGCGACCGTGAACTGTTCTGTGCAGGCAAGCTTTGTAAGTAACCAGTCGAGCTGTGTAGCAGTTTGGTAAAGATTAAACTCGGCCGCTATTTGGCGCTTGATAGGCAAAACGTTGGCATGCTCAATCTAGTTGACCCGACAAAACTTATTGTGGGCAAACTTCACAGCGATCACAACCAAAGCACAAATAGTAGCGCTCAGAGGAATGAGTAAAACATATGGTGAAATGAGCACTAAGCCGGATAGTGGCCCACTGCTGGCACCAATAAAGTCATGAATAAACAAGGTAAAGTATATCAGTGTCATCTCAATTGAGGTGACGATTAAGAATGTGTAGAAGAACAAAGAGCTGTATTGGTTTTGAGGCACTTTTGTACCTAGGTACAAAATAAAATACGGCACAGCTTTGGCGGTCAAATCCATTAAAATCAGCAGAAAAATGGCATTGAGCTCGAATGTTGTTACCCCAAATAAGGCTGCTAATAAGGCAAATATAGGCGCGCTTATCAAAAGGTAAGATAAAGTGGTGAGTTCAGTGTATTTAACGATGTTCAAACTGTCTTTCCATGAGTTGTACTGAAGATGAGCTTCACTTTAAAGTAAAAACTCAAACAAGTGTACCTTTTTTATTTACTGTTAGAGAGCGCTCATTGTCAGAGAAGTGTCCAGCAAAACCCACCTTGAAAAGCTGAAAATTTGTACTTTAGTTAAATACACAGGATGTCTTGCAGAATATAAGGATGATTATATGAAAGCACTGTATTTAACCTTCGTTTTGGCATTGGTAGTTTTGCTATCGGGCTGCAAAGCTTCACCAGATGTCTCGCAGACTACCTCGTATATTAAACAGGACACCCACTTTAAAAACGAGCTAGTGAGACCCTTTTCTATTAGCGATGTCTTCTTTGTGATCATATTACCAAAAATGTACCCATAATTGACCAGCAAGTTGGGGTGGGTGTCCAGTTAAACATCCACAGTTAAACATCCACAGTTAAACACTTTTCAATGATAGCGGTGCTGGTTATTGTGTTATTACTTGTGGTGTATTTTGTAAAAGCACAGCCGGCGGCTTTGTACATCACGGCCTTTGTTATGCTGGCTGTGATGTTGTTAACATCGTACTGCATGATGGCTCGGTGATTCGCTTAGGCACAGATAAGCCCACTGAACTTGAACAGGCCATTCAGACGGTTATATCCCGTTAGCCTTGCTATACCAAACATCAAAACCAAGCATCAAATAAAAAATAAGGCCAGATTTTCATCTGGCCTTTATTACAAGTAGTAGGAGACTTGTAAATTTACAGATTGAAGGTGCGTGACACGCTCAGTACGATACGCTCATCAGCGGTATCATAATCTAAACTGGTGTTTTCAGCCGCCACTTCAAAGTTAAAGCCTTCGTAACTGGTCTGATACGCTAGACGGTAATGGTGATAAGACTTGTCACCCGCATCCCACATATACTTTTCACCATCCAATGAGTTTGATACGTCAAAGCTGGCGCGCAGTGTATGGCCTTTGGCAATTTCTACGCTGTGAGCAACCATAGCGATGGTGTGCCCAGCACCCGTGCCGAAGTAGTCCCAGCTATACCAGAAGTTAAACTCGGTGTGACCCAATGAGTTGGTGTAACCAAATTTTGAGTAAATCTCAGGGTAGTTTCCATCGCTTGAGTTGCTGTCACCGTGGTAGGTGTAATAAGCGATACCGTAATCTACGCTCCAGTTGTCGTTTAAGGTGACGTATTTACCAAGGTAGGCGTCCCACTCAAGGTTAGTGTCGCCACCAAAATCAACATTAGAGGCCCAAGTGCCCGCATAAAGACCATCATCGAATGCATAGTCTAGGCTAGCTTGTAGGGCAGGGTCATTTTGTGTTTGGCTCACACCATTGAAGGTATAATCCGATGCCGCCGTCACAGTCGTAGACCAATTTGCTGCCGCGTGTGTTGAAGCCAGTGCAAGTGCACCGAAAAGTAGAGTTCTCGTTGTTGTCATGTTGAAATCCTTAGCTAGCTGTTTCAATTTTGCTGTAGTCAATTTTGTTGTCTTTGGGTGAGCTGTCAATTTGGCAAACGGTTTTAAACTTGCCGTAGCCGATATAGGCCGCGCAAGAGAAGAACACGCCTATCACCAACGCGCCAACCCACTGAATTTGTAAAAACTCAAGTTTAAACAGTAAAGTTAACAGTGATAGGGCAATAATGTTAAACAACATATAGTTTCGTAGGCCCAAACGTTTTACTGTTAGGTTTAAATTGTCGGTATATAAGCGAATCAGTGAATCAAGTGAGTTGATCACAAATACGATGCCCACAAATACCATGGCGAAGTTTTTAATGCCCGCCGTAGGTATTCCCGCTTCATGGTAGTGATAAAGCACACTAAACCAGATAGCGATTGGAATAGATGGGAACACCAACATAGCAGCCAATACTTGATAGGTTTTGAGTCCACCCACAAAGCGAGAAGTGAATTGGCCAATCATGATGCTCCAAGCAAACCACCAGAACAGATAAAACTCATGGTAATCATTCAGTGGTAATACAAATTCATTGATATGCGTAAAATAGTCGCCAAGTAGCGCAAACTTATTGGCAAAGCTGCTCATAGCGCTGTCGCCAAATAAAAATGCTGCACACCACATATAGGCAATCAGCGCGATAAACAACCAAGTGGTTGAAATACTCAAAAAGCGCACATACTTCAAACTGGTACTTGAGTAAACTGCAAAGCAAATCGCCGCAAAGACCAACAGATAAAATGTTGGAATAATCGAGCTACCATCGCCGACCTCTGGTAAATACCAAGGCAGGTTTGACAGCAGCAAGTACGCTGTAAAGGCACAGGTGCCAATAATGATCACATTATTGACTAATTTCACCCAAGTAATTTCAAAGAACTTTACTTTGGGTTCTATTACGCAGAAATAAAAGCAGGTAAGGAAATAAAATCCCCAGATTAAAAATCCCCAAAAACCAAACTCAATGGCCAGTGGATTTGCAAACGCATACTCTGGGCTTGCTTTTATGTCTGCGTAACCCGCAAACTCAGTAAGTGGAAACATAATCAGTCCGACATCTAAGCCTGACGTAAACAAAATGGCGATAAAGGTAAAGGTTTTAACGGGTGTGACGCCAACACACTGTAAATTTCCCCATTTAAACAAAATTAAAGCAATTGCCAATAGGGTGAAAATGATACCTGCACTAAGCCATAAGGTCATTGTCACCCTCCCAAAATAAGTAAAAGTAACTCATTGTTTCTCCGTTTTTTTTCTTAGTCTTGCATTAATGCTTGAGGGGCGAGAAAACCTGCCCCCTTGGGATAACCAATTTATCCCGCACGCCACTGCAAGCCCCACCTAGGTATCACTACCTAAGCGAGTGGCAAATTTAGATCTCCGAACTGCGTTGTACATGTTGCCATTTGGGCTCCATATCAACCGCAGCGTTTTGGTTAGTTAAAAGTGTCTTATCCAAAATATGGTCCGCTGCTTTTTCAGCGAGCATGATTGTGGGGGCATTTAAATTTCCGTTAGGTATGGTTGGGAAGATTGACGAATCAACCACTCGTAAACTGTTGATACCATGGACTTTAGTTTGTGAATCAACCACCGCCATCTCGTCTTCACCCATTTTGCATGAACACGAGGGGTGATATGCGCTTTCTACCGCCTGGCGCACAAAGGTATCGATTTGCTCGTCGGTTTGTATCTCTTTACCAGGTTGAATTTCATCATCGCGAAACTCATCAAACGCACTTTGCTCAATGATCTCTCGAGTTAAGCGAACGCAGGCTCTAAAGCCTTCGATGTCTTCTTGCTCTTGTAAGTAGTTGAACAAGATTTTCGGTGGCTCATCGGGATTGCTAGACGCAATCGTGACACTACCACGGCTCTTGGGTTTGTTATGACCCACATGCACCTGAAAACCATGGCCATCAAACGCGCTCTTACCATCGTAACGAATGGCAGCCGGAAGAAAGTGGTATTGAATATCAGGCCATTCAACGCCCGGTTTAGAGCGAATAAAAGCACACGATTCAAAGTGATTGGTTGCGCCAAGGCCATCTTTTGTCAGCAACCAACGTGTGCCAATCAGACCTTTTGAAACCAGCCCTAACTTACCGTTTAGGGTAATGGGTTGCTTGCATTTGTACTGAAAGTAAAACTCCAAGTGGTCCTGCAAATTCTGGCCTACACCCGGTAGGTGGTGCTGTACTTCAACGCCTGCTTTTTCAAGCACGTTGCTATCACCAATACCCGATAGCTGTAGCAAATGAGGTGAGCCAATTGGCCCTGCGCTTAGGATCACTTCTCTGCGCGCATAGGCTTTTTGAGTCTTACCTTTGATTTTATATTCAACGCCTTGCGCTTGTTTGTTTTGCAATAAAACACGCTGTGCCTGAGCGCCTGTGATGATGGTTAAATTACTACGGCGTTTAATTGGGTCTAAATACGCACGGCTGGCTGAACAACGACGACCATTTTTAACCGTCATATGCATTGGGCCAAAGCCTTCTTGTTGCGCGGCGTTATAGTCATTGGTTTTTGCGTAACCGGCTTGCTTACCTGCTTCAATAAAGGCGCGATATAGCGGGTTGGCCATTTCATTACCGTTGTTTACACCCAACGGTCCTTCTGAACCTCGGTGTGCATTTTCACCCAGATACCAAGACTCTGCTTTTTTGAAATACGGTAGGCAAGATTGGTAATCCCAGCCTTGTGCACCGTGTTGCTGCCATTCATCAAAATCTTTAGCATGGCCCCGTACATACACCATACCGTTGATTGAAGACGAGCCGCCTAGCACCTTACCGCGAGGGCAATGCATTTTACGGTTATCTAAATATGGCTCTGGCTCAGTGTGAAACTGCCAAGCGTATTTGTCTGTATTCATTGGAATCGATAAGGCGGTAGGCATTTGAATAAAAATGCTTTTATCACTCCCGCCCGTTTCTAGCAGCAACACTTTGTGTTGGCCATTTTCTGTAAGTCGATTGGCCAGAACGCATCCTGCGGAGCCAGCACCAACTATGATGTAATCATATTTTTGGGTCATGGGGTCTCCAGTTAAAATGGGCTTTCGATTTTATTCATACCGACGTACACCGACTTGGTTTGGGTGTACTGATCCAGCGTTTCAATGCCATTTTCTCTACCTATACCTGAGTGTTTATAGCCACCAACAGGCATTTCAGCAGGAGAGTTTCCGTACGCATTGATCCAGCAGATCCCAGCTTCAAGCTGGTGAATAACGCGATGAGCTCGTTGAATGTCTTTGGTAAATACGCCAGCAGCTAGGCCTAAGTGGGTATTGTTAGCACGTTTGATCACATCTTGTTCGTCGTCAAACACCAACACGCTCATTACAGGGCCAAAGATCTCTTCTTTGACGATGGTCATGTCGTCATGACAATCCACAAATACGGTAGGGGCAACAAAATAGCCATTAGGCGCAGATTCTGGACTCAGAGCTTCGCCGCCAGTAAGCAAGGTCGCACCTTCTTCGATACCTTTAGCAATGTAGTTTAAAACCAATTGTTGGTGAGGTTTTGAGATCAACGCACCAAGGTTAACCTCAGGATTCAACGGATCCCCTGCAATGATATTACTTTCAGTGCGGATTTTAAGCTCGTTGATAAACGCGTCGTACACATCACGGTGTACATAAACGCGCGTACAATTGGTACAGATCTCACCTTGGGTATAGAAGTTACCAAGCATCGCGGCGCTGACTGCTTCGGTGATGTCGGCATCATCGAATACCAGTAAGGGGGATTTACCACCTAGTTCCATCGTTACGTCTTTGAGCGTGGTCGCTGCGCTGCTCATTACCTTTTTACCCGTTCCCACTTCGCCAGTGAATGATACTTTTTCAATATCCGCGTGGCCGGTCAGCCATTGACCCACTTCAGCTGCACCTTGAACGACGTTGAATACGCCCTCAGGTACACCTGCTTCGATAAATATTTCAGCAAGCTTCAATGCACCTAATGGTGTTTCTTCTGAGGGTTTAAAAATTAAAACGTTTCCAGCTGCAAGGGCAGGGCCTGATTTCCAACAAGCAATTTGCAGCGGGTAGTTCCATGCACCAATGCCTGCGCAGATCCCAAGCGGTTCCTTACGAGTGTAATAAAAGTCACTGCCAACCATTTGCTGCTGGCCAACTTGTGCAGGCGCAAGACCCGCAAAATATTCGATTACATCGGCACCGGTTTGTACATCGACACATTCAGCTTCTTGCCAAGGCTTACCGGTATCAAGCACTTCAACTTTGGCCAACTCATCGTTACGTGCTCGCAATAACGCCACGGCTTTTAATAAAATGCGGCTACGTTCAACAGGGGTCATTGCTGACCAAATAGCAAAGCCTTGCTTAGCACTTTCAATTGCTGCACTTTGGATTGACTCATCAGCAACCTCAACGTGGTAAATCACTTCGTCGGTGGCAGGGTTTTTAACTGCAAAACTTTCACCACTTTGGTTTGCCATGTAGCGACCGTGGATAAAGTTTTGATAAACAGGCACATTGCTATTTTGGCTGCTCGTTGTCGTCATATTAGGCTCCATACTGGCTGATCAGTGAGCGCACGTACTGCTTGGCTAATTGCTCACTGTGTTTAAATTGGTCTTTGTCGGATTGACTGAGTACGGCACGTAGCCATAAACCATCAATCATCGCCGCACTTAACTGGGCTGCAAGCTTTGCGTGCTCAACACTCATCAGTTGTCGAAATGAGCTGGCAAGGTTGCTGTATAAGCGCTTACTGTTTACGTTCTGTAGTCGGTGTAACTCGGGGTCGTGCATTGACTGCGCCCAAAAACTTAACCATGTGCGGGTGGTGTCTTTACGTTGTTGTACTAACGCAAAGTTGGCTTCGACAATATACATCAGCCGTTGCTGCGGTGATGTTGTGTCTGTTACTTGCGCCATCAGTGAATATTTTAGGCTAGACAACAAGTAACGCACAGTGGCTTCAATCAAGCCCTGTTTTCCACCAAAGTAGTGGCTGATTATCCCCGAAGATAACCCTGCTTTCTTACTGATGCTGTTAATAGTTGTACCTTGTAAACCAAGCTCAGCGACTGATTCAATGGTCGCTTTTATCAGCTGTTCGCGGCGTACAGGTTCCATTCCGACTTTTGGCATATTTTTATTAATTGAACGTTCAATAAAAATAAAGGTTAAAGAGATGTGTCACATATTTCAATGTTGACATTTGCGTTTAAGCCGTTCTTTATGATTTTTATGTGTGGGTAATCTATTGATATTAATGCATAAAATTGGTGTTGAAATTAATTGGAATATTTTTTAATCAAACATTGTTTTTGTATGGCTTTTCACCAAAATCAGTACAAATAATACCATCATGGTTTTACCAAATAGATAACTTATACGTTGTGATGTGTTTCAACTTTTGTTCTGTATATGCCATCAAGGCCGGAATGAGTGAATATAGAATTGACTAATACAGTGAGTATTCCCATGATCTACTAAATAAACAGCTCATGAGAATATTGGTTAAGGATAAAGAGAACTAAGACCTTTTATGATAGGTATACCCTTATTGACAGGGGCTTAATAGCTTGTTTGGCACTCGGCCAAATTAGAGCCTGGATTTAAGCTCGATCAACGCATTCATAATCTCATCATTTTTAGTTTGAAGCTTGTCCAAGCTGTCCTCATTATTGGCTATGTCTTCAAGTAATACATCCAGCGGTATCTCATTGAGCGTTTTATTGTGATGGGTTGTCCATGTGTTGCCCAGCTTGTCCATCAACTCACCGACACTGTTTGTAGATAAAGCGATTTCACTCACACGTTCGTATGCTCTGGTGGGCAAGAATTTATCTGCATCGGAATTGACGATTTCAAGGTGTTTTCTCAATTGTGTTTTGTAGTTGAACTCCCTTTGATCAAATTCGGCGAATCTCTTTTCAGTTGCAATCATTTTAGAGATATAGCTAATGATAGCTTGAGATAGAAATGAAAACGAAAACTCTTCAATGTACATCGATAAGTCAATATAGTGGTGTTTACCCGTTTTCAGCGCCTCTTGGGTTCGGCTCATATTGTCAGAAAGAGCCTCGTAAAGATCACCTTGGGTGACAAGCAGTGCATTCTCGTGTTGTAATTGAGGCTCTTTTTCCGATAATGCTTCTACCCTGCTCAAAATAGCCTGCTCTTTCTCAAGCATCAATTTTATATTTTCCTCAAGAGTTAACTTCTCCTCTTCGAGGCTCAACTTTGCATCTACCAGACTTAATTTTTCTTTTTCTAGCTCAGCTACTTCAATTGTTTTTTGGCCTAGCTTTTGATCAACATCATAAACTTGCTTATATGCTTTAGCTACAAATATCACACTGACGATAACGGATAATTTTGCGAGCCAATCTAACGCAATATTTATTATCATGTATGGTTTACTACTAATATATGGCGTCGACATGTTTGACTCTCCTTAGAATAACGTTGACTTTAGTACTTTCAAATTCAACATTACATTACCTTGCTAATTTTGTTAACTCGAAAGCAACAACTATGGTGAGAGAGTTCACACATAGTTGCTCACTTCTAGGATTCTGCTTGTTGTGCAATTGACGAGACCTTCTGCGTTATCGTGTGACAATAAGGGGGAGCTATTCGAGAGAGTTAAGAGTAGCTGGTGCTTTTTTAACGAAGGCTCTTTAGATTGTGTTTGCAATACGCTACTCATCAGAGCTGCAAATAGATTATTAAGGCTGAATATTCACCCAGCCATTAATAACGACTTATAGAATCCACTCAGTAATTGCTTGCAAGCCGCCAAAGCTCTAATAGCGTACTTCTGTTTTCAATAGCCTGGGCTCTGAGTCGAGTAAGTTGTTGCTGTGTGAGCCAGCGACCATGCTTGCTTACGGCAACAGGGGTCTTTAATGAGGCCAAGTTTTCAATTGGGTTTATACGGGTAAAAATAAAGTCAGCTTTGTATCCTACCTTTATTTGTCCAATTTGCTTATCTAACTTCAGTGCTCTGGCAGGCGAGTAGGTGGCTGCCTTGAGCACTGCAAAGTTTGTGAGCCCAGCATCTTTTAGTTGCGCCATTTCGTTGTGTGTTGCTAAACCATGGGGCGATAGCAGCACGCCAGCATCGGAGCCCACCAGCAGTTCAATACCTAATGTATGCATTTGCTCAGTGATGAACAATAAGGTGTTGTAAGTATCTCGGTTATAGCTCGCGTGGTTTTGAGAGGTGTTGAGCCAACGAGCAACTTGGTCGCGTTGCTCGGCAGCAGCTACTATGGGTGATATATAGTGCTTAGGTAAAGTATCTAAAAAGGCTTGTTTATCTTCACTTATTCTTGTTAATTGCCAAAAAATATTGAGTGTTGGTGTGACGGGGATGTTTAACTTTTTTATCTCTTTGAGCGTTTGAGTGAGCTTTTGCTGATCAAAAGTATGGTTCAGTGGGCCTTGTAGTATGTCTTCCACATGCTCCAAAGATTGCAATTCAGATAGGCTTGACCAAGGCATATCTGCTGATGGATGTGGACCATGTTTTGCCACGGGGATATTGAGTGTTTGCGCGGTTTTAATTAGGGCCTTTAGTGCTTGTGGCGACAAGTTGCCATAAGCCTTAATCAGGTCGTATCCTGCATTTTTAGCCGTGATAACAGCTTGTTCTGCTTGTTGCGTTGTAGCGACGTATTGATGCAGTGCACCGTTTTCAAACCCAGAAAGAATAGGGCTGCTGACAGAGAGCGTACTGCCAACTCTTTCATTCTGCGCAAGCTGGTCTCGCCATGCTAGATGTTGTGCAATGCCGTTCATAATACGCACATGTGTGACACCGTGAGATAAGTTAGTTACCAATGCGCTCGGGTCGTAAAAATGCACGTGCATGTCAATGAGGCCGGGGGTCACATAGCCACCTTGAGCATCAATAATGTTGATGCCTGGGATTTCATGTAAGCTGCTGTTAATACTGCTTATAATTCCATTTTTAACGAGAATGGTTTGATTTTTAATAATACGCTCTTCAACGGGAGAGACAATATTCACATTTTTTAGAATAAACGCCTGCGCGGGCGGGAGTGATACTTGGCTATGGCATGCGCTGAGTATAGCTAAGCTTATAAAAATGAAAGCAGAAAGTTTAAAGAAGCGAAACAGTAGCATGGGTAGTGGCCTATTTGTTACTTGCGATAACAGTAATTTATCGCTCTTAAGTAACGTAAAGGTCTAAACGCAAGTAATTAGACGCATAAATTCAGGATTTTGTACGCTTAGTTGGGGTTAGAACGAAGGCTATTTCTATATTCGCTTGGTGTCATACCTGTTTGTTTTTTAAAAGAATAATTGAATGATGATTTCGCGCTAAAGCCTGCTTCATGGGCCAAAGTAAGAAGCGGCTTGGTGGAGGAGGTGCGCATCGCTTCTTTTACATGTTCAACGCGAAATGAATTTATATAGTCATTAAAGCTGAGTTGATGAGACAAGTTGATGGCACGAGATACATCTCTTGGCTGCAAGCCAGTGAGTTGTGACAGGTCGGATAATGACAAACGTGCTTGTAAAAACCACTGCTTATCCCTCATTTGTTGATCGATAGATTTGAATATTGCTTGGTAGTCTTCCGCTGATTCGTGGGTTTTGTTGGGAGTGTCATCCGTTTGCTGAAGTGGCAAAGTTTTTAGAATCTTGTGCTCGGCGTTCAACTTGGTCGTCAATACCAGCAAAATAGTGATATTGATAACTGCTACTAGGCCCTGTCCGAAAATATTCCAAAACACAGGTAACATTGGCTGCAGGTTAAGCCTAACTAAATCAGCAGCGTTAGTGATGGTCATGATCACAATAAGCCAGCCTAGCCAGCGCAGGGCCACCTCATGCGCATCTGAGCGAGAGTTATCAAGCGTCGCGTTGAACTGGTAAATGCGATAAACAGCAAATCCCGCATAGATAACCCGCCACACTGTGCCAATTAAGATCACAGTCTGTGTGTATTGGGTAAAGGGTAATAACAACAGCATAGGCACAAAGTGTAGTATGTCGTATTTATTGACTTGTTTGGTTAAGGACTTCACCACAAGGTAAAGCATGGGGCCAAAGCCCAGCACAAATACAGGGGTCACTAAGTGAATAGAGCGCGTAATATTCAGCTCTTCTAAGAGATTAAAGATGGCTGACAGCATAACCATGGCAAAAAATGCGCTTACGGTACGATAGAGCTTGTGCGTACTTAATATCGCAATGCTCAGCGTAGCAATACCGATTGAAAAGGCTTGTATAAGATTGACCACATTGGCTTCAAACATAACTTAAAGATTCATGGCTCTTTAGTGACTGGTTGGATGTTAGCATGAAAAGCGCGTCGAAGGTTTGAAATATGCTCTGGCTTTTACTTAGAGGATCAGAGGCTTAGATTTTCCAAGCCTGTATTTGCTATCTGTGTTTCTTAGCAAGTTGTTAAACACGCTAGATAAGACCTTCAATAGGGGATCGCGTGCTTATCAAAATACGCTGTAACTTCATCAAGATATGGGGAGAAGTTTTTCCAGCGTCCAATTGATTTTGTGTTCAGTGGCTGACGCACTTGTACCTTGCTTGCCGTTGATACCGGCGCATCGTTTAGGTGAAAATCTAGACACTGCTTTTGCCAAGGAAGCTGGCAATAGTCGAGTAAGGCTCTTATTTGCTGCTCAGGTTGCGCGACGAGTTGCTCGTATTCTAACAACTTAAAATATGACCCGTGTAACGCTTGCCAATGGTGCATAAGTTTATAAAAACGTGTGTAAAATTTAGCTGTGTCCATTAAATCTAAAGAGTATCGGTAGTAGGGGTTGTTGATAGTAAACAACTGACGATAATTACCGATGCAGGTATCTAGTGGATTACGTAGCAAACAAATGATTTTGGCGTTTGGTAGGGCCTTGCGGATCAAGTCCACATAAAAAAAGTTAAAGGGTAATTTATCGACAAAGTGGCAGCTTTGCCCAGTAACGACACGTGTAGCGTCAAGGTAGTCTTGTCCCAGTTGCTTAAAGTCACACTCGTAAGCGGCTTTAAGGGTGGCTTCATCAAGTACATGAGGTGTGGTGGTTTGACTCAACCGTTTGGTGACGATTCCAAAATCTTGTAACTCTCCTGCGGAGGTAACATCACTGTGGCTAGATAATATTCGCTCTACCAAAGTGGTGCCAGAGCGTGGCATACCTAACACAAAAATAGGCTCTTTTGTGTCTGCTCCCAAAGGTGCATCACTTTTTGTTTGATGGCTTAATCGATACAGCAAATCAAACAATTGTTCAGAGGCATTATCATCAAAACGTGCCTGTTGTAATTTACTTGCTTTACCTTGCTTGAGTGCTTCAAACGCTAAGTCATACTGCTTAAGATCTTGATATTCTTTTGCTAAGGCATGACCTATGTGTAACTTTGCATCAGGGTGTTCAAGGCGTGCAAACACACTTTTAAGTCGTAAAATATGATTGTTACTCTCATTGACCTTAGTAAGGTCTGACAATGCAAAATGTGCCTGATGGTGGGCAGGCTCAAGTTTAATAGCTTGTTCAAACGCGGCTTCTGCTTTGTCGAATAACCCCAAAAACTTACAACACACCCCATAATTATAAAAAAATTGAGGCTGTACGGCGTTAAGCTCTAACGCTTTTTGATAGCAAAGCAGTGCATAGTCATGTAATCCGATATGGCTGAGTGTGACACCTAAGGTATCTGCATCTAGTGCAGAGGTTAGGTCTTCAACAGCGATTGACAGTGCTAATGTTTTGGCTTGATTGAGTTGACCGTCTAGTGCGTAACATTTAGCTAAATGAATTGAGTATTCAAAACGTTGCCTCAAACCTTTGGCTTTTTCAATAAGTTTAATGGCCTTTTTTATTTGCCCAACCTGAACATTGATCATTGCCATTAAAAAGTAACCATCGGCATGTTCACGGGTGTCTTCAGGAGTAGTTTGTATCAGTTGTACTAAATACTGATGAGCCTGTTTTATCTGGCCTTGATTCAATGCCGTGACGGCTTGTTGGTGAAGATGTGTTGCGTTGAGCGTCATAAAAAGCGTGTTCTTATTGTTATTAAAAAGGCTCAAACTAAGTTTGAGCCTTTAGAGTAACGGTAACTCGGTTATAGTTCAAACTGGTAGTCGAACTTAACACCGATTGTTAAAGGACGGTTGATGTAATGCCCGTAGTTACGTTGAATTTCTGCACCGTTGGCGGTGGTGATATCGGCATTACTACGGCGTACAGATGTATACGCATACTTGTTAAACAAGTTATTGATATACAATGTACTTGACCACTGATCTCCAGTAATTTTTGCTGAAATGTTACTTAACGCGTAACCTGGTAGCGTTTCACCATTGTCATGTAGACCAACTTTAGAAATCATGTCACTTTGGGCTGTTAGACCATAATTAATGTCTAGCAGTTTGTTGTCCATTATCTCTGTTTGGTAGTTTACACCAAGCGAAAACTGATGCTCAGGTGAACCTGGCAGTCTATCACCACTTACGCCGCCATCCGTACCATCGGTGTTAAACAAAAATGGCGCGTCTTCTGTCAGTTCTACTTTTGTGTATGAATAGGTGGCATAGGCGGTAAATGAGTCCGTTAACATTGCACGCGTCGCAATTTCTACCCCTTTAGCATTAGCAGATCCTGCGTTTGAGGTATAAGGAAGCTGGCCTACCTCGGTTGCTCCACCAATTTGCGCGTCTTCCCAGTCCACGTTAAATAAAGCTGCATTGAAGTGTAAGCGGTTTTTCATCCAAGTACTTTTCATGCCTAACTCATAGTTTGTGGTCGTATCGTCTTTGTAGAGCATCTCATGTGGCTTACCGCAACCAGCTTGGTTTGCTGGCAGTGGATCTGGACAAGGAGCTAAACCATTTGAGCCACCGATTCTAAATCCTTCACTGACGGTTGCATACGCCATTACAGTATCTGAGAATTGATAACTGGCGTTAAATTTAAACAAGCTGCCATCATCTTCAGCATAACTGTTCTCGAAGTTCAAGCTGACATCGTTTAGCCCCGCACCACCAAAAACAGTGTTGTAAAGTGGGAAATCAACAGCAGAATCTGCATCGACTTTATACTCATAGAAGCGTGCGCCTACCGTAATCGTGAGTTTTTCACTAGCTTGATAGGCTATTTCACCGAATATCGCTTGTTCAGTGACTTCGCTGCGGTCGACAGAATAGTACTCTAGGCTGTCAGGACGAAGTTGTGTGCCACCAAAGTTTTCAACTGCGAATAGGCTGTACCCGGGTGCGTATTCTTTACTTGAACCATTGCTCTTACTCTTATTGTAAAAGCCACCCACAATCCAGCTTAAGTCAGAATCACCTTGTGATACTAAACGCAGTTCTTGAGTGAAGTTTTCTTCTTCTTCAAGTTCACGGGTGAATGATGAGAATGAAGGGAATTCTTCATAGCCGTAGTCTAAGCGAATTAACAAGTCGGTTTGATCTCGTTGACCATCGGCTTCAAACTCAGAATAACCTGTTGCAGAGACAAGCTCGGCAAAACCCAAATCAGCTTTAATTTCAAGGCTTAGTAATGAGTCTTCTTTTTCTCTTGGCTCTTCGTAGCGGTAGGCTGATTCATATTTTCCAATACGCTTATTCAAGCCATTGTCAGGATTTAAAGCGCCGTGATGAACAATTGAGCGGCCCTCACTGTCTTGTTTTTGATAGAAGTAGTTCAAGGTACTGTCTAACCAATCAGTTGGCAGCCAACGTAGCGAGATTCGACCTGTTGTAGTTGTTTCACCGTTATTGTCTTTTGCTTGTCGCAAGTTGTGGTTGATGTCATCTAAGTCAGTCCAGTCAGGGTCAGGTTGTGAAACGCCTGCCTCACGTACAACATAGTTGTAATCGACAAAGCCTGGGTCTTTAAATACGTTGACGCTTGCGCGAACAGCGAGTTTATCATCAATAAGAGGGGTGTTGAAAATAAAGCCGGCTTCGCCACCAAATGAATCACTTTCACTATTTTGGAAAGCATCGCCGTATACCTTACCTGAGGTAAAGTCTAGCTCTGGTTCTTTTAAGATATAACGGATCGCGCCGCCCAGCGTTCCAGCACCATACAGTGTGCCTTGTGGACCAATCAAGACTTCTACGCGTTCTACGTCGGTCAGGCGCATATCTATTGCGACTGGGATCTCGTTGATGTACGTCGCAACCGTTCCACCATCAGATGACGGGCCTGATGAATTAGTATTCAACCCACGAACAATAATGGGCGAGCCTGAACGGCCACCTTGGTCTGTAACAGTCAAACCCGGTACCCAGCGTGCTACATCAGCCAACTCACCAATGTTTTGATCACGCATTACATCACTGTCTAACGCGGTGATATTCAGTGGAGCTTCTTGTACTGAACCAGAACGCCTAGTTGCGGTTATCTGAATAACCTCAAGCGATTTATCTTTGTTGACAGCCTCTTCTGCAGAGACCGCAAAAGACGTACTAAGCGTTCCTGTTAAGGAGCCGCACACGGCTAGTGAGAGTATGCTCGGTTTAAACATTATTTAATCCCCATTGTTACCATTGTTGTTTTTATGCACACAAAGAAAGCATAAATCGCAAGAAGCGACAAGTGAGCAAAAAAACATGTGTGAATTTATATTCTTCTATATTGAAATTTCATGCATTCTAGTTGGGGTTTTAGCAAAAATATAGTGAAATTTTGAATTAAAATATTTTTTTAATAAATTTACGGAGTATTTTGAATGTATTTTTCACAAATTTAATGTTTATTCATCATTTTTGCATATTTTTTGTATTTTGTTGGATGGATTATATTTTTGATTGCTGTTTTTATCGCCATTATCTGGTCATCTAGATTTAAACTTTGGTTGATATATGAGCAAGTGGTTGTGAAGCGGAACTATATTGGTCGTGTAAAGGATGAGCATACTGGGAAAACACTTTCTGGGTAACACTTTCTAAGCAGCATAGTATGCGTATAAGCTGATAATTCAGCGTTTATTATTATTGTTAATGTGCTTTTAAAAGTGATAGTTCCAGTAAGCTTACCAGTATGCTCAATTTTGGTGTTTAGTTATTGGTTTGGTGCTTACCTACTTGCCACTGATTATGGGCAAGATAGTTTTCACCTGCATCAATAGCGCCTGCTTCCAATGTGGTCGCCATAGAGTCATTCCAGCGATTCAAATAACCAAACAAAGCTACCACGCCAAGAATTTCAACGATTTCGCCATCATCCCAATGCGCCTTTAGCTGTGATTCAATAGTATGGTCAACGGCGTTAGGTACGCTAGATGCAGCAAGTGCAAACTCAAATGCCGCCTTTTCCGCGTCAGTAAAAAGTGTGCTTTGTCTGAACTGCCAAATGTTCTTGAGGCGTTCATCAGACCCACCATAGCGTTGCGCGGCTAAAATTGTATGTGCTTCGCAATAACGGCAGCCAGTATTGGCGCTGGTAATGTAGCCAATTAAGCGCTTTAATTCGCTGGTCACTCTGCCATGGTTTTCCATCACGGCTTTGTTTAGGTTAATAAAAGCTTTGGCGATATGAGGGCGGATCTGCATGGTCAGTACGCTATTTGGACAAAACCCCAAGGTTTCATTGAAAAACTTTGCTAACTCTGCAACCTCTGCGTTTGCATCTTGTGCCAGTGGTGTGACTAAAGCCATAATGTATTCCTGTTGATGTTTGTATGTTGCATTTGCAACATAACATAGTGCCTTTTATAGCATCTGTCTACAAAAATTGAGCATTTAAGTTTAAAAAATAGGGTCAATATATGAACAATAAAGCACGAAAGGCGGCGTTTGAGCTATCAAAAAATATAGAGCAACCCTATGATTTATATAATCATGTTCCATATCGTATTGCCGTTGCTAGTAACTTGCTAGCAATGGACAGAGATGCATATATAAAAAACCTAACAGGGCTTGAAACACGAGAGATACGCGTACTACTGAATATTGGCTCGTATGGTCCAATTAATGCTGCCGATATCGCGTATCAATCGCGCTTAGACCCTTATTCGGTGAATCGAGCAATTAATACATTACTCAAACAAAGCTTGATTTGCCCTGATAACGATCATGTAAAACAACGCAGTAAATTAGTTAAGTTAAGTGAGCTGGGTTTGCCTTTATATCAGCAAGTGGTTGAACACATGCGTCAACGTGAGGCATATGTTTTGGCCGACATAACAGATGATGAAAAGCGCCTGTTACTTAGTCTACTGGAAAAGATTGAATTGCGTGCTGAAGCTAAATTGGCGCAAAGTGCACAAAGCCTTGAAGCACAAGGCCACAGTATTACTAGAGACCAAGCGGAATTAATCCGCTGGCATAAACGTTCATGTAAGTCTATTTAAGGTAATGTGTCCATTCGATCGATGAGCACATTACGCGTTTTTATTAAACATTGGTCGTTCTGGATGATTAAAGTGTCAACGTAGCGTCCATTGAAGATTTTTCGCTTTGCATTGGGCGTGTTTTTATCGCTTAAGTGAAGAACAAAGTGAGACACATTCGAATAGGTATTCTGTGATAGCTGCTTGATGTTTGTGCTGGTTATCATATGAATACTTTTTTTAGTCATGAGCGCTTTTTTGGCTCTGTTGGCAATCGCTTCACTGGTGTTTAGCGCAATGTTCAGCTTGGGCACTGAAAAGGTTGCATCTGCTGTAAATAGGGCTTGATACTGTTCGATAGGCCCTAGATCCCTATATTGAATATAATCATGTATGGTTTTTTCGCATAGTTTAATATGAGAATCATTTACTGTGTGTGTTGTTTTACAAGCAGTTAGTATAAATAGCGCGATAATACTGAGAGTTAATTGTTTCATATACATATATAGCTTCACTTTTCTTTACAGTAGGGTACTGTTAATAACCTTTTAATTCAATTATATTTACAGGCAGGTAACTCTATTTGTAACAGTTACACCAAATATATCAAACAAGGATATTATAATAATGAAACGCTTATTACTTTGGCAGCTTGCGTTGTCATCGGTTGTTTTAACGACAGGGTGTCAGTTAAGCAAGCCTGTAAATGATGCTAACCATACACAAGCTGAGGCGACAAAGGCGCCTTTAGCGGCAAAAATCCCACATAAAACCAACATCCATGGATATGAGATTGTCGATAACTATCACTGGTTAAGGGATGATACACGTTCAAAGCCTGAGGTCATTGCTCATCTAGAAAAGGAAAACGCGTATACCGATGCGGTATTGGCCCCAAGTGAAGCCCTTCAGTCGAGTCTATTTACCGAGATTAAGTCAAAAATAGTTAAAGACAATCGCTCGGTGCCTGTTCAACATGGGCAATATTACTACTTCAATGAAACCATTGGGGAGCAAGAGTATGCGTCGATTTATCGCAGTACAAATGTAAAGGGTGACAACCCTGAGTTGCTGCTGGATATTAACGAACTCGCAAAAGCTTATGACTATTTTGCTATCGGTGATGTAGAAGTAAGCCCCAACGCTAAGCTGATGGCTTATTCACAAGACACTTTGAGTCGTCGCATCTATACCATCAAGGTTAAAAACCTTGAAACTGGCGAGCTACTTAGCGATGAGCTGACAGGCACGCAAGGTGGTGTGATCTGGGCCAACGATAATAAAACGCTGTATTACGTTAAGAAAGACCCGGTTTCTTTACTTGGCACTCAGGTGTTTAGACATACATTGGGCACACCGCAAGAACAAGACGAATTGGTGTATGACGAGCTAGACAATACCTATTACACCTATGTGAGTAAGAGTAAAGATGGTGAACAGATCTTTATACACCATTCGAGCACTGAGTCGAAGGGCGTGTCTATTTTGTCAGCCAATGACAGCAAGTCTATGCCTAAACGCTTGCTGCCTCGTCAGAAAGGTCATGAGTATCACATCGCAAAATTAGATGACTGGTACTACATCATGACCAATTTGGACGCGGTGAACTTCAAACTGATGAAAGCAAAGGTCGCGTTGGCAGCGGATAAAACTAATTGGCAGCCTGTGATAGCACATCGCCCAAATGTAAAACTCGAAGACTTCGAACTATTTGAAAACCATCTGGTTTATCAAAGCCGCTCGCAAGGTCAATCAAAAGTAACGATTCGTGAATTGAGTAAGAACAAAGAGCATGAACTGACGTTTAATGACCCCGCATACAAAGTGTATATGACCAGTAATACTATGCTTAGCAGCGATAGTGTGAGAGTGGTTTACACCAGTATGACAACCCCTCAAACAACCTTTGAGGTTGACTTAAACGACTATTCAAAAGTGACGTTGAAACAAGAAAAAGTACTTGGAGACTTTAACCCAGACGACTACCAATCAGAACGTATCTTTATTAGCGCACGCGACGGTGCCGCTGTGCCTGTGTCAATTGTTTACAAAAAGTCTCTGTTTAAAAAAGATGGCACTAACCCCTTATTACAATATGGCTATGGTTCGTATGGCTATACTGTTGACCCTAGATTTTCGGTTAGCCGTTTGAGTTTGCTTGATAGAGGATTTGTGTATGCCATAGCGCACATTCGTGGTTCACAAATGTTAGGCCGCCCTTGGTATGAAGATGGCAAAAAGCTCACTAAGAAAAACACCTTTAATGATTTTATTGATGTGACAAAAGCGCTGACAGAGCAAGGCTATGGAGACAAACACCGCGTTTACGCACAAGGTGGTAGTGCCGGTGGTCTACTTATGGGGGCTGTAATCAACCAAGCACCAGAGCTTTATCATGGTGTTCACGCGGCAGTGCCTTTTGTGGACGTGATCAATACCATGCTTGATGAAACATTACCGCTGACGACAAACGAATACGATGAATGGGGCAACCCAAATGATAAAACGTACTTTGATTATATGCGCTCTTATTCGCCATACGACCAAGTGACCCATAAAAGTTATCCGAATTTGCTTGTGACAACAGGCCTACACGACTCTCAGGTGCAGTATTTTGAGCCTGCAAAGTGGGTGGCTAAGTTGAGAGAGCTAAAAACAGATGATAACAAATTGTTGTTTAAAGTTGATATGGAAGCAGGACACGGCGGTGCGTCCGGACGCTTTAAGCGAATTAAAGATACCGCTTTGAACTATGCCTTTTTCATTGAATTGGCTAATGGTCGCCTTTAAGCAATAACTAAAAAATCAGACATAGTCTTAATACATCTCGTTTGGGCTAATTAAGCTATCTTCTAGGTTTAATAATAGGCTGCAGCGCAAATTGCAGCCTATTTTTATGCCTGAACTTAAAAAAAACAACACCTTACCTCACTATTTAGTCACATGCTGAAATCGCTGTAGTTACAAAAGTCATTTCCCATTGCGTGGATTGGGGTAGATGTTTTATCACAGGTCAGCTATCACAGTGCTTAAAAGTTTGCCCAAAGGCAATGCAATAGCTCAATGCTCCAACCCATTTCGTCGTTACCTGTACGACTAAAAGAAAGTTACCCATATATAATGCGTTACAGCTTAATATCTCTTCTGTTACGAGTGAAAATCACACAATACATTGCTTTTACTAATATTTTAAGAATGTAAATAAAAGGTTTTTGTGGCGTTTTTTTGCACCAAATGTGTAGAATTTTTCGGCTTTTGTCCCTGTATTAATCCGATTATTGCAGTAAAAGCTTGGGATGTATTCTTTAAAAAAATAATATAGGTTATAAAATGTACAAACACTTTGTGGCGGCCCTGTGCCTTGTTTGTACCCTATTATTCTCTGTCTCAGCATTAGCGACACTATCGGCACCTGGCCCAGTGACTGCTACTATTTACAATGGTAATGACATTACCATTCGCTGGTCGAGTGTAAGCGGTGCAACAAAATATACGCGTGAAGCGAGAGTTAATAATGGACCTTGGGTGAATGACAGACAGTACAAAAGTACCTCTGTCACCATGCACGATGCCCCGTTCAATACCTACCAATACCGTGTTAGGGCATGTAATTCAACGGGCTGCTTCGACTGGGCGTATTCTAACTCAGTAAAGGTTGCAGTTTCGCCACCAAATCAGGTGACCGCCACAATATACAATTTTGACGACATTACCATTAGTTGGTCGAGTGTGAGCTACGCGACGAAATATACTCGTGAAGCTAGGGTCAACAATGGTGAATGGGTCAATGATACAGCCTATACGGGTACGTCTGTGACCATGCAAAATGCTCCGCCTGCGACTTATCAATACCGCGTCAGAGCATGCTACTCAACGGGCTGTTCTAATACATGGACCTATTCAAATTCAGTTACGGTTGTGCCCGAGCCTGCAACACCTTCAAGTCTAGCCTTAGCGATAACTGATGGCGACGATATTACTTTGTCGTGGAGTCAGTTTGATACATCCAAAGTTACGCACTACCGCCGAGAATATAGCTTTAATGGTGGGAGTTACGGATATAGAAAAATAGTTTACCCACCAGTTAGCAATCCACCAAGTGATGCTGATGTAGCTAAAGCACCAGGAACATACCGATATCGACTTCAGGCGTGTAATAGCGGTGGGTGTACTGGCTGGGCGTACTCTCCGACAGTAAGAGTATTACCCGCCCCCACTTATGTAACAGCAATTTTAGATAGCAACGAAGATATCTTTTTGTCGTGGGATGGTAGCGGCTATGCAACACATTACTTACGTCAGGTGCGAGAAAACGATGGCGCGTGGAAAAACGAGTCGGGTCACAACGACACATCTGTTAAATATCAAAACGTCTATGATGGAAAGTTTCAATATCGGGTTAAAGCGTGTGACGCAGCAAGTTGTTCAAACTGGACTCAGTCGAATGCATTAACGGTTGTGTTAAAGCCGAAACCGTTGGCTTCGGTAACAGCCTCGGTAGTCAATGGCGACGATATCAATGTGTCTTGGCAACTAGTAAGTGGTGCCACCAATGTTGATAGATTTGAGAAGCAAGTCAGCTTTAATGGTGG
>NZ_JAKFZQ010000020.1:0-80885 GCF_021654245.1 Pseudoalteromonas sp. MMG022 | reverse complement strand
ACTTCTTTACCAGCAGCTTGCTGATCAGCGTGATAACTTGAGCGCACAAAAGGCCCACACGCTGCGTGTGTAAAGCCTATTTCATCCGCATAATCTTTTAGGGCATCAAACTCTACTGGTGGTACATAGCGCTTTACAGGTAGGTGGTGTTTAGATGGTTGTAAGTACTGACCAACGGTAAGCATATCCACATTGTGTTCACGTAAATCGCGCAGCACTTCTTCGATTTCTGACATTTCTTCACCTAAGCCTACCATCAAACCAGATTTGGTTTTAACGTTAGGATGGGCTTCTTTAAAGCGGCGTAATAGTTCTAAAGACCACTTATAGTCTGCACCAGGTCTTGCCAGCTTGTATAAACGTGGGGCGGTTTCTAAGTTGTGGTTAAATACATCCGGTGGTGTTTGCGTTAAGATCTCAAGTGCACGGTCCATTCGACCCCTAAAGTCAGGCACAAGGATTTCAATGGTAATATCTGGGTTGTGCTTACGAATTGCAGTGATGCAGTCAGCGAAATGCTGTGCGCCGCCGTCACGAAGATCGTCTCTATCTACCGAAGTAATGACCACATAGCTTAACTTCATGTCTTTAATTGTCAGTGCGAGCTTTTCTGGCTCTTCAGCGTCGGGCTTCAGTGGACGGCCGTGAGCAACATCGCAAAATGGGCAACGACGAGTACAGATAGCACCCAAGATCATAAAGGTCGCTGTACCGTGGTTAAAGCATTCTGATAGATTAGGGCAAGATGCCTCTTCGCATACTGAGTGAAGGCCATGCTTACGCATCGCTTGTTTGATACCGTCGATACGCTCGCTTGATTTTGGTAAGCGGATTTTAAGCCACTCAGGCTTTCTTAGCATTTCCTGTGGTTCAGTTGGGAGTACTTTTACTGGGATCAATGCCATCTTTTCAGCATCGCGAAGCTTTACCCCTGGCTCCATTTTTACTGGTTTACTCATTCGTTTTCAAACCCTTCAGTTTGCTCAACATGTTGCGCATTGAGTCGCTTCAACATGTGTTTGACTAGCCCATTACCAACCTCAACCATAGAGTCTGGGCCGTTTAATTCGCTGGTTTGTACCATATTCATGCCGGCATAACCGCATGGATTAATTCTTAAAAAAGGCGACATATCCATGTTTACATTTAAAGCCAAGCCATGAAAAGAGCAGCCACGACGAACCCTAAGTCCAAGTGACGCTATTTTACTCTCACCAACGTACACGCCCGGTGCGTCGGCTTTGGCGTAAGCGTTAATATCATGTTCTGCTAGAAAATCGATGATACATTCTTCTAGCCAGGTTACCAGTTCTCTGACACCGATTTTTAAACGTCTCAGATTGAATAATACGTACATCATTTGCTGACCTGGGCCGTGGTAGGTAACTTGGCCGCCCCGATCAACTTTTATGACTGGAATGTCACCGGGGGCTAACAGGTGTTCATCTTTACCTGCTTGGCCTTGGGTGAAGACTGGTTGGTGTTCGACCAGCCAAATCTCATCCGCGCTATCATCGTTACGCTCGTCGGTAAAACTTTGCATTTTTTGCCAAATAGGCTCATAGCTGCGCCGACCCAGTTGACGAACAATGACGGTATGTTGACTCATAATCGATCTTTAAATTAGTTACAGTACGTAACGTACGTCTTCAAGGGAGCCAATTTCAGTGTAGATCTGTTCAATGTGCTCTTTAGAAGTCACGGTCGCTACAACAGTAATTGATTCATACGTGCCTTTGCTACTTGGCTTTACTTTTGGTGCGTAGTCGCCAGGCGCGATGGCCTGTAATTTAGTTAGCACTTGATCCGTAAGGTTTACGTTTGCAACACCCATAATTTTAAATGTGAATGGGCATGGGAATTCTAAGTACTCATCAAACTTAGTATTTTTTACTGGCTTTACCACAACGATGTCCTCACTACTGGAACTGGCTTGCAAAATGTTCAAGCCTGGCTAATCGAGTTAGTTGTCCTAACCCTGAATAATGGCGGCATTCTACCATTTTTATGACAAAAAAAAACGCCTCCATAGGGAGGCGTTTATTTATACTTTTAAAATTATTGCATGATCTGTAAACGTAGGTAGTCGTATATTTTGCTAAAGAAGCTACCTTCGCCCACTTCTTCAAGTGTCACCAGAGGGTATTGAGCAATTTCTTCGCCTTCTAGTTGTAAGAATAATGTGCCAACCTTAGTACCTTTAGCGATCGGTGCTTCCAACGTTTTGTCTAACTCAAAATTAGCTTTCAAGTTCTTACGTTGTCCGCGCGGAATGGTTACTGGAGTATCTTGCAAAATACCTAAAGATACAGTTTCTTTATTACCCATCCAGATGCGTTGTTCTGCGAAGCTGTCGCCGGCTTTGTAAGGTGTAATTGTTTCAAAGAATCTAAATCCGTAGTTCAGTAGTTTTTTACTTTCTACTTTACGTGCGCGTTCACTTGCCGTGCCCATCACAACAGCAATAAGACGCATGTCATCTTTAACTGCTGATGTTACAAGGCTGTAACCTGCCTCTGACGTGTGGCCTGTCTTGATACCATCTACCTCAAGACTTGCATCCCATAATAAGGTGTTACGGTTATATTGCTTTATACCGTTGTACGTAAAAGACTTTTCTTTATATAGCGCATACTCATCCGGCACGTCACGGATCAACGCTGCACCCAATGTAGCCATATCGCGCGGTGTTGTGTAATGCTCGTCGGTATCAAGACCATGACTGTTTATAAAATGGGTATTGGTCATACCTAACTTTTCTGCGTGTGCGTTCATAAGATCAGCAAACGCACTTTCACTGCCAGCAATGTGCTCAGCCATCGCTACACAAGCATCGTTGCCTGATTGAATGATGATACCGCGATTTAGGTCATCAACGCTGACCTGCTTGCCCACTTCAATGAACATTTTTGAAGATTCAGGGAAGTTCTTTGCCCAGGCTTTTTCGCTGATAGTCACCATGTCTGAGCCAGAAATATTACCAGCATTAATTTCTGTACCAATCACATAGCTGGTCATCATTTTAGTTAAACTGGCAGGTGCGAGTTTGGTATCGGCTTCACCTTCAGCAATGACTTTGCCTGTGGTGAAATCTACTAAAAAGTAACCTTTAGCATTAACTTGAGGAGGTGATGGCAGGATTTGTGCGTTAGCTGCAAAAATAGTAGCAGAACACACAAGGCCGCAAAGTTGAGTGATAAATTTCGATTTTAATAAAGTCATTATGCTCGCAATTTTAATTTAGTTAGTCAGCGTCACCGCAATATTCTAAAGTTGTTGTTCACTATAAAGCAAGAAGGCTTGGCTAAATTCGCCTTTTCGCAAGCTATTCAGTACAGATTGTGCCTGATTATCATCTTGCATTGGTCCTAAACGCAGCTTGTACAGTCCATTTTCCAATGTGATGACATTACTAAGAGCCATTTTTTGCTCTAGAGCATTAGCCATCATTTGGATTTTGTCTAGTTGACTGCCAGCAGCTACTTGAATATAGGTTAAGCGGGGTGCTTTTCTTGCTAGGGTAATCGCCTCTACCTTAACTTTGGCTGTACCATTTAAGTGATAGCCCAGTTTGTATGCAGCAGCGTAGGATAGGTCAATAATTCTATCGTCGTGAAATGGACCTCGGTCATTTACTCTTACAATGGCACTTTTGCCATTGTTTAAGTTTGTCACTTTAACAAAACTTGGCAGTGGCAGAGTCTTGTGCGCGGCTGTCATGTCGAACATATCGAATACTTCGCCATTAGAAGTGTGATAACCGTGAAATTTTCTGCCATACCATGAAGCGGTGCCTTGCTCTTTGTAACCGTGCTCATCAGCCATTGGTGTGTAGCGTTTGCCTAGTACCACATAAGGACGTCCGGTGCTGGCGCTTTTAGCTTCGTTGGTCACTATCGCATCTTGCATTTCAAGCTCAGTGGGTGCTCGAAGTGGCGCTTTGTCATGTTTGATATGATAACGGCTGCTACATGCGCTCAGCAGCAAAAGCAGCAAAATACCTAAACCCAAGTGTAACGTCTTTTTACTCATGATTTTAAAAGCATCCTCTTGTCTGTTGCGATAGACATAATAATGCCAAATCCGGCCATCAAGGTCACCATTGAGGTTCCTCCATAGCTTATGAGTGGTAAAGGTACGCCCACAACGGGTAGTAACCCAGACACCATGCCAATATTCACAAATATATAGACAAAGAATGTTAAGGTCAGTGCGCCAGCTAATAATTTACTAAATGCATCTTGTGCTCTGACTGCAATGTATAAACCTCGTCCAATAATAAACAAATAGAGGCTGAGCAATATCACTACACCAAACAGCCCGAATTCTTCACTCAGGACGGAGAATATGAAGTCAGTATGTCGCTCTGGTAAAAACTCCAATTGAGATTGCGTTCCCTGTAACCAGCCTTTACCTTCAATGCCACCAGAACCAATGGCAATCTTAGATTGGATAATATGATATCCAGCACCAAGCGGGTCACTTTCTGGGTTTAGGAATGTTAATACGCGTTGTTGCTGATAGGCATGCATACCATAATGCCAAAAAGCAAAGCCTGCAGGGCCTGCTAGTAGCGCAAATATGCCTATAAGCTGCCAGCTTAAGCCTGATAAAAACAGCACGAAAATCCCTGAGCTGGCGATAAGAATAGAAGTTCCTAAGTCGGGTTGTTCTTTGATTAATATGGTTGGCACCATAACGATGACAAAGCCTACGACCAGATTCCAGAGGCTTGGCGGTAGTCGGTTTTGGCCTATGTACCATGCAACCATCATAGGCACGGCTATCTTCATAATCTCAGAGGGCTGAAATCGTGTAACACCGAGATCTAGCCAGCGTTGCGCCCCTTTACTGCTCACACCGACAAACAACACGGCAACGAGCATTGCTAGACCAATTAAGTACATGGGAATAACAATACGTTTCAAGGTAATAGGGGAGAGCTGTGCCATAAACAACATGGCGATGATGGCGCCAGCCATACGCGTGCCATGGCGTATCATCATATTAATGTCTTGACCGCTGGCACTATAAACGACGGTTAAACTGCCTACCATCATTAACATAAGTGCCAACAATAAGGGCCAGTCTAGGTGCACGATTTGCCAAATTGTACGTCGATTATGTAACGGGGTCATTGCGCCTCCGTTTCAAGTGGGTACGCAGAAAAGTAATAATCCATAATTTGCCTAGCGATTGGGGCTGCAATAGACCCACCCCCTGCTTTTTGGTTTTCAACTATGATGGCAACAACTATTTGCGGGTCATCAAACGGCGCGAAGCCGGTGTAAACTGCATTGTCACGATGTCGCTCTTTAAGCTTCTTCGCATCATACTTCTCGCCTTGTGCGATACTAACAACCTGTGCCGTACCTGTTTTTCCCGCAGGGTCATAGGTCACGCCCTGAAAAGCCTTATGGGCCGTACCTGTGGTTTTTTTCACTGTGTTATGCATGGCATCCAACGCTATTTGCCAATGGCGTGGGTTTTTAAGCTGCACTGGTGGTTTTTCTTCGGTGAACAGTTGTTTGATGTTTTCTTCTTGTCTTGCAACTTGCACTAAGTGCGGTTGACGATGAGCACCACGATTTACCAAAATACTCAGAGAATTGGCTATTTGGATGGGAGTTGCAGTCCAATAGCCTTGGCCGATACCAACAGAAATTGTATCACCGGGCCACCAGTTCTCTTTAAACCTGGCGCGTTTCCAATCGACTGTAGGCAGTATTGCTGTAGTTTCTTCATGAATATCAATACCTGAGAGATCGCCAAAACCGAACTGATCCATAAAGTCTGCGATCTTGCTGATGCCTAGCTTGTACGCAATTCGATAGTAATAGGTATCACATGACTCCTCGATGGCGCGATACACATCAACGTGTCCGTGGCCCCAGCGCAGCCAGTCTCGCCATTTATGGTCCACATTAGGAATTTGAAAAAAGCCTGGGTCCCAAATTTCAGTATCCTCGGTCACGATGCCTTCTTCTAAACCCAAAATCGCAAGGTGCGGTTTTATGGTGGATGCAGGAGCGTAGCGGCCCTGAGTAACACGGTTGATAAGCGGTCTATCTTCATTGAGCAGCTTTTTATAATCTTCACTGCTGATACCGTGTACGAACAAGTTAGGGTCATAGCTTGGGTTGGAGTACATGGCTAAAATACCTCCATCTTTTGGATCGATGGCAACCACTGCGCCTCTGGTATCTTTTAAAGCATGTTGTGCGATTTGTTGCAGACCAATATCCAGTGTAAGGACTAAGTCTTGACCGGGAACAGGTGGCTCAACACTGAGCGTGCGTAATACTCGGCCACGGTTATTTACTTCAACGCGCTGTGATCCCACAATGCCATGTAACTGCTCTTCATAGTACTTTTCAATTCCACGCTTGCCGATATCGTGAGTTGCGCGGTAATTGGTTGCTCTGTCATCCATCTCAAGCTCGGCCAGCTCTTTTTTGTTGAGCTTGGCAACGTAACCAAGCGCGTGAGTGAGCGTATCGCCAAATGGATAGTGTCGAGATAAACGGGCTTCAATACTAAAGCCTGGAAATTTATGCTGGTTAACAGAGAAAATAGCAACTTCTTGTTCGTTCAAACGGGCTTTAAGTACTTGGCTTTTGAAGCGACGGTTGTTGCGTATGTCCTCTAAAAACTCTTTGATTAGTTGATCTGTGATAGGGATCAACTTACTTAGTCGCTGTAAGCTCTGCGTTAAATCTTCTACATCTTCTGGAACTACTTCGAGGTTGTAAACAGGGCGGTTTTCGGCAAGCAAGACGCCATTTCTGTCGTAGATCAGCCCTCGGTTGGGCGCGACAGGAATAACTTTTATACGGTTATCGTTAGAGCGGGTTTTGTAGGTATCATAGTCTACAACTTGCAGGTTGTAGACATTCATCAATAAGATACCTATTAAAGAAACAACAAAAATAAAGCCGATAAATGCGCGACGGGCAAATAGATTTGCTTCAGCAGAATGATCGCGGATCGTAGGCCTTTTTTTCAGCATCGTCTATTAACTATTCTCTATGATAAGGGTGGTTGTTGTTCAAGCTCCATCCACGATAGAGGCTCTCAGCAACAATAATACGCACCAATGGGTGCGGCAAAGTTAAAGTCGATAATGACCACTTTTGCTCGGATGCTGCGATACATTCTGGGGCTAAGCCTTCAGGGCCACCAATTAGCAAGCTAACATCACGGCCATCTAGCTGCCATTTTTGCATATTACTGGCCAGTTGGTGAGTATCCCATGGTTTACCTGTTACTTCGAGTGTAACAATGCGATTACCCTTAGGAATAGCAGCTAACGTTTTTTCACCCTCAAGCTGTAAGATGCGCTTTATATCGGCATTTTTCCCACGCTTTCCTGCTGGGATCTCGATTAATTCCAGTGGCATATCTTTTGGAAAGCGTCGTTGATACTCTTTAAAGCCAGTTTCTACCCAAGCGGGCATTTTAGTTCCAACAGCAACTAACTGAATCTTCAAAGTCTAGCCCCAAAGTTTTTCAAGGTCATAGAGGCTTCTGGTTTGATCTTGCATCACGTGTACAACCACATCACCGAGATCAACCAACACCCATTCACCAACATCTTGACCTTCTTGGCCTATCAGGTCTTCGCCAGCGTGGCGAGCTTCTTTTGCAACATGCTCTGCGATTGACTGTACATGACGTTTTGAGTTGCCTGAGCAAACAATCATATAATCCGTGACGGAAGATACGCCACGTACATCTAGCTTCACGACATCACGGGCTTTCATATCGTCAACTTTGTCTAGGGCAAAGTCTAAAAGTTGTTCAGAATTCAAGTGTATTTCTCTTCACTAAATAAAATAATCGGCGATTCTATCACAGCATACGCGCTTATTCAGCATACAGGTGGTGTTCATTAACGTAGTTTCTGACCTTTTCATCGAGCAAATGTTCCGTATTTTCTCTATCTTTTATGCGTTTACGTATTTCGCTTGACGCCGCGTCAAATTTTTTACCGGATAGAAAGTAACATAACCCTGCACGTTTATGATGTAAGGCATACTTATCTAGCGTATGAGATTGAGCCAGATAGTCGGCCAGCTCTGGTGCTGTTGATTGTATTTCACCAGGTCGTTGATAGACCACAATATGGCAAAGCTTGATGACTTCTTGCCATTTATACCAGCTAGGCAGGCTGTTAAAAGAGTCCATGCCCATTAGGAATATCAACGGTGTATTTGGGTGCTCAGTGCGGCACTCTTGCAATGTGAGCTGTGAATATGAAGGTCCCTGTCTATTGAGCTCTCTATGATCGATTTTAAACTTGGGGTTATCATCGATAGCCAGTGACAGCATCGCCAAACGGTGGTCATCGGTTATACCTGGTTGTGCTTTATGTACAGGTACGGCACACGGTAAAAAATGTAGTGTATCCAGACACAATTCGGCCATGCATTGGTTTGCCATATTAATGTGTCCGAGATGGATAGGATCGAATGTACCGCCAAATAATGCAATCATAAACAGTGCTTAGCTTGATAGTTGGTGAGGCAATGAAAAGTTTACAGGCTGACAAAATGCCAGCGCAATATGTGCTAGCGCTTGATAGGGCGCGATCATCTGGGCACGTTTATAAGCTGAATCAAATTGAGCGAGCAGATTGATAAGATTTTCTATCTGAACAAGTGTTAAGCGGTCGAGTGCCTGTGATGTGGCAGCTTGCTGGTTCTTCCAGATACCATGTTGCTTAAAAAGCTGGGCGGTATTTTGGCCCGCTTGCATGCCTTGCTTAATGGCCAGTAAGGTTTGTGCTTCTTTATTTAAGGTCCAGACAATACTTGTTGGTTCAACGTTGTCATCTGCCAGCTTGAGCATGACTTTAATGACTTGTTTGGCGTTGCCACTTAGTAGCGCAGTGTTGAGATCGAAAATATCGAACTTGGCTTGGTTAAGCAGTCCTGTTAGCACTTGGGACTGTTCGATGGGTTCTGATTTGTATAATAAAGAGAGCTTTTCTAATTCTTGGTACGTCGCAAACAAGTTACCCTCGGTTGCCCCCAGTAAGCTGCGCTTTGCATCGACGGTAAGGTTTAACTTTAGGTGTTTACACTGCTCATCTAACCAACGGCTCAGATGATTTCCTGTGAGCACATAACAGGGCACAAATACACCGTGCTTGTCCAAGGCCTTAAACCAAGCTGTACGTTGAATATCCAGACCCGCTTTGGCCCCTTTTAAGATCAAGATCACATCGGGGTTAGGGTTCTCACTCAGTGACTTAAAAATTTGGCTGCCTTGAGTGCCAGGTTTTTGCTGATTTAGGTCAAACTCGATAATGGTTCGTGCACTAAATAGTGACATGCTGTTGTACTGGGCGATAAGCTCTTGCCAGTCAAACCCCGGTAACAAGTTAAACTTGATGACTTCATCGAAGCCTTGTTTTTTTGCTACCTGCTTTATTTCCAGTACACAATTAGCCTCTTGAAAAGGCTCTTCACCAAACACCATATAAAACGGCGCAAGGGAGCGCTTTAACTGTGGGGTTAGTTGGTTTGCATAACAGCGCATTACAGTTGAGATAGCTCGCGAACAATACGTTTACTGGCAAGTTGACGCAGCTCGTTTAGGAGCAATTCCAGCTCTTTTGCCTTGGCCAGTGCGTTGTCAGGATCATCTTGGTAATTTCTATATAACTCAAAACGTTGTTCAACAGGCTCCTGATTGGGGCGGGTTAAACGATATGATACGCCGTAAGCCAGCTGATACTGCGCAACCTGACCATTTTTAAACAAACTGAGTGTTTGACGCTCCAAGGTATCACGATACAGGTGTAGTTGTACGAGTTGATTATCATTTTGGGTCTTATCAACCAGTTCTACTTGAGCTTGCTGAAGATCATTGACGAGCAGCTCATACAGTTCGGCACGTTTATCGTCACCACTGAGTACGAGAGTGCGCATCTCAACAGGCAGGTAAGAGGCCTTCTTTAAATGAAAGCCACAACCTGACAGCAAAACACAGACTAGCGCAAGCGCTAATCCGTGTTTGATCAAGATACTAAGACGCATCTTAGTTCGCCACCACGTTAAGTAGCTTACCCGGCACGTAGATCACCTTGCGAATGGTCTTGTCATCGGTGAACTTAGTCACGTTTTCATCAGCAAACGCTAGCGCTTCAACTTGCTCTTGGTTAGCGTCAGCAGCTACAGTTAATTTAGCGCGAAGCTTACCGTTAACTTGTACGATGATTAGCTTTTCGTCTTCAACTAATGCAGCCTCATCAACCACAGGCCATGCAGCGTCAAGAATATCATTCTCGTTGCCTAACTGAGCCCATAATTCATGACACATATGTGGCGTGATTGGTGCAAGCATAATAACGATCGCGTTAAGCGCTTCATTGGCTAGGGCGATATCTTGCTCGTCATTAAGCGGTGCCTTAGCTAGCTTATTCGATAGTTCCATGATCGCCGCAATTGCGGTGTTGAACGTCTGACGACGTGATAAATCATCCGTCACTTTAGCAATTGTTTTGTGAATTTCGCGGCGCAATGCTTTTTGGTTACTGTTTAGCGCTGCCACATTAAGCTGTGCCTTACCTGCAGCGTTAACATCAACAGCATATTTCCACACACGTTTTAAGAAGCGATGTGCACCTTCAACGCCTGAGTCTGACCATTCAAGCGTTTGCTCAGGTGGCGCGGTAAACATCATGAATAAACGTACGGTGTCTGCACCGTATTGTTTAATAACCGTTTGTGGGTCAATACCATTGTTCTTTGACTTAGACATCTTGCTCATGCCCGCAGAGAATACTGGTTGCCCGTCTTCTTTATGCCATGCTTTGGTGACGCGGCCTTTCTCATCCGTTTCTGTTTGTACATCGGTAGGAGAGATCCAAATATCGCCGCCTTTCTCATCTTTACGATAAAACGTATCGGCCAATACCATGCCCTGACAAAGTAGGCGCTCAAACGGCTCATCTGAGTTAACCAAACCAAAGTCACGTAGTAGCTTGTGGAAGAAGCGAGAATACAACAAGTGTAGAATCGCGTGCTCAATACCACCGATGTATTGGTTTACAGGTAACCAATAGTTTGCCGCGCCAGGCTCTAACATGCCTTCGTCATAACGAGGACTACAGTAACGAGCATAGTACCAAGATGATTCCATGAAGGTGTCGAACGTATCAGTTTCATGAAATGCAGGTTGCCCATTTACCGTGGTTTTTGCCCACTCTGGATCTGCTTTAATTGGCGAAGTCACGCCGTTCATCACTACGTCTTCAGGTAGGCGCACCGGTAGCATATCGTCTGTTGCTGCAAGCTCCTGACCATTTTCATCGCTTAGCATTGGGATCGGCGAACCCCAATAACGCTGACGGCTTACCCCCCAGTCGCGTAGGCGGTAGTTAACCTTGCGCTTACCAGCATTGAGAGATTCTAGTTTGTCAGCAATAGCATTGAATGCGCCTTCAAAATTAAGACCATCAAACTCACCCGAGTTGATCAACACGCCTTTTTCTGTGAACGCTTCTTTGCTTAAATCAGCGATGAGATCTGAGCCTGCTTCTGGAGATATTACTTGTTTTATTTCTAGGCCATAAGCTGTTGCAAATTCAAAGTCACGTTGGTCGTGGCCAGGCACTGCCATCACGGCACCTGAACCATAATCCATCAATACGAAGTTTGCGACCCAAATTGGCACTTCTTGACCTGTTAGCGGGTGAATGGCTTTAAAGCCTGTATCAATGCCTTTTTTGTCCATGGTTGCCATATCAGCTTCAGCAACCTTGGTGTTTTTACATTCTTCAACGAATGCAGCAACTGCTGCGCTGTTTTTAGCCGCTTCTTGGGCAATCGGGTGTGCTGCTGCGATACCCACATAAGTGACACCCATAAACGTATCAGGACGTGTGGTGTATACCGTAAACACTTCGCTGTTGTCTGCACGTTTGAAGTCTATTTCTAAACCTTCAGAGCGGCCAATCCAGTTGCGTTGCATGGTTTTCACCTGCTCTGGCCAATCATCAAGTTTGTCTAAATCATCGAGTAGCTCTTGCGCGTAGTCAGTAATTTTAATAAACCACTGCGGGATCTCTTTTTGCTCAACAATTGCCCCCGAGCGCCACCCCCTGCCGTCAATAACCTGCTCATTAGCCAATACGGTTTGGTCAACAGGGTCCCAGTTAACGGTAGACATTTTTTTGTATACTAAGCCTTTTTCATAAAGCTTGGTGAAGAACCATTGCTCCCACTTGTAATATTCAGGATGACAAGTGGCGATTTCACGGTCCCAGTCGTAGCCAAAGCCTAATTGCTTTAGTTGGTTACGCATGTAATCAATGTTCTCGTAAGTCCACTTGGCAGGTGCGGTGTTATTTTTTATTGCCGCGTTTTCAGCTGGTAAACCAAACGCATCCCAACCCATAGGCTGCATTACGTTTTTACCTTGCAGGCGCTGGAAGCGAGAGACTACGTCGCCTATGGTGTAGTTACGAACGTGACCCATGTGCAGACGACCACTTGGATATGGGAACATCGAGAGACAGTAATATTTCTCTTTGCTCTCGTCTTCGACGACTTTAAATGTCTTGTTATCTTCCCAATATTGTTGGACTTTTGACTCAATGTCTTGCGGGTTATATTGCTCTTGCATCTACGTTTCCAGACTTCTTGCAAATTGATAGAAAATTGCCCGATAGCATACCCGAATTTGACTAGCAATCACAGCACCTAAGGCGTAATTATTTTAGCCAATTGTTTGCACGTGAACGTATGTTTATCAGTGTGTGTAAGATCAGTTGTATAGAGGCTAAAAGGAGACCCTAAACCGAATGCCTTTTTACGTCGTTACAATCATTGCAAAAAGTAACGCAAAGAGCATGTATTTCTCGTAAATGAAAATGAGAGTGGTTCTTATTTTTGTTGATCTTTGTTGGTTTTCTCCATATTATATCGGCGCTTTTTAAATCATTATTATTCTAAATCCAGCAAGGATACCCATGTTAAAATCCACTCTCAGCATACTAGCGGTTTCTATAAGTACAGCGGCTATCGCAGATAACACGCGTGTTGAACACGCTAAAAATTCAGATATGGAACATGTTGTTGTTTCAGGAAGCCGAGTGTTTGAAAGCATTGATGAGGTACCGGCCTCAATTACCGTCATTAGCCAAAAGCAAATCGAAGAACATTTGCAGGTGAATCCTGAGTTGCAAAGTTTGCTGTCTCAAATCGTACCAGGTCTCGCCCCTGATACCGGTAGCTCAAGCAATACAGGTCAATCGTTGAGAGGAAGAGCGCCGTTGGTGATGATTGATGGGGTACCGCAGTCAACACCACTGCGTAACGGTTCCTTGGGAATTAAAACATTAGACCCAAGCGCTATCGCTCGTATTGAAGTGATCAAAGGGGCAACGTCTATCTATGGTAATGGTGCATCAGGTGGCATCATTAACTACATTACAAAACAGGCCAGAAGCGGTGAAAAGGCGAGCGGTGAAATGAGCATATCTAGCCGCTTTAGCGCCGTGAAAGTTGCAGAGAGTGCGGGTGGGCGTGTTTCAGGCGCTGTTAACGGCCGTGTTGAGCAATTTAGCTACTTAGTGACCGCCAGTTATGAAGAAAATGGGGTTCAGCGCGACGCTGAGGGTGACATTCTTGGTTTACAGTATGGCCTGTCAGATACTGTGACTGAAAACTACTTCACCAAACTGGGCTACGACCTTGATGAAGATAAGCAGATACAATTTAGCTATAACTTCTACAGCTCACAGCAAGAAACTGACTTGGGTGATGTATTTGGCAACATGAATTTGGGTGAAAAATCATATGCTATTCACATGCCGCCAGCCCAGCAAAAACAAGGTAAACCGCAAGGGCCAAAAGGCAATGAAAATGTGACTTTGAAATATACAGATCACGCCATTTTTGCGAACACACAGCTGACGCTTGATGCCTACAAGCAAGACATAGAGAATGTATTTTTCTTCTCACCTAGTCTTGCTAACCCAGATGAAGGTTATACGGGCGGACAATCAATCATCCGCTCTGAAAAGCAAGGTGCTAGGGCAACGTTTAATAGCTCAATAGATTTTAATGATAATGTGCAGGCTACATTTATCTACGGGGTGGATGCATTAAACGATGTTACCTCTCAACCGCTGGTTGATGGCAGAGTCTGGGTTCCAGAAATGGATATGGACAGCCTTGCTGGCTATTTGCAAACGAAATGGATTGTTGCTGATGATTTAGTGTTCAAAGCGGGAGTTCGAGAAGAAAGTATAGACATCGCGGTGGCAGATTACCGTACCTTGAAGCTGTGTCGCTCGGCGGATATCTGCTCTGTGCCCTTCGATGTAAAAGGTGATACGGTTAACCATGATGCGACCACATACAATGTGGGGGTAAAGTACAACGCCAGTGAAAAGTTCAGCCCATTCGCAAGCTACTCGCAAGGGTCTGATATTTCTGATATTGGTCGTTTACTGCGCAGTGCTACGGTAACAGATATCGCACAGATCCAAACTGAGGCGTCTATTATCGACAGCTATGAAGTTGGTTTTAATTCTCAGCTCGCAAAGCTTCGTTTTGAATTTGCAGCCTTCAAGAGCACCTCGGAACTGGGTACTGTTAATAAACTCAACAAGGAAACAGGTATTTATGAGCCAGTACGTGCGCCACAGCGAATTTGGGGCTACGAAGCATTGGTTGACTATCCAATCACCGCCACTTTAAAACTCAATGCCACATATAGTTATACAGAGGGTAAAAATACCAGCACGGACGAGTACTTAGGTTCTAAGCATATTAGTCCACCAAAGTTAACTGCCAACTTGAACTGGCAGCCACAAGATGGCCTGTCGATGACACTAAGCTGGTTACATGTTGGTGATAGAAAGCGTTTTGAGAAAAATGATAAAAATGAATATGGCTTAGATCAGGGCCCTGTTGATAGTTATGATGTTTTAAATTTCAGCGGTCAATATCAATTTGCCAATAACTGGCAAGGGTTTATCGGGGTTGAAAACCTATTGAATGCTGACTATTTCCCCGCACGAGCACAGTCTTACACCTATGGCGGCTACAATGTTAAAGGATTAGGCACAACCGTCACATTAGGCATGAAATATCAGTTTTAGCCTATAACAGGGTTTACCGAATATATTCGGTAAACCCTAATACATTGAATAGCATAACTGGTCTACACTTATCAAAAGAGGCATTTGATTAGGAGTGTAGTAATGGCTGATTATCAAAAATGGCTCAGTCAGTTTACTGATTGGCTAAAGGATGTAAAAGAGCATGAAGTCGATGATCTCGTCGAAAAATTCATGGAACATCAACAAGCTTTAAAAAACCTATCGCAAGAAAAGTTAGCTACATACAAACGCTACTTACGCCGAGATCTGGCCCACCTAAAAGACTACAACAAGTATTATGATGATTTAGCCTGGCAAGAGCTTAAAGCGTCGATATGGTACGAGTTGGCTCAATTAGAAGACAGAACGCAGCTGGAATGGCATTCGCTGTTACAAGACTTTGATCACAAAGGCACGTACAAGCAAGGAGAATGGATAGCCATGGGGCAATTAGTATGTAAGAATTGTGGCAATAAATCGGATGTGTTTTATGCCAGTGAAATTATGCCTTGTTCTGAATGCGGACACGGTGAGTTTGTGCGTAGAGCGTTGTCCCCATAGAACCTAACCCAATAGTAGTTAGCGTTGAGAAATAAGAAGTTAGGAATGACCAAAAAAATATCGCCATTATCTACCGACGCGCTAGCGCCGTCGGTTTCTGTTACCCATGTTCAATCATGTATGCAAAACCCTTACCCCGAGGCGCTTCCGTTCATTGGTCAACAACGAGCACAAAGTGCTTTGGACTTTGCTTTGGGTATGGAATTGCCAGGTTACAACGTGTTTGTGATGGGGGAGGCCGCGCTTGGTCGTTTTACTATGGTAAAAGACAAGCTTGAAGCGCACAGCAAAACCCGTCCTACACCAAAAGAATGGTTATACGTTAATAACTACGACGATCACCGTGAGCCTATCGCAATGTTTATGCAAGCGGGTCAGAGTAAAGAGCTTGCGGACGATATCGACGAGTTTTTGGATGAAGTTGCTGATACATTTCCAGCCGCCTTTGATAACCCAGGCTATCAGCGCAAAAAAAAGTCGATAGATAGAGACTTTGACAACAAATACAATGCAGCGTTAACCGCGGTTGAACAACTTGCGGCGGAGAAAAGTGTTGCCCTGCTTGAGGAAAGTAATTTAGTTGGGTTTGCACCCGTTGTGAATGGTAAACAGTTGGACGACAACGAGTTTGCTGCACTAGATGAGCATCTTCAAGCCCACTTTATTAACGCCATTGAAAAGTTAGAAGATGCGTTGATCGAAGCTTTGCTTGAGCTGCCTCGATGGAAGCGCGAGTCATCGGAAAAGCTACGTAACTTAAAAAAGTCTACGGTCGAGATGGCCACCAAACCGCTGTTAAGAACCTTGGAGCATAAGTATGCCAGTCACATTGGTGTAGTGCGTTACCTGAAAGATTTACGCACCGAAATCGTTGATGCGGTGCTTGAGTGGCTAGACGACGATGCAAGCAGCGAAGAAAACAAAGATGACTTTGATGCGAAGGGAATGCTGAACGACTTTTTTGCACCAAACATTTTGGTCGAATACAAAGACGATGACCCAGCCCCTGTAGTGTACGAGCCCAACCCGACCTTTGGTAATATTTTTGGCAAAGTGGAGTATGCCACTTCGCAAGGGACTTTGATAACCAGTTATCGTTCAATTCAAGCCGGTGCACTGCACAGAGCAAATGGTGGCTATTTGATCATGGATGCTGAGAAGGTACTCGCCAATCCTCAGGTGTGGGATGGCCTAAAATTGTCTTTGAAAACCCACCAGATCAAAAATGATTTGCCATATCAAGACAATTCAGTCGGTAGCAGTTTTACCTTAAAGCCTCAATTGATCCCACTTGATGTAAAAATCATTTTGTTAGGCTCACGAGATTTGTACTACACCATTGGTGAGTATGATGAAGAGTTTGCTGAGTTGTTCAGGGTGCTGGCCGATTTTGACTACTATTTGCCAAGCTCTGACAAGATGCAATATCAGTTTATTAGCAAAGTTCAAGAGTATGCTGCACAAACGCTTAACTGTACGCTTAGTGCACAGGCCTATGCACGCTTACTTAAATTTAGTTACCGACAGGCTGAACATCATACTAAATTATCGGCGCGTTTTGCTGATGTGTTGGAGCTAGTGGCGGAGGCAAGCTTTTATGCAAGGCAAGATGAAGTCACGCAGATTGGTTCTGAACATATTGATGAAGCGATAGCTGGTAAACAATACCGCACCGGTCAATTGAGTGAGAACATGCTTAGTGATATTCAAGAAGGCCATACTCTGATAGCCACGCAAGGCAAAGCGGTAGGTAAAGTAAATGGCTTAACGGTATTACATATTGGTGACACTGCCTTTGGTACACCCGCGCGGATCACCGCAACCGTGTATGCGGGTGCAGATGGCGTGGTAGATGTTGAAAGAGAGGCGGAACTGGGTAAAGCGATTCACTCAAAAGGGGTGATGCTACTGACCGGCTATTTGGGTAATAAATATGCGCAAAACTTTCCGCTTACCTTGAGTGCGAATATTGCCATCGAGCAAAGCTATGGTTATATCGATGGAGATAGCGCTTCTCTGGCTGAGCTGTGCGGACTTATCTCTGCGATAACCCAATTGCCTATCAATCAATCATTAGCACTGACGGGCTCGATTAACCAGCATGGTGAAGTGCAAGCAATCGGTGGTGTAAATGAAAAAATCGAAGGCTTCTTTAAACTTTGCAAAATGCGTGGCTTAACGGGTGAACAGGGCGTTATTATTCCTAATTCCAACCGTGTTAACTTGGTATTGGACGATGAGATTGTTGCAGCCGTAGCGGCAGGGCGTTTTAATATTTATGCCGTTGAAAGTGTAGATGAGGCGCTGACCTTACTAATGGATAAACCTGCTGGTGCACTAAAAGAGGGTGCATATCCAAAGGATAGTATCAATGGTATCGCGCTTGAGCGATTGCAGCATATTGCTAATGTGGTCAACGGTGAAGATAAAGACGAAGAGAAAGAAAGCGAAAAAGAGAAGGATGCGTAATGTCAACCACGAACATTATTTTACTTGTTGTTATTTTGGTGATGGCTGGGCTGGTTTACAAACAATCTAAACAGCAAAAGCAATCTGCGCAGTATAACCGCACTGCGGCAAAAGAGTTTTTAGAGCAAAATGCAAATAAGCCAAATATTAAAAGTACCGAGTCTGGTTTACAATACGAAGTGCTCACAGAGGGGAGTGGTCAGAGTCACCCAACGGCAAGTAGCAAAGTCAAGGTGCACTATCATGGCACTTTATTAGATGGTTCGGTATTTGACAGCTCTGTGCTACGTGATAGCCCAATAAGCTTTGGCTTAAATCAGGTGATCCCAGGCTGGACAGAAGGGGTACAGTTAATGAAAGAGGGCGATAAGTTTCGCTTTTTCATTAGTCCTGACTTAGGGTATGGCGACAGAGCTGCCGGAAAAATAGAGCCAGGCTCACTGCTGATTTTTGAGGTAGAGCTATTGGCGATTGAGTCATAACTGCTTGCATGTAACCGTGCCAAATAAAAAAGCCTGAGACTTGCTCAGGCTTTTTTATGTGTTCAAAGGACACTGTCATGACAGTGCTAGCCAAGCTTTTGCTCAGCTATGCACACTTCGTTCAATATCACGGTTTGCGCGCGTTTGAAGAAGTTAAAATCTGTCGCCGTCGCGCTGGTATACGCGCCCATCATACGTGCCACAATTAAATCACCATTGGTAAGTTTTGGTAGCATAATGTGCTCGGCAACCACATCTATGCTGTCACAGGTTGGCCCAGCCAATACACTTGGGTAGCACAAGGTATCCTGATTCACCGTCACGATTGGATAATTAGCTTCATCAAACATTAACCCGCTGAATGAACCATAAATTCCATCATCCAAGTAGTACCAAATTTTGCCTTCACGCTCAGCCTGACCCATTACTGACGCAACACTCATCACCGCAGGAGCAACAATGAATCGCCCTGGTTCTGCAAGCACTTGCACAGTTTCGGGCAAACTCGCCAGTGCTGTGTTTATCGGCGCACAAAACTCATCAATTGGCGTGACCTGTTTTGCGTAACTCACAGGGAAGCCCCCACCAATATCAAGTGTGCTTAACGCAGGTAAACCCAATGCTACGACTGTTTCCATGACGATTTTGCAGGCTAAAATCGCATCCACATATTTTTGCGGGCTACTGGTTTGCGAGCCAACATGAAACGATAACCCTTTAATACGAATACCTAATTGCTTAGCTTTCGTAATAATGGTTATAGCCAGCTCTGGGCTACAACCAAACTTTTTCGATAAATCAGCAAATGCTTCGGCATTTCTAAAACTCAAGCGCACTAGCAGTTCAACTTCATCTTTGTAAGGGATAAACTTTTCCAGCTCGTTTAGGTTGTCTACCACAAATACGGTACATCCATATGCCAATGCATCACGAATATCACTGTCGCGCTTTATTGGGTGCGTGTGAATGGTTTTGTCAGCCGGTACACCTTGGCTGGCCACTAAGTCCACTTCACCACTGGTTGCTAAGTCAAAGCTGGCACCTTCTGCGAGCAAAGTACGCACAACCGCCTCATGAGGAAGAGGCTTAAGCGCAAAGTGTAACGTCACATTTGGCAGTGCAGCAGCAAGTGCACGGTATTGTTGACGTACCACGTCACAGTCTAAAAGTAATAAAGGGGCACCAAATTGAGCAACAGAAGCTTCAATAAGTTGTGTTTCTTCAGCGCTTAGAGCTGAAGGTGAAAAAGCAGAAAAATCCAACGCCGAGTTAGCCATATGAGCCTCCAAAAATAGAAACAAACTTTCCAAACTATTTCTTAGATAAGTCGAAAAGTTGAGCGTCAATAAGCGCGTATATACGCAGTCAAAGTCACTCTTGGATAGTTGCTCTATCGCCTTGCCACACTCGGGGTGTGATGTACTCGGATTGGCTATCATCAAGAAGCAGGTGGATATTAGTTGTAGTTTTTTTGCGGTGCAAGAATTATTTATAAAAAATTGAAATTATTTTTAAAGTTATTAGTTATCAATCATTTAAATGTTTGCCAGTGAACGCCTAAATGACCCTCAAGCTTAACCGAACTGTGCTACTAAGATAGACAATCCCCTTGTTGCCTTGCTAGTGTGTTTTACCCAATGTACCTCCATGAAAGGAAACGAACTTGAATAAAGTGGTTCTTATCACCGGCGCCAGTCGTGGTATAGGCGCAGCCAGTGCAATCAAACTCGCAACGCTTGGTTACAAGGTTGCTATCAATTACAAAGAGAACAGTCAGGCGGCTAATCAGGTTAAAGCACACATTCTCAACATGGGTGGTCAGGCAGCGACCTTTAAGGCAGATGTAAGCGATGAGAATGCGGTTGTACGCCTGTTTGAAGAGGTTGCAACTGAGCTGGGGGCGCTGAGTCACTTAGTCAATAATGTAGGCATACTCAAGTCACAGATGCGGGTTGAGCAGATGACCGCAAAGAGAATAAACTCAGTACTAATGCATAATGTGACGCCTTACTTTATTTGCGCTCGTGAGGCTATCAAGCACTTTAAAGCGCATCATGACACTAAGCGTTGTGCCATAGTGAATGTGTCATCGGCAGCCTCTAGGCTTGGCTCAGCCAATGAGTATGTTGACTATGCGGCATCCAAGGGGGCGATAGATTCGTTTACCACAGGGCTTTCTCTGGAGCTTGCACCTAGCGGTATTCGTGTTAACTGTGTACGTCCGGGTTGTATCTATACCGACATTCACCGAGATGGCGGCGAACCCGACAGAGTTGACCGCCTAGCATCATTGCTACCGCTTGGACGTGGTGGCACACCTGAGGAAGTTGCCAATGCCATTGCGTGGCTACTCAGTGAAGAGGCCAGCTACGTCACTGGCAGTTTCATTGAGTTAGCGGGTGGCAAGTAGCCACAGGGTTAAGACTTGGATAAAACTTTGTAATAGTAGCTGGTGGCATTTAGCTGACCTGTGGCGTCGGTGACAAAATAGGGGATCTCTCCCGCTTTTTGGTAACCAAGCGCGTGATAAAAAAGCTCTGACTTATCACCACTTTGTGTATCAAGCACCAGTAAACTAATGCCCTGTGTGGAGGCGTGTTGTTCAACATATCTCATTAGCATGCGCGCTCGTCCTTGTCGTTGCGCTGAAGGGGGCACTAACAGTTTTTCAACCTCAGCGCGGTGCGTACCATTTTGTTTGCGACAAGGTAGCAACTGTACGCAGCCTAGTAATGTTTGATTATCAAACGTGGCGAATAAACGGCGCTGCTTGAGTGCTAACTCGTTTTCGATACTATGCCAATATTGAGCTAACAAATCCGCTTGAGCAGGTTTATAAAAGCCAAGAGAGGCGTCATCATTAATACACGCACTTAGCAATTCAACGAGCTGAGGGAGTAGTGGGGTAATACAGGTCAGCTCCTTGACCTGTATGGGAGAGGTTTTCATACGTGCTGTAATCCCCTCAATGATTGCTCAATCTCTTGTAAGTGTTGTTCAAGCACTTGCTTGGTAGCCTCTAAGCGCTCACTTTGTTGTTTGGGCTTGGCTTGTGCAAGGCGAACTGCCCGATAAACTGAGCGCTTGGGCAGCACGTATTGATGTGCCGCTTCGGAAATTGACAACTGCTCGCTCAATACTTTGTGTACAGCCTCTAGCATCAGTGGGTGTTGTAGTGATAGCGTTCTCATACTTTTCTCCCTACACCCTTGACTGGGTGTTTCACATCGTGAATTTGCCAGATGCTAATGTCTAAATGCCACAATAAATACAGGGTTTGATATAAATCGATCATAAGAACCACCTTCGCTTGTTGTGATTGATGGTGATAGAGTAGGAAGAACTGTACCAACTTTTTATTTATATTAAAATCATGTGGTTACGTTTATTTGTGTGACAATAGGCGGCCTAATTGCACCAAAAGTGTGGTTGTTTCATGCTGATATGCACTAACGCGAGGCATTGGGTAAATAGAGTGGTTACTTGTCCTAAAGTAAATCCTGTTCAAAGCGACTGAACAAGTAAGACTTTATTCTGCTGATCGTGACACTCAGAACGAGCAGCGCAATCACAATCCAGATAGGCTTTTGACCATATTGGCTATAAAAACTATAACCGGATATCAGTTGCACATCCGTCTTTAGCACATCAGAGGTAAACTGAGCGATGGTATGTTGTTGCTCTAAAATTGGATCATATACGCCTGTTACCCCGTTATTGGTGGCTCGAATTAGCGGTCTTTGCAATTCAAGGGCACGCATGCGAGCTATTTGCATGTGCTGATGTGGGCCATGGGAGTCGCCAAACCATGCGTCATTACTAACCGTAAACAATATATCCGATCGTTCCGTAAAGTTGTCTCTGACCAATTCGCTAAACGCTATTTCGTAACAAATAGCAGGAAGAATATGTAAATCATTGGCAATGAGATTGTGCTGGATACGTTCACCACGGGTAAATGATGACATCGCTAAATCAAAAAGGGGAGCCAGTGGCCTAAGAATGTCTTCAAAGGGTACGAACTCACCAATGGGTAGCAGTTGATGTTTTTGATAGCGGTTGGTGTGTAAGTACTGATAATGCCCTTGTTCATCTTCTTTGTGTTTTTTACCAAGCACTATTAGAGAGTTGTAAACGGTTTTACTGTTTAACTGATAATCTGGAATACCTGTGATAAGGGCGGTGTTATTAAAAGCCGCGGCTTTGTCCAAATCTACTAAAAACGCGTTAGCGAAGTCTTCGATTTCAGGAATAGCCGCTTCAGGCCAAAGTACTAAGTCAACATCATGCCAGTGTGGGCGTGTCATATCTCGATATTTAGACATGGTAGGCCAGAACTGTTCGGGTTCCCAGCGAAGGCTTTGCTGAATATTACCCTGTACCAACAGGGTTGAAATGCTTTTGTCAGAGTGCTTAGGCTTATCCTGTAGCGCATCTGCACCGTATAACAGCAGTAAACAAGCAGCCATCACCATGATTGGCTTAGCGCTGCGCTGTTGCCAAATGTAGTAGATACAACCGCCAACTAATACGCATAGCAGTGTTAGACCAAACTCCCCAATTAATGGCGCTAGGGTATTTAATGGACTGTCTGTGAGTGTGTAGCCAAAGCTCAGCCACGGAAAACCAGTTAAGAGTTTGCCACGCAACCACTCGAAAATAGCAAAACCAACAATGAGTACAGCGACACGTTGCCATGGGGTATTAACAAATCGACTGGCGAGCATAAAGGCAAGTGTTGGGTAGAGCGCCAGATACGCGCACAACAAAGCCATCAATAATAAGGAAATAGGTAAAGGCAAACCACCGTATTGGGCGATAGAGACATGGACCCAGCTGATCCCCAAGGAAAACCAAGCAAAACCAAAGATAAAACCATATTTGGCCGCTTGTTTTGGGCTTGGCATGTCAGTTACATAACAGGCGATAGCAAGTGCAAAAAAAGTCAGTGGCCAAACATTAAAGGGGGCATAGGCAAAAGTAAGAGCGAGGCCTGCAAATAATGCTAGCCACGCTCTTTTGTCTTTGCACAAGGAAAGTAGGTTACTCAGCTTCGTCGTCGCCATCTTCAGTTTTTGGCACAGTTACTTGTAACTGAATAATGCGGCGGTTATCAGAATTAGTCACCTTAAATTGCAGAGGTTCAATGTCGATGGTTTCACCTCGGCTAGGCATATGCCCAAACGCATGGAGAATAATGCCACCAATTGTATCCGCTTCTTGGGTGTCGTAACCTGTTTTAAAGAACTCGTTAAACTCATCCAGCGGGGTTAAGGCCTGCACCATATACACATGCTTAGACAGCTGGCGAATATCCTGCTGTTCTTCATCATCGTCGTGTTCATCTTCGATTTCACCAACGATGATCTCAAGAATGTCTTCAATGGTTACTAAGCCCGACACACCACCATACTCGTCCACAACGATGGCCATATGGTAACGCTTTTGACGAAACTCATTAAGCAGTGTGTCTACACGCTTGCTTTCAGGCACGACGATCGCAGGTCGTAAGTACTCCCTAATTGCGGGTAGGTTTTCGTCCTTGTTCAAAATCAATGGCAGTAAATCTTTAGCCAGTAGGATGCCTTCAACATGGTCTTTATCTTCACAAATCACCGGAAAGCGCGAGTGAGATGATTCCACCATGGTTGGCAATTGTTGTTCTAGTGATTGATCTACGTCCAGCGTGATCATCTGTGAGCGTGGGATCATAATATCGCGCACTTTAAGCTCAGAGACGCCTAACACACCTTCCATCATATCCTTTGTCTCAGGGTCTATCAGACTTCGCTCCTGAGCATCAGCAATGACTTCTACCAACTCTTCTTTGTTTTGGGGTTCCCCTTGCAGCATCTGTGTGATGCGTCCCAACCAGGTTTTGCCAGAAGAACCCTGGCTACTCTGCGAGTTATCGTCGCTCATTGTCGTGTTTTACTCCATAAAATAACAAATTGGATAATGATGCTATTTGACCATTAAATAATTACAAATCATCGCGGTAGGGGTCACTGATCCCCAGCTGCGCTAAAAACTCTTTTTCTAGACTTTCCATTTCTTCGGCGTCTTTTTCATTTATATGGTCAAAACCAAGTAAATGCAAGCAACCGTGGATCACCATGTGGGCAAAGTGTTCGTGAAAGGGCTTTTCCTGCTCAATGGATTCTGCTTTAACAACCTGCGGGCAGATGATGAGATCGCCAACGAGCGGCAGCTCGATGCCCGCAGGGGCTTCGAATGGAAATGACAGCACATTGGTGGGCTTATTTTTGCCACGATACTGATGATTCAGCTCTTGGCTTTCTTTTTCATCTGCGATACGAATTGTCAGCTCGGCATGCTCCAGATAAGGAGACAACGCTTTATCGGCCCATAGTTCGAATTGTTGCTGTGAAGGTAAATCTGCAAATTCGCAGGCAATTTGTAGGTCTAGCTCAACGCTCATCAGTCTTGCTCTTTTTGTTGTTTGGCCTGTTTAAAGGCCTGCTCTTTGAGTGCCTTCTCTTTTCGCTCTGCTTCTTCTTTTTTCTCATACGCTTCTACGATACGTGCCACCACAGGGTGGCGTACCACATCATGTGATTTAAAGAAGTTAAATGAGATTTCATCCACATCGCTGAGCACTTCTATGGCATGACGCAACCCAGAACGCGCTCCACGCGGTAAGTCAATCTGCGTGATGTCACCCGTTATCACCGCTTTTGAGTTAAAGCCGATACGAGTCAGGAACATTTTCATTTGCTCGGTGGTGGTGTTCTGGCTTTCATCAAGGATAATAAATGCATCGTTGAGTGTACGTCCGCGCATGTAGGCCAACGGGGCTACTTCGATAACATTTTTTTCAATCAAACGCTCTACTTTTTCAAAGCCAAGCATTTCAAATAAGGCATCGTAAAGCGGACGCAAATAGGGGTCGATTTTTTGTGTTAAGTCACCAGGTAAAAAGCCTAACTTTTCACCCGCTTCTACAGCTGGGCGAGTCAGTAAAATACGGCGGATCTCCTGACGTTCCAGAGCATCAACGGCGGCCGCAACGGCCAGATAGGTTTTACCTGTACCAGCAGGACCAATACCAAAGCAAATGTCATGTGTTAGGATGTTTGCCACATACTGGCTTTGATTAGGGTTGCGTGGTTTCACTACGCCGCGACGTGTTTTTATGTAGACCTCTTGGTCCCAGACTGCGGGCGCGTCTTGTTCTAATACATTCGCTTCACTAATTGCCAAGTGAACATGGTCAGGTTCAATCTCGTTGACTTGGCCTCGAACAGGCTGAGTGTCAACATACAGAGACTTTAAAATATCCATAGCGGCTTTGGTTTGTACAGGCTTACCTGTCACTTTAAACCAATTATCACGATGGGCGACTTCTACCCCTAAGCGGCGCTCTATTTGTTTTATGTTTTCATCGAATGGACCACACAATGATGAAAGACGATTATTGTCGGCGGGTTCTAGGTAAAATTCAATATTTTTTAACTGACTACTCAAAATGGCTTCCTATAACAAGTACGCCAGCAAAGGCTGGCGTAATCAATCTGATTTATGGCGTAAACGTTGTTACACCTAACTCATCAGCTTCTGGCTCTAGCGGGGCACGATTTAATATATCAGCCGGTGCCACGTCCTTACGTAAGTTCATTTCTGATTCTGTACGAATTAACTCGCCACGTAAAGAGTTTGGTAATGCTTCTGTTATACGTACATCAACAAACTGACCGATCACAGAGTGTGGACCTTCAAAGTTAACCACTCGGTTATTTTCGGTACGACCACGCAGTTCCATTGGGTTTTTCTTCGATGGACCTTCAACCAGAATACGCTGCTCGGTATCAAACATTTTGCGGCTGATATCTTGTGCCATTTGGTTAATACGGTTTTGTAGGATGTACAAACGCTCTTTCTTTTCTTGCTCAGAGACATCATCCGGCAAATCAGCCGCAGGCGTACCAGGGCGCGCTGAGTAGATGAAGCTAAAGCTCATATCAAAGCCAATGTCATTAATAAGGTTCATTGTGGCTTCAAAATCAGTCGCCGTTTCACCTGGGAAACCAATGATGAAGTCTGACGACATGCTTAAGTTCGGGCGAATTTTACGCAACTTACGAATTGTTGATTTGTACTCAAGTGCAGTGTGGCCACGTTTCATTAGATTCAAAATGCGGTCAGAGCCACTTTGTACTGGCAAGTGTAAATGGTCAACTAGCTCAGGTACATCTGCGTAAGCTTCGATAATGTCTGGTGTAAACTCTACAGGATGAGACGTGGTATAACGAATACGGTCAATACCATCAATTGCCGCAACATAGCGCAATAAATCTGAGAAATAACAGGTTTCACCATCATGGGTTTCACCTCGGTAAGCATTTACGTTTTGACCAAGTAGGTTTACTTCACGCACGCCTTGCTCTGCAAGCTGAGCCACTTCAAGCAATACGTCATCAAGTGGACGGCTAACCTCTTCACCACGCGTGTAAGGAACCACACAGAAGGTACAATACTTAGAGCAACCTTCCATGATAGACACAAACGCGGTTGGGCCTTCAGCTTTTGGCTCTGGTAGTCTGTCAAATTTTTCAATTTCAGGGAAAGAAATATCAACGACAGCGCCTTGTTTGCTTTGTACTTGTTTGATCATTTCAGGCAAGCGATGCAGTGTTTGCGGGCCAAACACAATATCAACGAAAGGCGCACGTTGGCGAATTGTGTCACCTTCTTGCGATGCTACACAGCCACCAACACCGATTACCAAGTCAGGGTTATCATCTTTTAATAACTTCCAACGACCAAGTTGGTGGAATACTTTCTCTTGTGCCTTTTCACGAATTGAACAGGTATTGAGTAAGATAACGTCAGCTTGCTCGGCTTCTTCTGTTAGTTGATAGCCGTTAGTGGCATCCAGTAGATCAGCCATTTTCTGAGAGTCGTATTCATTCATCTGACAACCCCAGGTTTTAATATGCAACTTTTTACTCATTGAAATATTGCCTCGTTTTCAATTCGGATCTTATGCACAACGTCGCGCAATTCGTGGTTCGCTATGCAATAGCAAAGCTTAAAGGACGCGTATTTTATATGACCTAGGGTCACTAGCCAAGTATAGTTTTTAACTTTAAAAGACTGGATCAAGGTTGAGCGTATTGGCGTGATTACAAATGGGCAAACGGGTGTGACTTAAGATACAATTCTGGTGGTTCAAATTAGGTGAGGCAAAGTTATGAAAAATAAGGTGGTGATTGTCGGTGGCGGCATGGTTGGCGCAGCTGCTGCGGTGCAACTGGCTAAGCAAGGCGCGCAGGTTACTGTGCTTGAACACTCGCCAATAGATGCTCAAGCCGTGCTTGATGATCCACAGATTGATATTCGTGTTTCTGCAATCAATCGTTTTTCAGAATCCTTGCTAGAAAAGTTAGGGGCAATGCGGTTATTAAAAGCAACGCGAGTTGCGCCTTACTATCAACTTGAAGCCTATGAACAGCTGGGTAATAGCCTGTTATTTGATGCCGCAGATGTATCGCAAACTCATTTAGGCCACCTGATTGAAAATAAACTCATTCAGGCCAGTCTTTGGGCACAATTTGCCGAGAATGGGGTGGCAGTGGAAACCGTCGATACATTGCCCACGGCAATTGAACAAAATTTAGACTCCATTACATTGCATTATGCTGACAAAAGCTATCAGGCTGATTTACTGATTGCGGCCGATGGAGGTCGCTCGCCACTAAGAGCACTTGCCAATATCGGCGTGACGGGTTGGCAATACCAGCAAAGTTGTATGGGGGTGCTAATCAAATTAGATGCGCCACAGCAGTATAAAACTTGGCAGCAATTCAAACCCTCAGGGCCAATCGCTTTTTTACCCATGCGTGCGCCTTATGCAAACTTAATCTGGTATCAAGATGCACAAACGCTTGCAGCTATGTCTAATGAGCAGCTGAAGGAGCGGATTGTTGAGCACTTTTTTGAATTGCCTGGAGATTTTAGCGTAGAACAAAAAGCCATCTTTCCATTAGCAAGACAACATGCCAACCAATACAGCCAAGGTCGATTGGTACTTGTAGGAGATGCCGCTCATACCATAAATCCATTAGCAGGGCAGGGCGTAAACCTCGGTTTTAAAGATGTAGCAGCGCTGGCTGAGTGTTTAGAAGAGCTGGAAGATTTAGGAGACTCTAAAGCGCTTAAGCAATATGAGCGAAAACGTCGAGCTGATAACTTAGCTATGATGAGCATGATGGATGCGTGTTATTTTGGCTTTTCTAACGATATAACACCGCTAAAGGCGCTACGTAATGGTATTTTGAAGATAGCGGATCAGGCCGGCCCTCTAAAGCGCAAGGTGCTAGAACACGCTATGGGCTGGTAACTAACTGACAATTTGTCGATTTTTAAAGCGGGCGCAGGTCCGTTTTTGCTATCAACGGGTTGGTACTAAAATATTTAACGGACAATAAAAATAATAAGTAGGAAACTAAAGGGAATAATTAAGAAGAGAAAAAATAAGAAATAACCTGAATGGTGCGGAGGGAGAGACTTGAACTCTCACACCCGAAGATACTGGAACCTAAATCCAGCGCGTCTACCAATTCCGCCACCCCCGCATCACAGGATATGCTTAGAAGCATAAAGTTCAGTAGTTAAGCTACTAGCTTGCCTAATATCTTAGGCTTCGACTTCCGCTTTAATTGGTAGATTAAAGTGGCTGGAGTACCAGGATTTGAACCTGGGAATGGCGGGATCAAAACCCGCTGCCTTACCGCTTGGCGATACTCCAACAGTCGATTATTCAAATCTATCAATTTTACATCTTGAGAAGATGGTGCGGAGGGAGAGACTTGAACTCTCACACCCGAAGATACTGGAACCTAAATCCAGCGCGTCTACCAATTCCGCCACCCCCGCATGGCTGGAGTACCAGGATTTGAACCTGGGAATGGCGGGATCAAAACCCGCTGCCTTACCGCTTGGCGATACTCCAACAACGTTTACTTAATTCAAATCTTGTGTGGTCCCAGGATTTGAATCTGGGGGAAATGAGTGAGGGATCAAAACCTCTCTCTTTTGCCTTACCGCTTGGCGATACTCCAACAAAAAGGTTTGATTATTTTACTTCTAATCGAGAAGTTGGTGCGGAGGGAGAGACTTGAACTCTCACACCCGAAGATACTGGAACCTAAATCCAGCGCGTCTACCAATTCCGCCACCCCCGCATCACAGGATATGCCTAAAGGCATAATTTAAGTAGTTAAGCTACTAGCTTGCCATAGGTGTTCCTAAGGCTTCGATATACACTTTAATTGGTAGGTAAAGTGGCTGGAGTACCAGGATTTGAACCTGGGAATGGCGGGATCAAAACCCGCTGCCTTACCGCTTGGCGATACTCCAACAATCGAGAGTTCTATATTTAATGTTTTACATCTTTAAAAGATGGTGCGGAGGGAGAGACTTGAACTCTCACACCCGAAGATACTGGAACCTAAATCCAGCGCGTCTACCAATTCCGCCACCCCCGCACAAGGAGGTCGTGCTTTTTTACCACATTGCACTTTGTGGGAGTAAATGGTGGCTATGCCCTGATTTGAACAGGGGACCCCATCATTATGAGTGATGTGCTCTAACCAGCTGAGCTACATAGCCATTGGCTGGAGTACCAGGATTTGAACCTGGGAATGGCGGGATCAAAACCCGCTGCCTTACCGCTTGGCGATACTCCAACAACGTTTACTCAAACCAACTTAAAAAGTTGGTGCGGAGGGAGAGACTTGAACTCTCACACCCGAAGATACTGGAACCTAAATCCAGCGCGTCTACCAATTCCGCCACCCCCGCAGTTTGACCAGCTAAATCGATGAGTTTGGTAGTAATAAAAGCATGGTGGCTATGCCCTGATTTGAACAGGGGACCCCATCATTATGAGTGATGTGCTCTAACCAGCTGAGCTACATAGCCATCTTTTTTTATTTCCCATCATCGCTGATGCGGGGCGTATTATGCTGATATGCCCCAAACACGTCAACACCTTTTTTGCAAAAAACTGACTCAAAGCGTTTGTTTGCAGATTAAATAGCCGAATTGGTCATTGAAATGTCACTGTCCGCTGCTATTTTAATCGATTAATAAAAAAGTATGTTCTGCTGCGACAAGACCAATATGCAGCAACAAACAAAAAAGGGCCAGCAGGCCCTTTTAATATTTTATGGTGTCTTAAACATTAAATAAGAAGTTCATTACATCGCCATCTTTGACGATGTAATCTTTACCTTCTTGGCGGAATTTACCCGCATCTTTAGCACCACTTTCACCACGATATTGAATATAATCATCAAAGGCAATGGTTTGCGCGCGGATAAAGCCACGTTCAAAATCTGTATGGATCTTGCCAGCAGCTTGCGGAGCGGTAGCGCCAACAGGAATTGTCCAAGCGCGAACTTCCTTTACACCAGCGGTGAAGTAGGTCTGTAGTTTAAGTAGTTCATATCCACCACGGATCACTAGGTTTAGACCAGGCTCTTCAAGACCAAGATCTTCCATAAACTCCAGCTTGTCTTCATCTTCAAGTTCAGACAGCTCTGCTTCAATGGCAGCACAAACTGGGATCACAACAGCATCTTCGGCTGCCGCGATTTCGCGTACTTTATCTAAGTAAGGGTTATTTTCAAAACCGTCTTCGTTTACGTTAGCAATGTACATGGTTGGCTTAATTGTTAAGAAGTTTATTGGCTTAATAGCCTCATTCTCTTCTTTATCCAACTGTAGTGAACGCAGTGTTAAGCCTTCATCTAAGTGGGCTTTTACTTTCTCTAACACAACGTTCTGGAACTTGGCTTCTTTATCGCCACCTTTGGCTTTTTTGGCATTTCTTTGCATGGCGCGATCAGCGGCATCCATATCTGCCAGTACTAATTCAGTGTTGATAACGTCAATATCATCAGCTGGATCGATAGTGCCCGCTACGTGAACGATATTTTCGTTTTCAAAACAGCGTACTACATGACCAATAGCGTCCGTTTCACGAATGTTCGCTAGAAATTGGTTACCCAGACCTTCACCTTTAGAAGCCCCTTTAACTAGGCCGGCGATGTCAACGAATTCCATGGTTGTAGGCAAAATACGCTGAGGGTTCACGATCTCGGCTAATTGATTTAGGCGATTATCAGGAACCGGTACCACACCCGTATTTGGCTCGATAGTACAAAATGGAAAGTTTGCGGCTTCGATACCCGCTTTAGTTAATGCATTGAAAAGGGTAGATTTACCAACGTTAGGTAAACCAACAATGCCACATTTAAAACCCATAGTTTTGAACCCTAATTTGTCTCAGATAAACGCAATATAAATTTAGATCACGGCTTAAATGAATGTAGTCTGTTTTGTGCTTTTAACACACCGTCTTTTGCCAGTATTTCCATACAACGCACCGCTTCATCCACTGCTGCGTCAATTTTTTCCTGATCTTCTTTAGGCGCTTTACCAAGCACCCAGCCAGTCACTTTATCTTTGTGCCCAGGATGACCAATACCAATGCGTAAACGCAGAAATTCTTTATTGTTGGCCATTTTCGCGATGATGTCTTTTAGGCCATTATGACCACCATGCCCACCGCCTTTTTTAAGTTTGGCGATGCCAGGGTCTAGGTCCATTTCATCATGTGCAACGAGAATATCTTCAACTGGAATTTTATAAAAATTCGCTAAACTGCTCACGGACTTACCACTTAAATTCATATAGGTGGTAGGGATCAGAAGTTTGAATTCTTTATTATTTATAATGACTTTACCTGTCAGACCAAAGTGTTTGGTGTCAGGTTTTAATTGGCAGTTGTAGCGCTTGGCCAGTTCAAGAATGAACCATTCACCAGCATTGTGACGTGTGTTTTGATATTCGGGGCCTGGATTAGCCAGGCCCACAAGCATTTGAATATTATTCAAGGTGCTGACACCTTAATAATTATTCAGCAGCTTCTTCAGTTGCTTCTTCAGATGCAGAACCTTTAGGCGCGTTTAGAGTAACAACCGCTTGGTCATGACCTTCGCCTTTAGCAAGTTCAACTGAAGCAACACCAGCTGGAAGTTTGATGTCAGTTAGGTGTAAAGTTGCACCAACTTCAAGAGCTGCTACGTCTACTTCGATGAACTCAGGAAGTGCAGCTGGTAAACATGTTACGTCGATTTCAGTAACGTGGTGAGCAATAGTGTTGCCGCCTTTAGTTGCTGCTTCTTCATTTAGGAAGTGGACAGGTACTTTAGTGTGGATCTTGTGGTTAGCATCTACACGTTGGAAGTCTAAGTGAGTGATCTTAGGCTTGTACGGGTGACGTTGAATGTCTTTAAGAATTGCTTCTACAGACTCACCAGCAATGTTTAGCGTAAGGATGTGGCTGTAGAAACCTTCATCTTCTTGAGCTTTGATTACTTTGTTGTGATCAAGAGTTAGCGTTAGCGCTTCTTTATCAGCACCGTAAAGGATTGCTGGTACCTTGTCTGCACGACGTAGGCGGCGGCTCGCACCAGTACCTAACTCAGCGCGTACTTCGGCATTCAATGTGTATAATTCGTTAGACATAATGTCTCCAAAAATTTTAGTTTAAAGTTTAAGGTGCTCGCGACCAAACACCCTACCTAAAAAAGGCGCGCTACTATACCATTGCTGAGTGATAAATAAAACATAGAGATACAAAAAAAGCACCCTGAGGTGCTTTTATAGTGCTAGTTGCTATGTTTATTCAACATCTTAGTGCTGAAACATAGCCGAAATAGATTCTTCGTTGCTAATACGACGAATCGTTTCTGCTAGCATATCAGCCAGAGTCAGTACTTTAATGTTATCTAGAGTACGTAGCTCGTCTGATAGTGGAATTGAGTCCGTAACGATTACTTCATCAATAACTGAGTTGCGTAGGTTTTCAGCAGCAGCCCCTGACAAAACAGGGTGTGTAGCGTAAGCAAATACGCGTTTTGCGCCATGCTCTTTAAGCGCTTCAGCTGCTTTGCATAATGTACCGCCAGTATCAATCATATCATCCACGATGATGCAGTCGCGACCTGCAACGTCACCAATAATGTGCATAACTTGTGATACGTTTGCTTGTGGACGACGCTTATCAATGATTGCCAAGTCGGTATCATTAAGCAGCTTTGCGATAGCACGAGCACGTACAACACCACCAATATCTGGTGATACAACAACCACATCGTCAAATTCACGTTCTTTCATATCATCTAACAGTACTGGGCTACCAAATACGTTATCAACTGGAACGTCAAAGAATCCTTGGATTTGTTCAGCGTGAAGATCAACCGTTAATACACGGTCAACACCAACACTAGATAGGAAATCGGCAACAACCTTAGCTGTGATTGGCACACGGGCAGAGCGTACACGACGGTCTTGACGAGCGTAACCAAAGTAAGGGATCACGGCAGTAATACGACCCGCAGAGGCACGACGTAGCGCGTCGACCATAACGATAAGCTCCATAAGGTTATCGTTAGTTGGGGCACAAGTTGACTGGATAATGAAAACATCCGATCCGCGTACGTTTTCATTGATTTGAACACTGATCTCGCCGTCGCTAAAACGACCAACTACAGCGTCACCTAATTCAATGAATAAACGTTTTGCAACTTTTTGAGCTAACTCAGGTGTTGCGTTACCAGCGAAGAGCTTCATGTCAGGCACGGTAGGGTTCCTCAGGCACTGAATTTTTGGACTAACATGCAATGACAGAGTCAAAACAGGCTAACTTAAACAATTTACTTCTGCATTTTAAGCCAACTATCAAGCTGCGTATGAGCAGGTGATATGTTGGTACTAGGGGCTACAAACCCTTGCCAGCATGACGGTAATGAACTGAGCACACGCTGTGCTGCATCTGCTGAATCAAGTTCAACAAAACAACACGCTCCGGTTCCTGTCATACGGGACGGGCCATATTTTAGCAACCAGACTAGGGTCTTTTCAACCTCGGGGTAGAGCTTTTTAACCAAAGCCTCACAATCATTACTGGTATTTGCCAGTTGCCAATCACTTGTCAGCTTTGCCGTATTTCGAGGTAAATCTGGGTGAGTGAAGATAGCACCTGTGCTGACATGAACACTTGGAAATACTACGCAAAACCAGCGCTGGGGCAGCTTTACGGCGGTTAACTTTTCTCCGACCCCTTGTGCTAAAGCGGTTTTTCCATTGACAAAAACAGGAACATCAGCCCCCAATTTAAGACCTATTTCAGCCAGTTCTTGCAAGCTTAAATGACATTGCCACAATTGATTTATTGCTAATAATGTTGTGGCAGCGTCTGATGAGCCACCACCAACACCACCTCCCATTGGCAGCTTCTTGCTCAGTGAGACTAAAATGCCGGTCTCTGCGCGGCGAAAAGGGCGCAGGGCTAATGCGGCTTTATAGATAAGGTTGTCTTCAAGGGGGATATCGCCGGTATCCCCAATAATTTCTACCTTATCATGCTCAGTACAGGAAAACGTGAGTTCATCACCAAACTCTAAAAATGTGAACAGGGTTTCTAACTCATGATAGCCGTCTGCACGTTGTGCGTTGATGTGTAAAAATAAATTAAGTTTGGCTGGCGCCATTAACGAAAGCGAAGTCATATTAAAACTGCCATGAGTTGAGCTGAATTTTGATTTTGAGTGTATTATGAGTCAGGTTAATTCGCGTTGGAAGCCACATATCGTCGACTAAGGAATATTGAGCATAGTTTGCTTGCCAAATTTGCCCCTGCTCATCTTGCCAACTGCTAGAGGTTAAACGCCCATAGCTATCGTATTGATTGCTATCGTTGTTTACTGTGCCAGTGAGCCAAGCAGGCGCTTGGGCAACCGGTAAATCCATGCCACTTAAGCGTTTAACGAGTTGTTGACTGTCACGGTCTAAATAGGTGTTGCCATCATATTCAAGTTCACTGTACTGCCCCAATTCAGTGAGGGATAAAATTCGAGTGCCAATGAAGCTAGTCAGGATCAGTTGTTGTTTGTCGTCTTTGAGCTGCCAATTAAAATTGGCTGACTGGCGTTGCTTGTCACTGAGGAAAGCTAACTTACCACTTGCTTGCCAGCTTTTTTGTTCCTGTAATAATGCTTTCCAGTCTTGGTTTGGCTGCTGTGTAGGGGTGATTCTTTGCGCACATCCGTTAAGAAATAAAAAAAACATGAGCAAAATCAAATGAAATCGTGTCAAATGATGTTCCTTACTTTCCATATTCGATTGATTTTTGGTAAAATTGCTGGCTTTAAAACAGGGCTCGGGCAATTCTGGCATCTATGACCATCATCGCACTCGGTATAAATCACAAAACAGCATCGGTAGAACTACGTGAAAAAGTTGCCTTTTCTCCTGAGCAATTGTCTCAAGCACTCACTGAGTTGGCCCATCACGCTCAGTTTAAAGAGTCCGTAATTGTTTCAACCTGCAATCGTACCGAAATCTATTGTAGCCTTGAGAGTGAGAATTCCCAAGCGCTTCTTCAGTGGCTTGCATGTTTTCACAACATAGATGAAGCACAGCTGAGTGATAATGTTTATGTTCATCATAATCAAGACGCAGTGAATCATTTGATGCGTGTAGCGTGCGGATTAGACTCGTTAGTGTTAGGTGAGCCGCAAATATTGGGTCAAATCAAGCAAGCGTACAGTAGCGCAAAACACCACAATGGCATCAAGCCTACCTTTGAGCGGTTGTTTCAAAAGACTTTTTCGGTTGCAAAACAAGTACGTACAGAAACTGACATCGGTGCCAGTGCGGTGTCGGTAGCCTATGCGGCAGTCAATTTGGCAAAACACATTTATGGTCAATTGGATAAAACTCGCGTGTTATTGATTGGTGCTGGCGAAACCATAGAGTTGGTTGCTAAGCATTTATTTCAACATCACCCCAAATCAATCACGGTGGCAAATAGAACGATTGAACGTGCACAAGGGTTGGCAGAAGAGGTCGATGGCCAAGTAATCTCATTAGCACAATTGCCAGAAGAATTACACAAAGCTGATATTGTTATTTCTTCCACCGCAAGTACTTTGCCAATAATCGGCAAGGGCGTTGTAGAACAGGCACTCAAGCAAAGGCGACACAAGCCAATGTTGCTTATCGATATCGCTGTACCGCGTGATATTGAGAGTCAGGTGGGTGATTTAGATGCGGCTTATTTGTATTCAGTAGATGACTTACAGGCCATTGTCAGCGAAAATATGGCCAGTCGTGAGCAAGCCGCGCGTCAAGCGCAGGCGATTATAGAAGAAAAAACCAGAGAGTTTGCCCAGTGGCAGCGCTCTTTAAAGTCTGTGGATGTGATTCGCCAATATCGCGACAGCGCCCAACAAATTAAAACCGAGTTGGTTGAAAAAGCACTTAACCAGCTAGAAGCAGGCAAGCCTTCAGATAAGGTATTGCTAGAGTTGGCCAATAAGCTCACCAATCGATTAACACATGCCCCAACAAAAGCGATTCAAGAGGCTGCAAAATTGGGTGACGTTGAGCAATTGGCACAACTTAAACAAACATTAGGAATTGAGCAGGAATAAGACGTTAATGAAAGAGTCCGTATACCGTAAGTTAGAGACCTTAGCCGAGCGCTATGAAGAAGTTCAAGCGATGCTAAGTGACCCAGAAGTGATCGGTGATCAGAACCGTTTTCGCGCGTTGTCAAAAGAGTACTCAGAGCTTGAAGATGTTGTAAAGGCGTTTGCTGCTTATCAACAAGCGCAAGAGGATGTCGCGACCTCAGAAGAGATGTTGAAAGATTCAGACCCAGATATGCGTGAAATGGCCCAAGAAGAATACAAAGAAGCCAAAGCAGCAATTGCACAGCTTGAAGATGATTTACAAGTGTTGATGTTGCCAAAAGATCCAAAAGACGATAACAACGTATTTCTTGAAGTGCGAGCAGGTACCGGTGGTGATGAGGCCGCTATCTTTGCGGGTGACTTGTTCCGTATGTATAGCCGTTATGCAGAAACGCAAAAGTGGAAAGTTGAAGTAGTGAGCGCCAATGAGGGTGAGCACGGCGGCTACAAAGAAATCATAGCCAACATTAGTGGTGATGGGGTGTATGGTAAACTGAAGTTTGAGTCAGGCGCACACCGTGTACAACGCGTACCAGAAACCGAATCACAAGGCCGAGTACATACTTCCGCATGTACCGTTGCCGTGATGGCAGAGATCCCTGAAGCAGAAGCGATTCAGATTAACCCTGCGGATCTAAAAATCGATACCTTTCGCGCCTCAGGTGCCGGTGGTCAGCACGTTAACAAAACGGACTCCGCGATTCGTATCACCCACATACCAACCGGCGTGGTAGTTGAATGTCAGGACGAACGTTCACAGCACAAAAACCGTGCTAAAGCGCTATCTGTACTGGGTGCTCGGTTGCAGCAAGCTGAAGACGAGAAGCGCCAAGCGGCAGAGGCATCAGAGCGTCGAAACCTAGTGGGAAGTGGAGATCGCTCAGAGCGTATCCGTACTTATAACTACCCGCAAGGGCGTATTACCGATCACCGTATCAACCTGACATTATATCGCCTTAACGAAATCGTAGCCGGTGACTTGGGTGCTATCATCGACCCGCTATTGTTAGAACATCAGGCTGATCTATTGGCCGCGATGGGTGAAGAATAAACGTGACGACATACAATGTAGCCCAAGCAATTGCATGGGCTACTGAACTTTTAAAGACCTCTTCCGACAGTGCTAAGTTAGATAGTGAAGTCTTGCTGCTGCATGTGTTAGATAAACCCCGCAGTTATCTTTTTGCTTGGCCAGATGAGCAACTTTCACAGCAACAGCAAACTCAGTTTATCGCGCTGATTGACAGACGAAGACTGGGAGAGCCTGTGGCCCATATTGTGGGCATGCGCGAGTTTTGGAGCTTGCCACTGGAGGTTAATGCCAGCACGTTGATCCCAAGACCAGATACCGAAACGCTGGTCGAGCACGCATTAAGTTTAGCGTTACCTGATAAGGCCAAAGTGCTTGATTTAGGGACCGGAACGGGGGCCATCGCATTGGCACTTGCATCTGAGCAAGCGTACTGGCAAATCACTGCACTTGACTATTCGCACGATGCAGTAGCTCTTGCAAAACGCAATCAGCAAAAGTTAGGTTTCAATAACGTAGAAATCGCTCAAAGTGATTGGTATCAGGCTGTAGTGCAACAAAGATTTGACTTGATAGTGAGTAACCCGCCGTATATTGAGCATGATGATCATCATTTGTCACAAGGGGATGTCAGGTTTGAACCCTTAAGTGCATTAGTGGCAGATGACGAAGGAATGTCTGATATTAAGATTATCATTGCGCAAGGTACACAACACCTTAATCATGGTGGTTATTTACTGATTGAGCACGGTTATCAGCAAGCTACTAAATTGCAGCAGTATTTTGCACAAATGGGTTATAGCAATATACTTACAATTAAAGATATGGCAGGCTGTGATCGTGTCACTCTAGCCCAATGGCTTGGTGAGTCCCTATAAACCCTATTTGACGTGCACTGAAAGGATCCCTATATGGATGATTTTTTGTTTTCTGATGAACCGAGTGAAGTCATTGAGCCAGAGCATAGTGGCAAATGGAAAGTGATCATCGTAGACGATGAACCTGAAGTCCATGCTGTGACTAAATTGGCTCTGAGTGATTTTGAATTTCAAAAAAAGCGCTTAGAATTTTTAAGCGCCTACTCAGGGGAAGAAGCACGTAAAGTCATCAGTGAACACCCTGACGCAGCCATTGTACTGCTTGATGTTGTGATGGAAACCGATGATGCTGGATTACAAGTTGCTAAGTTTATTCGTGAAGAAGCTAAGAATAACCACATTCGCATCATTTTAAGAACGGGGCAACCGGGACAAGCCCCTGAGCGTCAAGTAATCGTCAATTATGATATCAACGATTACAAATCAAAAACCGAATTAACCGCACAAAAGCTATTCACTGTAGTGATGTCGAGCTTGCGATCTTATCGCGATATTTTAGCGATTGAACAATCTCGCCAAGGCTTGGAAAAAATCATTTGTGCGTCACGGGATATTTTTGCCACCCATTCAATTGAACACTTTATCAAAGGAGTGATGCAGCAGTTAACGTCATTGCTTGGCACCGTGGATGAGGCGATGTATGCCACGTCATTGGTGGCCAGTAACTTAAGTGGCCGAAAGAGTGATCAACTTGTTGTATTTACTGGGCGTGGCGAATTTGAGCGCTGTGAAGGAAAGCCAATAACAGAAGTATTAACTACCGAGCAGCTTGATGCCTGCAACCAAGCATTGAGTGAGAAAGGCATTGTTTATAAAAACAATTACTTATTTGCATACTGCTCAAGTGAGTACAATCACAGTTCTATGCTTTTTGTGTCAGGTATCCCAGAATATTTAACCGACACGCAAAAACACCTGATAAAAATATTCTCGCAAAATGTACAGTTGGCATATGAAAATGTGCAATTACAAGCCGAGATTGAGAGCACGCAGCAGGAGCTCGTCTACCGTTTGAGCGAAGCGCTAGAGCAACGCTCAACTGAAACGGGTAATCATGTTAAGCGTGTCGCATATATGTGTGAGCTATTCGCAAGCCAGAGCGGTTTAAGTCACCATGATGTTGAGCTGCTGAGAATGTCATCACCACTGCATGACGTTGGTAAGGTCGGTATTCCTGATGCTATTCTCAATAAGCCTGGCAAGCTGAATGACGAAGAATGGGATGTCATGAAGTCACACACGCTTAAAGGGTATCGAATTCTCCAAGACTCAAGGCGTGAGATTGTAAATGCTGGCGCGGTGATTGCCAAAGAGCATCATGAAAAGTGGGACGGCACAGGTTATCCTGAAGGTAAAAAAGGTGAAGATATTCATATTTTTGGCCGTATCGTCGCATTAGCGGATGTGTATGATGCGCTGCGTCACAAGCGTTGCTATAAAGAACCTTGGACCAAAGAACAAGCGCTGGCAGAGATTAATAACCAAAAAGGCAAACACTTTGACCCTAGTTTGGTTGATATTTTAAATGAACACATTGATGATGTAGAAGCCATTTTGGCTCGTTTCCCTGACAAACAACACTAATAAAGAGTAAATATGGATTACTTAGCGTTAAAACATACACATATGCTATTCGTCGTGCTCAGCATTTTATTATTTTACACCCGCGCTTTTTCGCGTTTTGGCAGTGGTAAACTGGCTGCTAATAAGGGCGTTTTCATAGCTAGCCACGGTGTTGACACCCTGTTATTGGTTTCAGCAATCGCTTTGTTAGTCGCAGGTAGTATTAATCCTCTGGGCCAGCCTTGGTTACTTGAAAAGATAGTATTGGTAATCGCTTACATTGCGCTTGGCATAATAGGTGCGAAATCTACCAGTAGACAAACGCAAGTAGCGACTTTTATCGGCGCAACAATCTCGTTATTGGGTATCGGCTATTTAGCAAGTACAAAAGGTGCACTGGTCCTGTAATCTAAACGCCACAGGCCTATGTTAAAAAAGCGCTTTGATGCGCTTTTTTAGTTTCTTTGGTTAGTACTTATCACTTATTCTTGGGTGACGGAGATAATTAAAACTATGCAGCTCATAGCATCGCTATTTGGGTCTGTAGTAAAAAGTGGTAGACTAGACTTTCGTTTATTAGAAATTGTGAGTTGACTCGGGATATATGACTGATATCTGGTTCGAAGAACAAGACGGTAGTACAGATTACATACCTCAGGATCCTCTATTTCGCTGTATCAAGGCGGAGAGGCATTGGGATGCGCAAGCCAAGCTAGAAACCAGCTTTTGTCAGCTATCAGAGTTAGAATTGCTGGTAGAGAAAATTTGCGTCCAATACCCACATCCACATGAACGTTTAGATAAACTATTAGATGCTTTTTACACTGTTTGGCTATTCAGTGGCAGTGACCAAAATATTCCAGAATATACACTCAACAGCGTGTGTTATGTACTTAATATGCGCAGTGGTTCACCTACCGCACTGGCGATGATCCTCAGTCATCTATTGCAGCGAGCGGAGTTTGACGCAAATCTAGCTTTAAGCCAAGGTGAGGTTGTGGTGCACGTTGCAATGAGCAACGACGAAGGCTATTTAGTTGACCCAAATAGTGGCCAGCAAAACTGGTATATTGTGCCTGAAAACGACGCTGACGCAGATAAGAATGAAGAGCCATTAGAGTTGGTGATGGGAGATGAAGCGGTAAAGCTTTATCTTGCACAACAGAAGTGGGCCTTTATTGCGGCAGATAAGTTTAGTCATGCCTTAAGTTGCGTTGAGCTATTGATGGATTTAATTGGTGATGATCCTTACGAGCGTCGTGATAGAGGTTATTTACTTAATCAACTTAACTGCCCCAAAATGGCAAAGGAAGATCTACAATTCTTTGTTGACGAGTGCCCAGATGATCCAACCATAGAGATTATTCAGCACCAAATCGCAGAACTTGCCGATCACAACAACATACTCCATTAGAAAATAATAACGAGGGCTGTTATGGAACAAGGATCAGCTTTAATCACAAACAACGCTGTTATTCTGGGCTTGCTTGCACTCATTCTTGGGTTTGTGTTTTATACATCAAATCTAAAGCAGGGTTTTTGGGCCAAATTTTACAAATATGTACCCGCACTACTCATGTGTTACTTCTTGCCATCATTACTTAATACCTTTGGTATTGTTGATGGCAGTAGCAATGATGTGTACACGGTTGCTAAATACTTTCTATTGCCTGCATGCTTGGTTTTACTCACACTTAGTATTGATCTTAAAGCCATTCTAGGTTTAGGTAAAAAAGCCATCATTATGTTCTTAACCGGCACCATAGGGGTGGTGATCGGTGGTCCTGTTGCTTTGCTCATCGTTGCCACTATCATGCCCGAATTACTTGGTGTTTCGGGACCTGAGGCATTATGGCGAGGTATGGCTGCGTTAGCCGGCAGCTGGATTGGTGGTGGAGCGAATATGCTTGCCATGAAAGAGATATACGGCGCTGGCGGAGAAATTTTCACGGTGATGGTCACAGTTGATATTGTGGTTGCCAACTTGTGGATGGCAGCGCTGTTAATGCTCGCTGCAAAACACAAAAAGATAGATGAAAAAACTGGCGCTGATACCAGTTCAATCGACCGTCTAATAGATAAGGTTCAGCAGTTTGAAGCTCAGCATGCACGCAAACCCGAACTGAGAGATTTTATGATCATGCTGGCTTTAGCATTTGGTGCAACGGGCCTTGCGCATTTCGCGGCAGACTTATTGGTGCCGTTTTTTGTTGAACATTATCCCGGCCTGAAAAAGTTCTCACTACACAGTAAACTATTCTGGATTATCGTGTTAGTGACCAGCATTGGCTTGGCATTGTCATTCACTAAAGCGCGTCAGTATGAAGCGGTGGGTGCCTCAAAGGTCGGAGCAAGCTTTTTGTATATCTTAATTGCAACGATTGGCTTGCATATGGATATAACCAAAATTGTAGAAGCACCTAAGTATATAATAATTGGTGTAATTTGGATGGCGATCCATATTGGGCTATTATTCTTGGTGGCAAAACTTATCAAAGCGCCCGTGTTTTATGTTGCGGTGGGCAGTAAAGCAAATATCGGCGGGGCTGCCTCGGCACCAGTTGTTGCATCAGCATTTCACCCCGCATTGGCTCCTGTTGGGGTATTATTAGCAGTACTTGGTTATGCACTGGGTACGTATATGGCGTGGCTCTGTGGTCAGTTGCTGCGTATCATTGGCAGTTAAATTGGAAGAAATATGAATACACAAACGATCAATCTGGCTAACATAGAAATTGCAAACGACAAACCGTTTGTGTTGTTTGGTGGGATGAACGTACTGGAGTCGCGTGACTTGGCGATGCGCATTGCTGAGCATTATGTGGAAGTGACTCAAAAGCTAAATATTCCATATGTGTTTAAAGCATCTTTTGATAAAGCAAACCGTTCTTCTATCAATTCATACCGTGGTCCGGGAATGGAAGAAGGATTAAAGATTTTTGAAGAGATAAAAAGCACTTTTAATGTACCATTGATCACGGATGTTCATGAACCTTTTCAGGCGCAGCCAGTGTCAGAGGTGGTTGATATTATCCAGTTACCTGCGTTTTTAGCGCGCCAAACTGATTTAGTGGTGGCGATGGCAAAAACGGGGGCGGTTATTAATGTTAAAAAACCGCAATTTTTAGCGCCGCACGAAATGCGCCATATTTTGAAGAAAATCAACGAAGCAGGAAATGACCAGGTTATTCTATGTGAACGAGGTAGTAGCTTCGGTTACAACAACCTAGTGGTGGATATGCTGGGCATGGATGATATGAAACATATGGCACCGGTGATCTTTGATGCCACTCACGCATTGCAGCGACCAGGAGGACGCAGTGACTCAGCCGATGGACGTCGAGCACAGGCCGCTGAGCTGGCCCGTAGTGGTATGGCATTAGGTCTGGCAGGGTTATTTATCGAAGCACATCCAAATCCGAACGAAGCTAAATGTGACGGGCCCTGTGCTTTGCCATTGGCTAAGCTGGAAGGTTACTTAAAACAAATGAAAGCGGTCGATGAATTGATCAAGAGTTTCCCAGCGCTCGATACCAGTGCAAGTGACTTGTAATCAAAATAGATAGCCCAGTATATACTGGGCTTGTGGCTTAACTTGTAAGGCATTTTCGCTATGTCCAGAAGACTCCCTCCGTTGAATGCGCTCAAAGCGTTCGAAGCCGCAGCCAGACATTTGAGCTTTACAAAAGCTGCTGAAGAGCTTTACGTTACCCAAGCTGCGGTCAGTCATCAAATAAAAATCTTAGAAGAGCACTTGGGCCTGAAGTTGTTCCTACGCAAGAATCGCTCGTTGTTATTGACCGAAGAAGGTCAGGGCTATTTTCTGGATATTAAAGAGATCTTTTCTCAACTGATAGATGCCACTGAAAAACTATTGGCACGTGGTGCTAAGGGGTCATTAACCGTTAGTTTGACACCGAGTTTTGCGATTCAATGGTTGGTGCCAAGGCTCAGTTTGTTTAATGAGCTGCACCCTGAAATTGACGTTCGGATCAAAGCACAAGATCATGATGAAAACTCACTCACCGATGATGTTGACGTGGCTATCTATTATGGCCGTGGACATTGGAGTGGCGTACAAACACATAAATTACACACCGAGTACTTGGTACCGTTGTGTAGCCCGTTGTTACTTAACGGCCCGAAGCCTTTAGATCAGCCCAGCGACTTGGCCCATCATACGTTATTGCATGACACCACTCGAAAGGCATGGAAAGCGTGGATGAAAACAGCGGGCGTTAGGAATGTACAAGTGAATCAGGGACCAATCTTCAGCCACTCTTCCATGGTGTTGCAGGCCGCGGTGCACGGCCAAGGCGTGGCACTTGGCAACAGTGTATTGGCTAAGCCTGATTTGGACTCTGGGCGTTTGATTATTCCGTTCAATCACGTGCTAGAAAGTAAAAATGCCTACTATTTGGTGCTGCGAGAATCGCAGGCTGAACTGGGTAAAATCGTATCATTTAGAGACTGGATGCTCAGTCTTGTAGAACAAGAGCAATTGTAATGACAATACAGTGGTTCAAACCAAATAAACCCATCGCGCAATTTGTTTTTGCCCACGGGGCAGGGGCGGGTAGTGAATCGCCATTCATGCAAACCATGGCGCAACATTTATGTGACTTAGGCATTTTAGTTGGCCTGTTTGATTTTGAATATATGCAACAAGCTAAAGCGCTAGGAAAACGTCGCCCACCAGATAGAGCGCCAAAATTACTGGCCTGTTTTGCCAGTCAGTTAGCGCAAAGAGACTCGCAGCTTCCGCTGTTTGTTGGTGGTAAGTCAATGGGTGGAAGAATGGCGTCAATGCTGGTTACCGAGGGGGAATACCCAATAAAAGGCGTGATTGCAATGGGTTACCCATTTCACCCGCCAGGTAAACCCGACAAGCTCAGAACAGAGCACTTTGTGGATATTCCTTGTCCATTTCTAGTTTTACAAGGAGAGCGCGACACCTTTGGCAATCAAGCTGAATTGGCGCAACTGCAACTTGATAAAGCGCCAGAGTACATATTTTTTGCAGATGGTGACCACTCACTTAAACCGCGAAAAAAAAGTGGTTACAGTGAAGCAGAACATTTGCTAGAAGCGGCGCAACAGGCCGCTAAATTTATGCGGGAACATGCTAATGATTAAGCTCTTTTTACTCGCTGGAAGTGGCTTTTGCATGCTATCAGTGATGCTCGGCGCATTTGCGGCGCACGGCCTTAAGCGCCATCTGGATGAGTATGCTTTGAGTATTTTCAAAACTGCCAGTGACTATCAAATGACCCATGGCTTGGCATTGTTAGCTGTTGCCCTGCTGTTAAAGTGGGGCGTTAAGGTCAATCTATCTGGCTGGTTGTTGATAGCGGGTATTGCGCTGTTTAGTGGTAGTTTATACTTACTAGCGCTAACTGGAGTAAAATGGCTTGGTGCCATCACGCCGTTGGGCGGGCTATGTTTTATCGCCGCCTGGATAGTTTTGATCGTTAAAATCAGTAAACACACATTTTAAAAGAGAGCACCCATGTCGAGTGTTGTAATTTATTGTCGCAGCGGGTTTGAAAACGACGCCGCTGCTGAAATTAACCACCACGCTGCTTTGCAGGGCGTTGGTGGTTATGTAAAAGCAAAGCCAAACACGGGCTTTGTGACTTTTGAATGCTTTGCACCAAATGATGCTCAGGAACTTATCAAAAAGGTAGATTTTAAAAGCCTGGTGTTTGCACGTCAGTGGTTTGCGGGTGTGTTGCTGAGCAATATGCCAATTGAAGACAGAGTCAGCGAGGTAAAAGCCGCGGTGAGTGACTTTCCTTTATGTGGTGATTTGCGTGTTGAAACACCGGATACCAATGAGGGTAAAGAGCTGTCGAAATTTTGTAAAAAGTTCTCGACGCCATTGGCAAAAAGCTTAGAGAAATTTAACAAGCTGACACGGGAGCACAAGCCGTCTAAGCCCGTCTTACACGTGTTGTTTTTAGCTAATGACACGGCTTATGTGGGGTATTCATTCAGTCACAACAACTCACCATTTTTTATGGGGATCCCGCGCCTAAAAATGCCCAGTGATGCACCGAGTCGTTCTACCTTAAAATTGGATGAAGCGTTTAATGTTTTCGTTCCTAAAGATGAGGTGGAGCAGCGCGTGCAGCCTGGTATGCGGGCCGTGGATTTAGGCGCATGCCCTGGCGGTTGGACTTATCAGCTAGTGCGCCGAGGCATGTTTGTTGCCGCCATCGACAATGGCCCAATGAACGAATCTCTGATGGAATCAGGGCAAGTGAAGCACTTCACCGAAGATGGCTTTAAATACTTGCCAGAGAAGCGCAATATTAATTGGTTAGTATGCGATATGGTTGAAAAGCCATTGAAGGTGACTAACTTAATGTTGGACTGGATAGTTAACGCTTTCGCTAAAGAATTGATATTTAACCTTAAGTTACCGATGAAAAAACGCTTCGATAGCGTTTATGAATGTCTGACTTTAATTCATGAAGAATTGCCTAAATATGAAGTGGACTATGAGTTACAGGCAAAGCATCTGTACCATGATAGGGAAGAGGTAACGGTTCATATCAAGGTGAATCGCGTACCACAGAAGCTGTACAGTTAAATACTTTACAAGACCCCATTATTACCTTATTGGGGTCTTGGTAATATTTACGGGAGAAATCTGGTGCTAAGCTGCGACGAACATGATTACATAGAGATTGTTTGTATGTATCAATATCCCATAAGGCTCACGTTAAAAACTGGCGAGGTAGTAACGGGCATCGCGCTCGACACTAAGCGCAATCAGGCGCGTCAAGAGTGCATACAACTAAACCAAGGTGAGAAAACCAGTTTGGTTGTGCTTGATGAGATCCAAAAACTGGTAGTTACCATTAACAATCCCCATGTTAGTGAAATAACTTTTTTGACCAGTTAGAAAAATAGAGTTTTTTATAACCATATGAATAATAAGCTTAAGAAATAATCTTTTCAGAAAATAAAAGTTTAATAAGATTCCCCTCCTTTGATTGCTTACTGTGTTTTTGGAATTTACACAGGAGTATTTATGAACCACTTTCCTTTAGCGTTAATCATTACCTCAAGTATTGGCATATCGAGTGCCAAAGCGATGGCCTCAGACGATGTGATTGAGCCAATATTGCAGCGTATTTCCACGAGTGAGAACTCCAAAGACAATGACTTTTATATGAGTAAGTATGAAGTCACCGTGGCGCAGTTTAGCCAGTTTGTTAAAGATACTGGCTATCAAGTGCCAAAAAACTGTATGGCTTTTACGGATAAGCGCTGGCCCGATCCTGACAACCCTGGATCCTGGGACTTGCCTGAGTACATTGCCAACCCATATCGACCAGTTGTCTGTACAGGCATTCGTGGCGCGCTGGATTACGCTAACTGGCTCGCAGAAAAAACGGGTAAATCGTATAAGTTGCCCACTATATCGCAATGGCGCTATGCTGCGATGGCAGGTAAAACAGGGCGTATGGCATTTGCTGATGACCTCAAACAACAGGAAGTTTGTAAGTATGAAAACACCGAAGATATCGCCAATATCGCAGGGTTTAAAAAGCATCATCAAGTGCGTTACAAGCGCAGCGCCAACTGTAATGATGGCGCTGTTTACCATACTGTTGTGGGAATGTATCGGCCCAATCAATTTGGCCTGTATGACATGATGGGCAATGTTAGAGAGTTTACCCGCAGTTGTCATGAATATAGTGATTCAAAGCAGCAAGTGTGTCAGCAATATATCGTGGCGGGTGAAGCGTGGCACTGGCAGCCAAGAGGAGTAAATGTACTGGATTGGATTGATAAAGACTTTCAAGGTAGCCTTGAAGGTATTCGCTTAGTACTGGAAACCGACGACCCAGGCCGTGTCTCTGAGGCAACTATGAGGTTTGCACGTCAACTAAAAGAAGCGCAGCTTGCGCAGCGGCAACACCACTTACAACTGCAAAAAATCCCCGCCACCCCAATCGCTATTAAGGTGCAATTAGGTGAAAATAAAAGCCTTAAAGTTAGTTGGTTAGAGGTAAAAGGAGAAGCTATTAAATACGCTGTATATCGCGCAATGAGTGACTCTGCAAATGGCCATGCGACAGGTTTTACTTTACTCTGCGATAACCTAAAGTCACCACAATACATTGATAGCTCAGTCCCTGACGGAGCGTATGTTCGTTACCAAGTATTTTCTTACAACGAGCAAGGTGAAGGGCTTGGCAGTCAAATTGTCAGTTATGGCATGGCTAAAATATTTAAAGAAGATGAGCGTATAGAGACAGAGCACTTTTTTGATGGTCAGTATTATTGGTTGGGTAAGCGCGATAGTGCAACCGTAGCTGGGTTTAGCGCTAACCCTGACCATTTTCCTACAGGCATTAAGCCACATAAGCCTGCGTGGGTTCAGTTGGGTTTTTCAGTCAAACAGAGCAAAACAGCAATGCTCTCTTTCAGAGCACAAGCAGAGCAAGACACGCGTTTTGAGTTGTGGCAAGGAAATCATTTAGTGGGTCGTTATGACATCCCTAAAAGTGATAAGTTTGCAACGTATACAGCCTCAGCCGTTCTTGTTGCTGGTAATGTACCGTTGGAAATTCGTCTGGACGAATCGTCTTGGTTTGAATTGGACTGGTTAGAGTTTAAATAGATAGCTGACAAGGAAAGCCTTAAGTCGATTATCTGCCTTAAGGCTTGCAAAAGCATATAGCTGAAAATGAACTAGCCGATGTGCTTTTGTGGGGTTAAAAATGCCGACTACATGGGTTCATTATGTTGGCGTTCTAACCATTTTTGTTCTCCATTTCGTAGCAAGAAGTCATGATAGAGCTGACGCTTATTGTCTTGTGTGTCTAGATATTGATAGAGTGCACGCGCGGCATTGATACTACCATTTTTATCAAGCCCGCGTTGAGATTGCTGATAACTCTGCTCTAACAGGGCAATAGCTTGCTGGGTTTGATTTTGTACAAGCAAGAGCTTGGCTTGAAGCAGGCTGTGGTTAACTGTTTCGGCGTTGTTGTGCGCTAACAAAGCGCTTGCTGCAGTTAGGTTATCCGCTTTAAGGTATTGGTTAAATAGTCGTTCAAAAGAATCATCGATTACCCAAAAGTTATGTTGAGTCCGTGGCAACTTAATGATCTTCTCAAGGTACTTGATGATGCTGTCATTGTCTTTACTAAACAAAACGTAGTGTAAATAGACAAAAGCCAAATTAGCAGGATGAAGTTGTTGTTCAGTAATGAGCTGCTGAGCCTCATTTAACTGTACATACTTGCGTTCATTCAAACCTAGTTTAGCGGATAGAATGGAATCTAATATGTGCAGTTGAAAACGCCCTATTGCATCAATGTTTTGTTTGGCAAGTTCTGCACCATACTGCAATTGAGCGCTGACTTGTTCAGGGTTGCGCATGGCATAAGCTAAGAATGCGCGGGTTTTAATGAGTTCGAACTTAAGGGGCCAAATTTGCGAGAGCTGGTGGGTATCAACGGTGTTTAGCGTTTCAAGCGCGGTTTCGTATTGGCCTCTGTGTTTATGAATGAGCGCCATTTGCAAAGCCGCTTTTAGTTTTATTGGCATGTTTTCACTTAAGTCGGGTAACCTCAGAATGCTAGTTAAATAGGCCAGTGCTATGTCTGTGTGTCCTAACGCGTCAAAATGCTTAGCCAAAAATAAGTCGACACTGGGTTGAGGGGTATTGGCGCTGAGCTCGCGCAATAAATTGATCCAATGAGCTGGTGTTTGGTTGGGATTGAATAACCCAAGTCGATGTAGCTCACTGATTTTGCGCTCTAACAAAAGGTTTAACTGTTTTGAATCACGGCTAAAAATATAGTCGTGCCAATGCTTTCCATCCCCTTGGAGACGAAATTCAAGGAGAACACCATCGGTCAGTGTGTAAATACGGCCCCCCAGTAACCACTGTGCTTCACCGTCAAAGCGTGATTGCCATATCAATCTCGGCATAGTCAAAAAATCAGCAGAAAAAGGCGGGGGGGATGTCAAAGGCGTCAACTCAAATGAGCCCTGTGAGCTTTTTAATTGTATGTTGTCAAAGCTATTAAATGGTAGTGTGTGGATGATCGTAGGTTTAGGGTTAAGAGTTGCTGTTAGCCAAAAACCAAGCACTAACATGATGAGTAAAAGAATGATAAAGACGCGATGCTTGTATTGCGTTTTTTGCTTTACTAGAACTGGCGTTGATTGAGCTTTTTCGGTTATTTCTTGTATTGGCACATTCCATTTGTAGCCCCTTCTGGAGTAGGTCTGAATCGCGCGTTCACCAATAATTGCCCGTAACTGACTAATCGTTTGAAATACTACCTGCTCTGAAACAACTCGCTCTCGCCATACCGTCTCTAAGATCTGCTCTTTGCTCAGTGTTGTTCCAGCATTTTCAATAAAGAAGCTCAATAGTGCTTGCTGCTTGGGTTTGAGGTAGATGGGCTTACCTTCGCAGGTTAATAATCCATTCTCGGTATCAAAGCGAAACTTGTTAAATTCTACCTGCATGTGTTTGTTCTTATTATCAGCGATAGACACATTATAAACATTTAGGTACTTAGGTAAATGTTGGTCAGTGACCGACTAGTACGGGTAGCTTTACTTAAGGGGCTTGTCATTATAAAAAAGCCCCTCGCAAGAGGGGCTAAACACGACTTAATGGTAACTGTTATTAAATGCTTGGAGTCATGCTCATGCAGCTAGCGTAGAAGCTGGTGGTAGCGGGCCAGTCGCTAAATACGCCGATGACACCAACTTGTTTGGCCAATACGTCGAGTAGTATCAATGCATCTGAGTCGTTGGTAACTGCATCGCTGATGGATTGATAATACCAACCGCCGCCGGCTGCAAGCGGGCCTGAACGCTCTAAAGTCCAAGTGATGATATCTAGACCCGCGGCTTTTGCTGCTTTGGCATACTCAGACGGGACGATATTACTGTCGTTATCGAGTGTTACCAGCATCCAAAGTGGTGGCGCGATGATTTGCACACCTTCGTTTTTGAGCTCCGCCATGGTGGGCTGCCAGGTATCAGGGTTATTTGGGTTAAAGCCAGCGATATCGTATCTATCGTCGAGATAGACCGCTTGCGCGCCAAATTGTGCTTCGTTATTTATCCAGTATTTAACGTCTTCTAGGTTGAATGATTGTGCAAAAACATCCTCTGGAGCCACATCCAGTGCTTTGTACTCATCAATCATTTTTTGTGCGTACATAGCTTGTGTCATTCCTTCATAAGGCATAGGAACGCTGGCTGATTTTAGCTCTGGTGTCATTTTAACGTTGAGTGATTTGAATAACTCGATACTTTCTTTGTGTGTTAGCAGTGTACCTTGGCTGGCATATAGGTCCGTGCGCCAGTTTGCGGTGCCTTGTAGGTATTGTGCAACGGTTTTCGCGTTTGGATTGGCACCATCCATTTTGCCTTTGAGCTGTTTAAACTCAGCAAGGATGATGTCAGACGTACAGCATTGCGCACTAGCAGGTGCCCCCGTGGATTCATCGGCCGGTGTAAATGGCTGCGAGCACTTAGCCGCAAGTTCAGGAATGGCTAAAATGTTAGTGGTGGTATGTAAGTCACATTGTGAGTGACGACATACTAGCTCTTTGTCTTTGGTGAAGGTGACGTCACACTCTAAGATGCCTGCGCCCATTTTTGCCGCTGCAACATAAGACTCTTGAGTGTGTTCAGGGTACTGCATTGGTGCGCCACGGTGACCGATTGAAAAGTCAGTTTTGTAAAAAGGTCCATCCTGACACGCCTGAAGTTTGGTTTTTAACTCGCCATCTTCCAGTTGGTTTACCAGAAATTGTGCACGCGTACCAAGCTGTACGTCATTTGCGGTCCCTTTGGGCACTTCAACGATCACCGGCACTTCTACCTTTTCAATAACGGTAACGGGCTTTTCTACGACCACTTCTTTGGTCACTTCTTTGATTTCTGTGTCGTCACAGCCGCTTAACGCAATGGCAGCACTGAGAGAAAGTAATAGCTTGAACTTCATTTGAGTACATCATCTTGTTTATAAATAGAGAACAAATGCTAAGTTATAAACATGACAATAGAATGATAACTCTATGACAAATATAGCAATAGAGTCATTTTAGAATCATAACTCTATTACTTAGGTTGAAGTGTAATATCAGCGGTAATTTTGGCGGTAATTTTCAACCCAAAGACGCGTTGCACCACAGACTGCAACCGGCATCACAATCAGGTTAACCACAGGGATAGAAGTGAGTATAAACACCGCAAAACCGAACCCATAAGACAAGCCTTGCTTGGTTTTTAGGTCTGCTTTCATTTGTTTAAAATGAATTTTATGATTATCGAATGGGTAATCGTTGTATTGTACGTTGTACATCCAACAGGTGAACATCACCCAGAGTATTTGTCCAACCAGTGGTAAAACCCAAAGTAAAATAAAAAAGCCAATTGCACGGGGCAGGTAGTAACACAACTTGGTCCACTCTCTACCGAGCATACGTGGTACATCTTTGAGTAAGTCAGCCAGTCCATCGTCATTAATTTTTTGCCCAGTTAAGTACATTTCTACTTTTTCGCTGAGCAAGCCATTGAATGGCGCAGCGATAAAATTGGTGATCACCGTAAAGACCATACTATAGCTAAACAAAATCACCATAATGGCAATGGGCCACATTAGCCATTCAAGCCAACTTAACCAGCTTGGTAAAAGATTATTTAGGTAGTCAAACCCTTGTGTTAGCCAATCGTATAAAAAGAATAATGAACTCCCGAACAGTAATACGTTGATCAACAAAGGAATAAAAACAAAACGCTTCAACCCTTTTTGCGTAATAAGAGAAAAGCCTGAGAGGAAGTACTCTATACCTTGAGTCAACTGCACAACATACCTCAAATAACATGGTTAAATTTCCCCATAGTATAAGCCCGCGCAGGTGGATGAATAAACGAAAATGCGTAACAAACTATTGCATAACCTAGCCATCTAAAAAAATATATTTCAACACATTGATTTTGAAGTGTTTATATTTGTTGCTTAGCATCTCGGTTAGGCTACAATTGCTCGCTTTTTGACTGATTCTTAAAGCGATAGCCTATTCTAGTGGAGAAAATAAGTGAGCGAATTGCTGGGTATTGTGTGCTTGATCCTGATCAGTGCGTTGTTTGCTATGTCTGAGATAGCGATTGCAGCCGCGCGCAAAATAAAGCTCAAGATTATGATGGACGAAGGACATCATGGTGCCGAACAAGTATTAAAGCTGCAGGCGCATCCTGGAGCGTTTTTTGCCATGGTTCAGATTGCCTTAAATGCCATTGCCATTTTGGGAGGAATTTTAGGAGAGCAGGCGCTTACAGAGTCTGTTAGCTATTATGTGAGCTTAGTGTATCAAGGCCCGTTGCTTGACAAGATTAGTTTTGCGGTATCGTTTTTAACGATCACCTCGCTGTTTATTCTCTTTGCTGACTTGTTACCTAAACGCATAGCCATGTTAATGCCCGAAGCGGTCGCAGTAAAAGTGGTGACGCTGATGAATGCCATTACCACGGCTTTTAAGCCTTTGGTGCTGTTTTTCAATGGTGTAACCAATTTAGTGTTGAAAATTTTTGGCTTTCCTACTGAGCGCAAAGATGAAGTCACTACGGAAGAAATTGTCGCTATTATGGATGCTGGCGCTAAAAGTGGTAGTTTGCAGGCGCAAGAGTATCAACTGATAGGTAATGTGTTAGAACTAGAATGCCGAACATTGCCTATGGCGATGACAACCCGAGAATCGATTGTATTTTTAGACTTAGAAGATGATAGCGATACCATTAACCAGAAAATTCTCAATAATCCGCATAACCAATTTTTGGTGTGTGACGGTCATCTCGATAAACTACTGGGGTTTGTTGATACCAAGCAGCTTTTAAAGCAACTGTTACGCGGTGAAGCTGTTCATTTGAATGAGCAGATCATTGAAAAAGATGTATTTTATCTACCTGAAACGCTTACTTTATCCGAAGCACTGAATGCCTTTAAATCGGCAAGTGAGCAGTTTGCGGTTGTGGTCAATGAATATGCTTTGATCGTCGGTATTGTGACCATCAAAGACTTAATGAGCAGCTTTATGGGAGATTTAGTGACTTTTCATGGTGAAGAACAAATCGTGCAACGCGACAGTGAGTCTTGGCTGGTGGATGGCGCAACGCCGATGGTTGACCTATGTCGTGTGCTGGGCTGGGAAGATGTACCAGAAGTAAATCAGTATGAAACGGTCGCAGGCTTTTTGATCTATCGCTTAAAGCGTTTACCTAAGCGTGCTGATCACATCATTTGCGATGGTTATAAATTTGAGGCAATTGATATTGAAGGTGTTCGGGTCGAGCAGCTTTTGGTCAGTCGGTACAAAGAAGGTGGTACGGAATTCACACTTTAGCCTTGCTTATTGTTTAGCGTGCCCATACACTGAAAATTAGGCGTTGCAATTTAGCGCCTAATCGTCGGGAGATAAAATGCGGTTTAGTAAGTGGTTTATCATATCTTGTTTGTGTGTGTTGTTCTTATCAGTGATCAATGCACCGTTGAGCTATGCCAAGATTGAAAATCACTATGAACAGCAACAATCTATCTATATCGACGCAGATCCCATAGACCATGATCCACAGGAACCAATAGTTGGTACATTGGATTATGAGTTTCATGTTGTAGGCGCTGGCCTCATAGCGTGTAAGGGTAGTGACTTCTACACTTACACAGCACAACACTTTAGTATTCGTGCCCCTCCTGTTTTGTAAGCCCACTTCACAATAATTAATACAAACTTTTTGTCGTTAGCTTATATTTAAAAACAGGTGTTGTTATGTCTACATACCAAACAATTGGCAGCCAAACCATTGGTGCCGAGACCCATTTTGAGACCACTTTGGACAGTGCTGTTACCGTTTCAATGGATAGCCCTGCCACGACTGTGATGCATGGCTTTCATCAAGTTCCGCCGCAACGCATAGACAGTAGTACTAGCGTGGCAGATGCTTTGTTGATCATGCAACAAACACATATGCGTATTAGTTTCGTGGTCGATCAGCAAAACAATATGCTTGGTATTATCTCCAAAGCGAGATTATCCAGCAGTTATGTTCCGAGAATTTCTGCGAAAAAAGGCATTAGTCGTGCTGAGCTGAGCGTTGCTGATGTCATGATCCCTTTGGCTTCACTCAACAGTGTCAATGAGTTAACACTACGTACAGCTAAAGTAGGTGACATTGTCAAAAGTATGGAAGCGTCAGGTCATGAACATCTACTGGTAATGAGTCAAGCGCCTGCTCGCATATGCGGTTATTTTGATCTCATTGATATGAGCCGTATGACGGGCAAAGCAATGAATCAACACAAGCGGGCCAGCTCGTTCAGTGAAATAGTTGATAGCCTTTGGCACCATGCAGAAATTTAATCAGATTCCAATTTACTTGCTGTCAATCTTTCTGATTTTCAGCAGATAAATTAGATGCTCCTATGAAATAAAGTTAATGAAAATCAAGGCACCGCGAGGTGCCTTTTTCATGCCAAAATTAATTTGAGCACGAGTTAAATTATTACTCTTTAAGAGTGAAATATTTTGTTAGACACAGGGGCACGATTTATTTCTAATGCGCAAAAATAAACACTGAACACTTTAGACTTTTAAGGAACTTTAATGGCCAAAAACATCTCTTCTGAACACGCGCGTGATTGCTATAACGTGCGTCATTGGAGCCAAGGTTTTTATGGTATCAATGATCAGGGAGAGGTTACTGCAATGCCAAAGCTGACACAGCCAGAACATGCAGTAACTTTGCTCAGCATTGCTGAGCAAATCAAATCACAAGGGTACACGTTGCCTGCATTGGTACGTTTTCCTCAAATATTGAGTCAACGCGTACACAGCATTTGTGATGCATTTAATCAGGCTATCTCAGACTATCAATATCCAGAAGATTATTTGTTGGTATATCCAATCAAGGTAAACCAACAACGTGAAGTGGTTGAAGGTTTGATAGCCAGTCAAGCGGGCAGCAATAAAAAGCAGCTTGGGTTAGAGGCGGGCAGTAAGGCTGAACTACTTACAGTATTGGCGATGAGCGAACAGACTTCGGCTGTGATCGTATGCAACGGTTACAAAGACAAAGAGTATGTACGTTTAGCTTTGCTGGGTGAAAAGCTCGGCCATCAGGTTTACATCGTATTAGAAAAGCGTTCAGAGCTTGATATTGTTATGGAACAAGCTAAGGCATTGAATGTGACTCCTCGCTTGGGTTTGCGAGTCAGGCTTGCATCTCAAGGCAAGGGCAAGTGGCAAGCAAGCGGTGGTGAAAAGTCTAAGTTTGGTCTGTCAGCGTCACAAGTTTTGGCGGTGATAGATCAGCTAGCGCAGGCCAAGTTGTTAAGTGCACTACAGTTAGTGCATTTTCATCTTGGCTCGCAAATGGCCAATATACGTGATGTAAGGTTGGGCGTGAGTGAAGCTGCGCGTTTTTATTGTGAGTTGCGCCGTTTAGGGGCTAACTTGCAGTGTTTAGATGTAGGTGGTGGACTGGCAGTTGATTATGATGGCACGCGCAGTCAGTCACATAACTCGATGAATTATAGCTTGGCGGAATATGCAAACAATATCGTGTACACCATAGGTGATACGTGTAAGCAATATCAGCAACCCATGCCGAGGATCATTTCTGAGTCGGGACGAGCTTTGACAGCACATCATGCGGTGCTAATCACAGATGTGATCGGTACCGAAAGCTATCAACCTGAAATTGTAGTTGCGCCAGAGCATGATGCACCACGTTTATTGCACAACATGTGGAGTTCATGGCAGGCGCTCAACGGTCAGCGAGATGATCGCGCCTTGATTGAGATTTATCACGACACTCAAGGCGACCTTGCCGAAGTGCATAGCCAATTTGCAATGGGATTACTAAACCTAGAGCAACGGGCATGGGCTGAACAAATTAACTTAAGAGTGTGCTATGAACTTAATCAACGCATGGACAATAAGAATCGTTTCCATCGCCCAATCATTGACGAGTTGAGTGCGAAACTGGCGGATAAGTTCTTTGTTAACTTTTCATTGTTTCAGTCTCTGCCGGATGCGTGGGGAATTGAGCAGGTGTTTCCTGTGTTGCCATTGAGTGGTTTAACGGCGGAGCCGAAAAAGCGTGCGGTGCTACTGGATATTACCTGTGACTCGGACGGTACGGTTGAGCACTATGTAGATGGTCAGGGTATTGAAAGCACTTTGCCGGTGCCTGAATATCATGCTGATCAACCTTATTTACTTGGTTTTTTCCTCGTTGGTGCCTATCAGGAGATTTTAGGTGATATGCATAACTTGTTTGGCGATACTCACAGTGTGATAGCAACATTAGATAATGATGGGGTGCTGCATTTGAGTGATGTTGATGTCGGTGACTCGGTAGCGGATATGATGCGCTATGTACACTTAGATGTTGAACAGTTTAAAGCGAACTATGCAAAACTGGTGAGAAGCAAATTGCCAAAAGCTGAGCAGGCAATGTGTCTTGCAGAGCTTGAGCAAGGGTTAGATGGTTACACTTATTTGGAAGATGTTTAAGATATGAGCCAGTTGTTCGATCATACAGATCACTCGCTGTATTCAAATGGTATGACATTCTTGCGCCAGCCAATGGTGCGAGATATGACCCAGATTGACACCGATGTGGTGGTATTAGGATTACCATTTGATTTGGCGACCTCTGGCCGACCAGGCGCACGGTTAGGGCCTGATGCAATTAGAAGAGCATCGGTCCATTTGGCTTGGGAGTCGAAGAAGTACCCATGGACATTTTCATTGTGGGATAAGCTTAGTGTCTCTGATGCAGGTGATTTTACATATCCAATTGGTGACCCTGAATATTTTACTGCGCAGCTGGAGTTGGCGGCGCAGCAAATAATTTCTCAAGGTAAGACTTTGCTAGGGTTGGGGGGCGACCATTTTGTGACCCTGCCGCTTTTGCGTGCACACCATAAAATCTATGGTCAAATGGCACTGGTTCATTTTGATGCGCATACAGATACTTATAGCCAAGGATCTCGATATGATCATGGCACTATGTTTTATCACGCGCCGATGGAAGGCTTAATCAGTCAAGAGCATTCCATTCAGATTGGTATTAGAACTGAATATAACCAGAGTAATCATGGTTTTGATGTTATTGATGCCATGCAAGCAAATGATTTGAGCGCGCAGCAAATTGCTGAGCAGATAAAATCAAGAGTGGGTGATTTACCGGTCTATCTGACTTTTGATATCGATTGTTTAGATCCAGCCTTTGCACCAGGTACAGGGACTCCGGTGTGTGGCGGTTTAACCACGGATAAAGTGTTGAAAATTTTACGTGCCTTGCAAGGTGTAAACATGATTGGTATGGATGTGGTTGAAGTATCTCCTGCATACGATCAAAGCGAACTCACAGCAATCGCGGCGGCGACTATCGCTCACGAGTTATTACACCTTTGGGCTGTAAAGCATAGGCCTTAAAGTAAGCCTGATAGCAAAATGCCGAGCACAGCTCGGCATTTTTTTAATGATCTAAAAAGGGGAGGTGGTAGCGCCTTGCATACCAAATAAATAATGGTACTTCGAGTAGTAAAAACGTCACCAGTGTGAACCAAAACCAATTAACATCCATCACGATAAAACTAAATCGCATGTCGGTGTTATAAAATACCGAACCTACGACGCTAAGAGAAACGCAAGCCGCAATACTGTCCTGAATCGATATTTTCTTCAACGTATTTGCGCGATATGGATAGACTAACCCATATGCGATTGTGAGCACGATCATATTTAATACGACCACATTAAACTCAATTCCCATAACTGCTTTGGCCTACTTCTAATTAGTGCTACCCGCCAAGTTTATTGACACTCACGTTTAAATATTCAGCATATATTTGTCATGCCATTTAGAGTGCTCGGTAGCAGAGATTTTGTACTATACATCAAATCGGCCTCAATATAGTTTTCTTTAGTACAAAATGATTATTTATTTACACAGAAGGGTGTCTATCAGTTCAGGTAAGCTACCTTGATAGTGAAGTTGTTAAAATTTCAAGGTGAATTTTAATTTATCGAAATCTCGTAAAATCATGAAAATAGGAATTATATTTAACTTAAATTTAATATTTTAGTTTTGTTATAAAACATAATATTTACATATAAGCGGATTTTGTGTAGCTTGAAGATTCATGGGAACAAGACAGGCACAAATGAGGCTTGTCACTAGGTATAGCAGGATTGAACATGGTCAAAGTGAATTGTAAAGCGACGATAGTCACCCGAACCTTACAAGGGACACAGGAGCAAAGTCTAGAGTGTATCCAAAGTTTACTTAAGCTGTTGCAAATGCCTTGCAACATTGTACGCTGCGAGAAGTCATTTGTCGCATTGCCTGATGAGCAACTGGTATTTGTTGACCTTACTGGGTTCACGTGTGATGAGGTCTTTTCGTTTGATATGGCGGTGCTCGCTAAGCGAAAGTCATTGGTTCTATTCAATGCCACCGAAGGTCAGGTTGACGAACGTCGCGCTTTGCTTTCAGGTGTGAAGGGGGTGATATATGCTAAGGACGAACCAGATATTAAACTCAAAGGCATCAAAGCGATTAAAGATGGAGAGCTATGGTTTAGACGTAGCATTATCAGTAGCACTTTCTCAGAGCTATTGGTCGATCATGCGATTTTCAACACACCAGCACCTACGATTAAACAAGACGACAGTTCTTTCAATTTAACAAAAAGAGAAAAAACCATCGTTAAGTTGATAGCTGAAGGCGCACAAAATAAAGAAATTGCCAATAAACTACATATCAGCGATCACACGGTGAAAACACACCTCTACAGCGCATTTCGTAAGACCAAATCGCGAAACCGCATAGAGTTACTGAACTGGGCTAGACAGTTTTTCCCGGATGCGTTGACTCGCTCTTATTCTGAGTAGTGCTTTTGGCCGACCAGAGGCCTTTTTCTATGCCGCTATTGATAAGGTCCACGAGTGCCTTTTCAATGGCTTGTTTGACGCAGATATGCATAGGCTCGTTATTCGAATAACCACCTTCGGCTTCAGCTAGACGTTTGTAGCTTACATATCTGAAAAAGCCCGCGCGCATTTCTACGCTCAGTACTTTTTTGGTCGTGGCGACGGAAGTGAGCACCACGCCGGTACGAACGTCAACAGCACGCATATAGATTGAAATCACATCTTCGCGATACAGTTCGGATACGCCAATGCCAAAATACTCTGCACCTAAGCCGCCTGTTTTTGTGTTTGAGTCGTAACTTATAATTCCCCCTTCAAGAATAATCTTAGCTGTGGTGAGAGGAGGAAGTTGGCTGCTATTGTTATCACTCTCTTGCGCAGCCCGAATAATTTTTCGCTCCGTGAGAATATTTTGTAAACCCTCACGCTCAACGGGAACAAACCAATCGGTTTCGCTCAAGGCTTGCACCAGAATCGCTGACGCACCTTGAGTAACCGCGGTTGAGAACGAGCTGACATTGGCAATCGGTTTGTACTGTCCTGTTTGGTCGCGAAACGAGTAGACCGAAACGGGAATACTTCCCATGGGTTTCGGTAATGCTTTGAGCTGTGAAAAGGTTGTCGTTTGCTCTAGAGTTTGCGCTTGTGTTGTCTCTGGAGGCAGGGTTTTACTGATATGGCTACATCCAGCCAGAAGTAGGTAAATTAGACCAGCGAGGGTGAGCTTACGTGTATTCATTAGCCAAACCTCGGTATTTCTATCGTTGTAACCTCGCCAGAAATAAGGTGTGTGATCTGAATAGTAATACTGTCAGCATTACTAGTAAGCAATTGAATTTGATAATCACCACTGGTAAACACCGAGTCTTGTCCAAACACATTTTCGTCTGAGCTTTCACCAAACGCCAGATCGGTGACTTCTCTTACGATTCTGTTGATGTAGGCTCTCTCAAGAGACTCCTGCATTTTTTCTGCATAGCTTTTTGGTTCAATATGGGCTTTGTGTTTATTTTGTGCCTGCGCCTTGTTCATCAACATATTCGCATTGAGGGGATTGCCGCCAAAGCTTGGGTTGATAGGTGTGTAAACTAGTTCACTGGCATAGCTGTATTGGCAACAAGCCAATATTAATAGTAAGTATTTTTTCATAGTTAAAGACCACTGCTTGATAAGTCATCACTAAACTTGCTGAAGTTATTGCTGGCAAGTACTTTGATAAGAATAAGTGCTGCTTGTTCTACTTGTTCGTCTATAGGAGATAGGCGTCTCCCTAAATACGTGGTGTACACTACCTGATGATTGAGTTCTACGGTTAAAACGGTGCCTGCTTTTGGTAACAATGTTTCTTTAATAGTGACGGTCGCACCTGTTGTCGCTGGGATGTCTCGCCACAATATACTAAGTTGTCGATAAAATTCATGCCCCGAACGGCTGATGCTTTGGTCCAACAAGAAGCCGCTAATATCCACGGCTTTAGCGCCAAAACTGATGCTGATGGAAATAATGATTCCTAGAGTTCTTATGATCTTGTGCATAAATCTAACTGCTCGTATAAAAAGTTACACCGCCGCCATACTGCCTGATTACACAATGAGTGGAATAAAGAGGAGGGCGCATTAAACGCCGCTCCTCATTGGATGGAGAATCATTGCTGTACAATCGTGGTCGTGTTGTAGTCACCAATTTGGGTGACAGACACATCTCCATTGAGCTGCGACATACCACCTTCTACGAGGTTGCCCGTGCCTGTTTGAGTGATATTCAAGCTCAAATCATTACCGGCAACCACAAATGCACCTTGGTCAACGCCTACTATCATATTCATATCCCCTGTTTGGGCAATGTCGATGCTGTTATTTGAGCCTTCAAGCATAAGGTCGATGGCATTGAGGTTACCTTCTTGAACAAGGTCAAGCGTGTTGTTTTGACTACTTGTTTCGCTACTAAGCGTTACGCTAGTATCGTTCTCGTTACCGATTTGATTAAGCGTGATGTCGTTTGCTGAGGTAGTTAAACTCGTATCTGGGTGAGATGTTTGTATCATTGCATGGTTATCATCACCTACTTGATTGGTCACAAACACGTTGTCAGAGCCATTGAAGTTAGCTAAGTGGTTTACGTTACCATCACCAAGTTGCGTATTGGTAAACTGGTTATCATCACCAACGACACCCATGTAAGCGGTATTCAAACTACCCATCTGTAATGAGGTAAAGGTATTGTCATTACCAACCATGTCCACTTCAAGCGTATTCTCATTCCCTGTTTGTTGGCCATTTAGGTTGTTGTCATTTCCTACGATAAGACCACTACTAAAGCTATTATCATCGCCACGCTGTTGTACGATTAAGTTGTTGTCTTCACCTTCAACAATTGCAAAAGCGATAGTGTTATTGTTACCGTATTGTTCGCTCGCTAAACGGTTGTCGTCGCCATTGAGTAGGTCTACGAGGAGGTTGTTTTGGTCACCGTCTTGCTTGATTTTTATTTTGTTGTCATTACCTGTTAGCTCATTGATATCGGCGATGTTCCAAAAGCCATTTTGCTCAACTTCAAATTCATTGTTATCGCCGACAGCCTCTAGAACTCTAACTTCGTTCCACTCGCCGTCTTGCTCGATAGAAATCTCATTGTTATGACCTTGCAAGTCATTGATATAGGTCCAGTGTCCACCAGAACCTTGACGTACATTAATGGTATTTGCATCACCTTGTGCATTGACCTTAACTTCGTTACCGATGTCACCTAATCCTGCATTGCCGCTTTGCGACAGGGACAGCATGTTGGCATCTCCAGTCACAGCTAACTGAGTTTTCGCATCATTTCCAGATTGATAATTACTAATCTGGTTATCTAAACCGTCTACTGTCGCGATCTGTAAATTATTATTACCTGTTTGTTCACTGCTAAGTTTGTTGGCATCGCCTGTGACTGATAGCTGTGCGCCGTTAGTTTCGCCGCCTTGGGTTAGGTTGATTTCGTTACCCACGCCGGAGCCGCCCGTTGAGTTTTGAGTTATCTCAGCGCGGTTGTGCTGCGCACCAGCCATAAAGTCTGATTGAATAGCGCCTTGCGTGTTCTTGCTGGTTTGCTCAGCTGCAAGCGCAGCATTGCCACAACCTAATGCCATTGCGATGGCACAGGTAAGGAGAGACTTTTTAAGCATGATAGTTTCCTTCGTTAATCATTTTTATTTTGTAACGCTAATGTTGAGCACCATGTCACTACCAAGCTGATGGATCAGCAAAGATTGCTCGCCAAGTTGCGTTAAATTGACGATATTGGCGTCACCTTGTTGCACTATGGAGGTAAAGTTATTATCGCCATACTGAATTAAGTTAACGCTATTGTTAGCGCCTGCTTGTGTTATGTCGGCCAAGTTGTTTGAACCCAGTTGCACAAGGGACACCAAGTTTATGTCGTCGCCTATTTGATTTATCGTTGCTTTATTTAATGTTCCATTTTGCTTAACCGTTGCGTGTAGCTGTGCATGCATCTGCAACGATGGGCTTATACTCAAAGATAAGGGGGACTCTATAAGATCTGGAGTGCTTGCAAAGTTGAACGGGCTATAAAGAAAACACGCAGTCAGCATGGAAAAGACACCACGTTGAAGGTGTGCTTTTGCTTGGTAACAGGTCCTTTCTTTTGTTAGCATTTTGTTTCACTTTTGCTTCATTCTCAAACCTTGTACCTCACATTAGACAAGTGTCCCCAAATAAGAAATACGAAATTTTAATGAAATATTAATTGGTTTAAATCAACGCCTTATTTGTTTTCTTGTTTTTTAAGGATTGAAAGCAGTAAAAAAGGTTGAGTTATTATTCGCAAAATTCATGGTGTAATAATACATTATTGTTAATTTTATGTTTTGTTTTGTGTTTTTAACCTGTTTTTGTGATTTTACGGGTAAGTACTTGCGGAACAGTAATTTTTGGTGTTTTCTGATTAGGTTGCTTAATTTATGTTTTAAGTACTTTGTAATTGTGCATACGAAGTATTTCATACGATGTACTCATATACTCGCGTTTAGATAAGTGGGAATTCATGAACGGTAGGCTCAGTTTTTGAGGCTGCAAAAGGTGTTTAGTTCGCGGCAAAAGCCAAGGCTGAACGACTATTACTTATTTATGGATCCCAACAATGAAATTAAAATTATCTGCTTTATCACTTGCACTTATTCCTTGCCTTTCACAGGCGGCTATTTCAATGGACACACAGCAGTCGATCACAGCATCTGAAGATGCGCTGATTGTTGTTTACAAAAAAGATTCAACGAAAGAGCAGCGTATCTCGGCACGAAAATTAGTTGCCGCGAAAATCTCTGACCTTAACAATGACGAAATCGATGATGCCTATCGTTATGTTTTGCAAGGTCGCTTAGCCAAATTCAAATTAGACAAAAAACGCTCGCACAAAGAAGCAATTGCCATGTTGAGCCAGCACCCTGCGGTTGAGTATGCTGAGCCAGATTACAAGGTAAGCGTTATGGGTATACCGGACGACGCGCGATTTGATGAGCTTTGGGGTTTGCACAATACAGGTCAAACAGGCGGTACGGCGGATGCTGACATTGATGCCCCTGAAGCATGGGATATTTCTGTCGGTAGTCGCGATGTGATTGTTGGTGTCATTGACACTGGTGTTGACCACACTCACCCTGACCTTGCTGCCAACATGTGGGTGAACCCAAATGAAATCGCAGGAGATGGCATTGACAATGATGGCAACGGCTATATTGATGATGTGCACGGTATCAACGCTATCACAGGTGTGGGCGACCCTATGGATGACCAAGGCCATGGTACACACGTCTCTGGTACAATCGGTGCTCTGGGCAATGATGGTACAGGCGTAGCTGGTGTAAACCATGAAGTGTCTATTGTTGGTTGTAAGTTCTTAGATGCCTCTGGCAGCGGTACAACGTCAGATGCTATCAAGTGTATCGATTACCTAGTTGGTTTACGTGAAGCCGGCGTGGATATTCGCGTGTCAAACAACAGTTGGGGTGGGGGTGGTTTTAGCCAAGCATTAGCTGATGCGCTTACAGCCTCTGAAGAAGCGGGTATTTTATTTGTTGCAGCAGCGGGTAACAGCGCGGTTGATAACGATTCATCACCACATTATCCATCAAGCTATGAGCATGAGTCAGTATTAGCGGTGGCAAGTACCACTCACACAGATGACATGTCTAGCTTTTCACAATGGGGTTTAACCAGTGTTGACTTAGGTGCACCAGGTTCAGCTATCCTATCGACAGTACCAGGTGGTGGTTACTCATCTTATTCTGGTACATCTATGGCAACACCACACGTTGCAGGTGCCGCAGCGTTGACATTATCAGTCAACCCAACACTTACCACAGCTGAGCTTAAAGCAATCTTGATGGACTCAGGCGATGATAACGCTGCGCTTAATGGTAAGGTGGTATCGGGTAAACGCTTAAATGTAGCAAATGCGCTGGAAGCGGCAGACCCAGAACCTGGCTTTAGATTGTCGGTAACGCCGATGTCGCAAGAGATCGTTGCCGGTGAGAGCGCAAACTACAACTTTGATGTGTTGTCGGTAGCAGATTGGACTGGTGAGATTGCGCTTACGGTAGAGAGTGAGTTACCAGGGGCCGTGCTGTCTTCTGACATTGTTCAACCGGGACAAAGCTTTGCTTTAACCGTACCAACTACAGAAGATACTCAGTGGGGCAGCTACACATTCACGGTTACGGCAACCAGTGGTGAATTGGTAGAAACTAAGTCAGTGTCTGTCTATGTATATCCACAAGGTCTGAGTGAGTTTAATTACAGCAATGATAGCAGCGCAGATATTCCTGATAACGACCCTGCAGGTATTACTTCCGTGATTACCGTTGCTGATGATGTAACTATCTTTGGTTCAAGCACATTCTTAGATATTACACATACTTATATCGGCGATTTGCTGGTTAGCTTAACTTCTCCACAGGGTACAACGGCGATATTACACAATAAAGCGGGTGGCAGTGCCGATGACATTAATCAGTCATTCGAATCTGATGCATTCAACGGTGAAGTGGCAACCGGCGATTGGGTACTACGTGTTGAAGACACCTATGCTCAAGACGTGGGCACATTGAACCAGTGGTCACTCACATTAACTGGTTTAGGTGAAGTTTCACCGGCCGAACCTGTTGCAGGATTTAGTTATGTAGCAGATATGCTTAATGTTACCTTCACTGACAGTAGTACTGACGCAAACAATGACATTGTCAGCTGGGAGTGGGACTTTGGCGATGGCAATACATCAACAGAGCAAAACCCTGTACATGCTTATGGCGCAGCAGGTACGTATGATGTAGCGCTGAGTGTGACTGATGAAGGTGGTCGTACAAATACCAAAGTTCAGTCTGTGACTGTTGCTGATACGGTACTTGAGCTTAAAGTGAAGCGTGCAAACAAAACACGACTTGACTATGCGCGTATCGAACTTTCATACCAAGGTGCCACATCAGAGACGGTAGATGTGTACCGCGATGGTGTTAAAATTGACACAACTGACAACACAGGCACATACCGCGACTTCATCCGTCAAGCGACGCAAGAGCAGTATGTTTATAAGATTTGTGTTGGTGAAAATATCTGTTCAGAAGAAGTAACGGTTACGTTTAATTAATATAATTTCTAGCTAACAAAAAGAAAAAGCGAGACCAGTGGTCTCGCTTTTCATATATTAATTTAAATTAATAACCAATTTTATGCTTTAGAGTCACTTCACATGGTGCCGTGTTGCTGCTAAAGCCAGATTGAATAAATAGGTGGTCACCAGCTTTTAAGTTCATCAAGATTTGCTTGGTGTTGTTATATCTTCTTTTTGCTGTTTGATAATCAAAGTCAGTTGAGTTGTCTCTGTTTACATCGTAGTAAATGTTACAGCCGCCAGCAACACCTTCATTGGTTACCCATTTGAAAGATACTGTGTAGTTTGAAACTGTGTAATCAAACTTTGCAGTGCCTGTGCCATACTCACCAACATACACATCTGTCCATCGTGCTTGTGGTACACCTGGGCGTGGCTGCTCAGTGATGCTTACATTTAAAGCTGATGCATTAGCGAATGATGAAAATGCTAAGGTTGATAAAATAAGTGCAAGACTTGTCTTTTTCATAATTAATTTTCCTTTTAAAAATCCGCGACAAAACTAACGCGTAGATTTTAATTAGTCAACGGGTGTTTTTTAGGTACAACTTTAATTGTTTAGATTAGTTGAATTGTTATTGGCAAGTTCTCTTGCAGTTTGGTCTCTTTGTCGAGAGTTTGTTGTTGTTTTGGGGGGTAATTAAATTTTTATTTATTTTTCAAATAGAAACTTAAAGTGTTCAGAAGTAGTTTAAACATCATTTCCTGATTAAGAGAGTTACTCACAGTGGTAATTAAATGGACGTGGTGCTGAGCCCTCGCAATCTTCTGCGCCTCAGGTATAATTCGAAGCTCATCTATCGGGGCTGTTATGATCTCTAAAAATCAACTAAAACTCTTGCGTGCGCTTGCACAGAAAAAATATCGCAAACAACACGGCTTGTATTTAGTACAAGGTGAAAAAAATGTATTAGAGTTGCTAGGAGCGGATATCCCTGCTGAGCAGCTGTTCGCCAGCGCTGAGTTTATCGCCAAGCACCAGTCACAGCTAAAAGGCATCAATGTGATTGAAGCTGATAGTGACAGCTTAACCAAAGCCAGTACGTTAACCAGCAACAATGCTGCAATTGCGGTAGTCAAGTTTCCAGATGAGCAACCTATTGATAGTTCAGGTATGATTTTAGCTCTCGACGGTGTATCTGATCCTGGCAATCTCGGTACTATCATTCGTGTTGCAGATTGGTATGGCTTTAAACAAATTGTGCTTAGCGAGGAGTGTGCAGATCATCTCAATCCAAAAGTGATCAGTGCCACAATGGGCTCCTTTGTTCGAGTAAGTGTAGTGCGTACTAATATAGTAGAATTTTTAGCGGACTATGATGGCGCAATTTATGGTGCCTATTTGGATGGACAAAGCGTTCACAGCACTCAGTTTGCTACACAAGGTGTGCTGGTGATGGGCAGTGAGTCACACGGTATTAGCGAGCAAGTAGGTCAATATATTAACTCACCCATCACCATTCCAGCGTTTGGTGGCGCAGAGTCTTTGAATGTAGCCATGGCAACGGGCATTATTTTGGATAACATTAAGCGTGGTAGTTAATTTTTATCGTGCACTTTGCTATCTTTCATTTAAGTAGCGGATAAAAATAACAATATGCGGTTAAGCAGTATCAAGCTGGCGGGCTTTAAGTCATTTGTCGAGCCAACCAAGATCCCATTTCCAGACCCTATGACCTGTGTGGTCGGCCCGAACGGCTGCGGCAAATCTAATGTGATTGATGCGGTGCGCTGGGTGCTGGGTGAAAGCTCGGCAAAAAACCTGCGTGGCGATGCGATGACCGATGTTATCTTTAATGGCTCAACCAATCGTAAAGCCATCTCTCAGGCCTCTGTAGAGCTGGTTTTTGACAACGCTGCGGGAAAGCTACCAGGCACATTAGCCGACAGAACCCAAGTTGCGATAAAACGTTTGGTTACCAGAGATGGGCAATCACTGTACTTCTTAAATGGTAGTAAGTGTCGTAAGCGCGATATTACTGATATTTTCCTAGGTACAGGGCTGGGTCCACGCAGTTATGCCATTATTGAGCAAGGCATGATCTCTCGTCTAATTGAAAGTAAACCCCAAGAGCTCAGAGTTTTTCTCGAAGAAGCCGCGGGTGTGTCAAAATACAAGGAGCGACGCAGAGAAACGCAAACTCGCATCAAAAGTACGCGAGAAAACCTAGAGCGTTTGTTGGACATGCGACAGGAGCTGCAAGCACAGCTGGACAAGTTAGCACTACAAGCTGAGGATGCGAAAGCGTATCGTAGCCTAAAGGCACAAGAGCGCACGCTAAAAGGGGAGCTTGCGGTACTGAAGTGGCAAGCCCTGCATCAAAAACAGCAACAAAAGTCAGAACAAATCGCCAAGCTCACGCAAGAGCTAGACTTTTTTAACAATGCGCATGGTGGTCATGATGATGTGCTGGCGAGTCTCGAAGGACAGGTGGCGCAAATAAATGATGGCGTCGGTGTGCAACAACAAAGCATCCATGTAACGCATACCGAATTAACTCGTAGCGAGCAGCAAAAAATTCATTTGTTAGATAAGTTACGTGCACTGCAAGAAGCACTAGACAAACAACAACAAGCATATCACGAAGCTGAACATTTACTTGCTCAGCAAAAGCAGCGGGTGGAAGAGTACTACGATGCATTGCAACAAAGTACCGAAGAGGTGCTTGTTTATGAAGCGCAGTACCAAGAATGTGAGCAAAGCTACCAATCCTTATTAGAGCGCTTTGCTGAGCTTGAGGCGCGTCAACACGCGTTACAAACCGAACAATCACAGGCTCAGCAGCAGCACCATCAAGCACAGCAAAATTTATCTCAAGCACAGCAGTCGCTGAACCATGAAAAAGAGAAATATCAGGTCAGTTTAGAACAACTTAAGTTACTGGAATTACAAAACCCTGATGCAGAGTTGGCACAGCAGCGCCAGTCTTATAGCAGTAAAGCGCAGAGCATGGCTCGCCTGCAGTCTCAAGCAAAAGAGTTTTTAGAGCGTGCAGCTCAATTGCAAGCGCAACAGCAACAGCAACAGCTGCGTTTTCAAAGTTGCCAATCCGACTACGCAAACTGTATTGCTAACATAAACGCGCTCACCCAAGTGTTGTCTGAACACAGCACCAGTGATGAAGAAAGCTACTTAAACACTTTACGCGTGAAACCAGGTTATGAAAGTGTGGTAGAGCGCGCTTTGCTGGGGCTGACAGAGCTAAAACAAGCTATAGGTGAAAGTAATAACGCGGTTTGGCCTAGTGAAGCACAGCCGCGAGACGGCAGCGTTGCAACTATGGTGGAGTCGGGCTGCTACCCCGATTTACTGAATCATATTCAACTGCTTGAAACTAACCAGTCATATCAGAGTGATGGAGACTGGTTGATGGCTGTAGATAGGCAAGGCACATTATACGGCAAGAATTGGCGAGCGGGCATACCAGACTCTCAGCAGGGCAGCGGCGTATTACTACAACGTGCCAAGTTGAGGGAGCTGGAACAACAGCGACCGGAACTTGAACAGCAACAGCAGCAAGTACAAAGTGAACTGGCAGAGATAACTGAGGCGCTCAGACAAAGTGAGCATCGCCAGCTGCAAAACAAAGATCAGATCCATCAACTGGCTCAGGACATGGCCAGCGCACAAACTCGAATTGATATGCTCAAGGAGCAGGTTGTGCAATGGCAGGAGCAATGCCAAGTGTTACGCGAGCAACAGCAACAAACGATAGAGAGACAACACCTCCAAGAACAAAAAGAACAACAATGTCAGCAAGCGTTAATACAATGTGATGAACACTTGGCGCAGCTTGAACAGGAGAGTTCGCGCTTTTCACAGCAATTTGCTGACGCCAAACATGCTCAGCAGCAAGCAGCAACCGCCAAACAAAAGGCGCAACAGCATCTACACGATGCAAAGTTGGTTCAGCAACAGACCAATAGCGACTGGCAGCTAAGCCAATCAAAGGCAGAACATCTTCAACACAGTTTAGAGCAAGGCCAAGAACGCTTGCAGGAGTTGTTAGAAGAGCAAATGATGTTGCAAGAACCATTGGCTGAAGCGGATGAAAAGATAGCGCAATTGTTGGCAACTCAACAAGCGCAGCAACAAGTACTTGGGCAATTGCAACAACAGCTTGCACAGGCAAAGCACGAGCTACATGAAAAACAAGCTAGCTTGAAAAGTGCGCAGTCTGAAGTACAAGGGCTAAATGAGAAGTTACAACAGCTTAAGTTAGATGAACAAGGTTTAATGATCAAAGCACAGGCCGCGTTGGAGCCTTTGCAAGAGTTACAGCAAAACTTAAAAAGCGTGTTAGAGCAGTTATCTGATGACGCTCAGCAGGGAACACATCAAGCAAAGCTGAACAAGGTCAGTCAAAATTTGTCTGAGCTGGGGGCGGTAAACCTTGCTGCGATTGATGAGTTTGAACAGGCAAAAAACAGAAAAGAGTACTTAGATACCCAATTAGATGACTTAACTGCGGCGTTAGATACTTTGGAAGGGGCGATAAAGAAAATTGACAGAGAAACAAAAACGCGTTTTAAATCAACCTTTGATCAAGTAAATGAAGACTTAGCTGAGCTGTTTCCAAAAGTGTTTGGCGGCGGTAGTGCATATCTGGAATTGACCAGTGACGATCTACTTGAAAGCGGCGTTTCTATCATGGCAAGGCCGCCTGGAAAGAAAAACTCGACAATTCATCTGTTAAGTGGTGGAGAAAAAGCGCTGACCGCATTATCATTGGTGTTTTCTATATTTAGACTTAATCCAGCACCATTTTGTATGCTCGATGAAGTTGACGCGCCACTTGATGATGCCAACGTAGGACGGTTTTGCCGTCTGGTTGAAGAAATGTCGCAAACGGTGCAATTTATATATATCAGCCATAACAAGATAGCCATGGAAATGGCTGGACGGTTGACAGGGGTAACCATGGCAGAACCTGGTGTTTCGCGTATGGTTGCTGTAGATATTGAACAAGCGGTGCAGATGGCACAAGCGTAATAATAAAAAAGGTGAGTGATGGCCACAGAGTTAAGATGGGCGTTAATTGTGATCAGCGCATTGGTAATTGGTGGACTGTTGATCCATGGGCTTTGGTCGGTACGTAAAAAGGGCGGCGAAGAATCTACACAAGCAAACAACAAAGCAGAGCCTACCGATGAGCCAAGCACAACCAAAGCGACGTTTGATGATGAACCTGAATTAGGTGAGTTAAGCTTTGCCGCCACGGACGACGAGCCGCAACATCAAGAAGATAACGTGGCGCATGTGGCTGAGGACGAAGCAGAGGCCGTTCAACAAGACGAAGCAGATGATGATCAGGCACAGCCTGCACAAGAGCCTCAAGACTTTATTATTTTGCATATCGAGATGCCAGAGGGACTAAGTATGGCAGGCTCCCGTCTACTACCTTCGGTGTTAAGCTTGGGCTTTAAATACTCGGAAGAGGGCTTTTTTAACCGCCATGTGGAGCCTTCGGGCAATGGACCTGTATTGTTTAGATTGGTAAATATGTTTAACCCAGGCACGTTCGATATAGATAATATGGAACAGTTCAGCACCGCTGGGGTGAGCCTGTTTATGACATTGCCTTGTGATGGTGATGGCTTAGCTGCTTTTAATATGTTACATGGTGCAGCCAAGAAGCTAGCCGATGAATTTGGCGCAACTGTATTAGATAGCAACCGCGAGCCGCTGAGTGTGAACACTGTGCGCGCATATGTTGAAAGGGTACGTGAGTTTTCATAACCTAGATTATTTATAAGTAATTATTTTTTAAGCCACGAAGCCTCAAAGTGTGTTCGTGGCTTTTGTGTTTTAGAGGTGCCAATGTCAGAGCCAATTAATAATCAAATCCTCAGCCTAAGGGCGCAGTTAGAAGAGCATAACTATCAATATTATGTGATGGATAATCCAACGGTACCGGATGCGGAATATGATCGCCTAATGCGAGAGCTTATTGCGCTTGAAACGGCACATCCAGAGCTTTTAACCGCAGACTCTCCTTCACAAAAAGTGGGCGGTGAAGCATTGGGTAAGTTTGAGCAAGTCCAACACCAAGTGCCCATGCTGTCTTTAGACAACGCCTTCGATGAGGCTGAGTTCACAGCATTCAATCGACGTATCAAAGAGCGTTTGTTAAGTACTCAAGAGTTAGCGTTTTGCTGCGAACCTAAGCTGGATGGTTTGGCGGTATCGATTTTATATCGTGATGGGGTATTGGTTCAGGCTGCCACGCGTGGTGATGGTCAAGTTGGTGAAAACATTACCGAGAACGTTAAAACCATCCGCAATATTCCACTGCGACTGCGCGGTGATGATATTCCTCAAGAGCTTGAGGTGCGTGGTGAAGTATTTATGGATAGCGCAGGGTTTGCACGACTAAATGAAACCGCCTTAGCAAAAGGCGAAAAAACCTTTGCCAACCCGCGTAATGCAGCGGCGGGGAGCTTGCGACAGCTTGACTCAAAAATTACCGCTAAACGTCCTTTGATGTTTTACGCGTACTCGCTTGGTGTTGTGCAAGGCGCGCAACTGCCCAATGAGCATTTTGCACAGTTGAAAAAGCTCACCGAGTGGGGCTTTCCGATGTGCCCAGAGACACGCCTTGTTGAGGGCACAGAGCAAGTTATTGAGTATTATCAAGATATTTTGGCTCGTCGTGGTGAGCTGGCATATGAAATTGATGGTGTGGTGATCAAGGTCAATGACAAGGCCTATCAGCAGCAACTCGGCTTTGTAGCACGCGCGCCACGTTGGGCTATCGCGTTTAAATTTCCTGCTCAGGAAGAGATCACGCAATTATTAGATGTTGAGTTTCAGGTTGGTAGAACTGGTGCCATCACGCCTGTTGCGAGGCTAGAGCCTGTGTTTGTCGGTGGCGTGACGGTATCAAACGCGACATTACATAATCGCGATGAAATTGACCGCCTAGGCGTAAAAATAGGTGATACCGTGATTGTGCGCCGTGCAGGAGATGTGATCCCTCAGGTGACACAGGTGGTCTTAGATCGCCGCCCTGACAATGTCCGTGAAATTGAGTTTCCTGAGCATTGCCCTGTGTGTAATTCACATGTGGAGCGCGTTGAGGGAGAAGCGGTGACGCGTTGTACGGGAGGCTTGGTGTGCCAAGCACAGCGCAAACAGGCCATTAAGCACTTTGCCTCTCGTAAGGCATTGGATGTTGATGGTCTTGGCGACAAAATTGTCGAACAGCTGGTGGATAGAGAGCTGGTGCATACGCCAGCGGATTTATTCGTGTTAAAGCAAGGGCACTTTGAATCCCTTGAGCGTATGGGTCCAAAGTCTGCGAAAAACCTTGTAGAGGCCTTAGAAGCTTCGAAAACCACAACTCTAGCGAAATTTCTCTATGCGCTGGGTATTCGCGAAGTTGGGGAAGCCACCGCGCAAAACTTGGCAAATCATTTTTTAACCCTCGATAAGGTGATGAGTGCATCGATAGATGCCTTGCAGGAGGTGAGTGATGTAGGGGTCATCGTGGCACAGCATCTTCACGCGTTTTTCAATGAACCTCATAACCAAGAGGTGGTCAGTGCACTATTAGCCGTGGGCTTAAATTGGCCCGACATAGAGCAAAAATCTGAGCAACAACAGCCATTGGCAGGGCTAACCTATGTATTGACGGGCACACTGAGCCAGTTAAATAGAAACGATGCGAAGGCGCGACTTCAAGCGTTGGGCGCGAAAGTCTCTGGGAGTGTGTCTAAAAACACTCATGCGCTGGTGGCCGGTGAAAAGGCGGGCTCTAAGCTTACCAAGGCACAAGAGCTGGGTATTGATGTGCTGGATGAAGATGCACTGATAGCTTTGTTTGCGCAGTATGAGTGACGGGCTTTAGACGAGTTAAACGCGCCTTCGTGCGCGTTTTTATAGCTTCTTAGCCAAGAAGTAGCTGGTATGTCCGGGCGGTGTGTCTTCAAGTACCCCATACTCTTGGTAGCCAAGTTTTTCGTAAAAGGGTTTGGCCTGAAAGTCTAATGTTTCAGTGCGAATTTGATGTAGGCCTTTGCTGCGGGCAAACTCCTCCAAATGTTGCATGAGCGTCGAGCCAATTCCAAGCCCTCTCGTGTGTTCTGAAAGCCACAATAGCTCCAATAGGCAATAACTCCAGATGACGCTTGCTTGCAGTCCACCTATGATGTCACCTTGTACATTTTGTACGGTAATAACAAATCGGAATCCTAAGTCAAAATCACCATCACATTTCATATGTTGCGCATTAAACGTGGCAATACCCTTGTTAATTGCATCGAGTTGTTGCGCCGTAGGCGAGGTCGATAATTCTATTTTCAAAAAAGTGCTCCACAGTAATAGGGCCGAGGCTTGATAGCATTGTGCGATTATCAAACATAGCTACAAAAACTATGAATAACATCATAAAGCGTCAATAGATTATTCATTTGCACAGACGTTTGCACTTAGCGAGCTTTCGCAACACTCAGCAACAAGTGGTAAAGTGGCTGCATGATGGTCTTGAATAATGTTAAAACGGCCTCCATTTCGGTTACATCAAAAAATAAATGTATTTAAATTAAGTACGAGTCGGCGGTGGGAGAGAATGAATGAAGCAGTATGGCCCAGAATACTGGGATAAGTATGGAGTATATCGTACGCCGATAGGATTTAATTTAACGCTCGTGGTGCTGTTGCGGGCCTACTTACTATGGATTTTCTCAGCCCTTGCTCGTCGTCCTGATTTAGATTTAATGTCTTTGTTTTTTCAATCAAAAACACACTTTTTTGTGTCGTTAGGTATCGGTGCGATAGCATTAGTACCGACGGTGCTCTTTTCGTTGCGCCGGCCTAGCAGCTCCCAAAAACTTGCCAAATATTGGCGCTACATGCGCTGGCCACTTGTGTTTACTGCGATTGCAGATTTAAGCTGGTTGGTGATGCAAGCATCGCAAAGCCACTATCAATTTTCTATGTATATTGCGGTGCAGATGGTGATGTTGCTTTGGGTCATTCTATACTTACTCAAAAGCAAATACTTAGGCTGCTTTTTTAACGATTGGCCGGAACCAGAGCAGCAGGATAAGAAAAAATAAGGAGCGGTTATGCTTAAATGGCGCGATATTTTAAACTTTGCCAATCATGGCAACCCACAACCCAGTCACAAAATTGAGAAAACCCCGCAGCAGTGGCAAAGTGAACTCAGTGATGAGGTTTACCAAATTACGCGTAACAAAGGAACTGAACGGCCATTTAGTGGTGGCAGTTGTAGTGTGTTTGAGCCGGGTAAGTATGCGTGTACGTGTTGTGGCAATGTATTGTTTGATGGCGATGAAAAGTTTGAAAGTGGCTCTGGCTGGCCCTCATTCACCCAGCCTGCCCAAACTAATGCCATTGCTTACATCAGCGATAGTTCGCATGGTATGCAGCGTATTGAAATAGTATGTAATGTTTGCGATGCACATCTGGGGCATGTTTTTCCTGACGGGCCACCGCCAAGTGGGCTGCGCTATTGTGTAAATGCATTGTCTATGAAAAAGCTTTAATCGAGTGACAGACCAAGCTCTTGCATGTGTGAGAGTATTTTTGCAAAGCGAGTATGTTGCTCAGCATCAAGCGACATTGTGCTTAAGGTGTTGTAGCATTTTTTTGCTAAAGCTGAATTAAAAGTTTGTCCGCTTTTGCCTGTGTGATCCAACATACACTGTAGTAGGTTTAAGGCAATACTGGGGTTTTTGGGCATGATCCTAAATGCCTGCGCAAAAGCCTCCATAGCCACTTCCAGTTGACCTTTTTTAAACTGGGTAACGGCATGGTTATTTAGCTCTTTAGGACCCATAGTAATATCGCGACGTTCATCTTGCTGTTGTTGTATGTAGCGCATTGTAATGGGGTCGCTGACCTGCTTGTGACGCTTACAGTGTGCGATGATCTGTGTAAACAAATCTTGTGCCTTGGAGTGAAAACCAAGCTCATGTAAAGCTTTGGCCTTATCAAGCGCCGCATCGACTGAACGAATAGAGGGTTCATCATCTAGTTGTTCAATGAGCTGGCGTGCCTTTTTGCTCTCGTCTTTGAGGTAATGAATACGGGCATGGAGCACATCTATCTGCTCTTGGTTAGTGGCATCTGGAAATTGCTTTTTTAAATCGCCAAGATATTGCTGGGTTTGCCTAGTGATGCGGTTGATCAACTCGGCTTGATCGGTGGTTAACGCAAAGTCGATACCCGCTCTTGCTGCGTTTAAATATACTTCGGGCCCGTCATGAATAGAGTTTTTAGCAAAATGGGCTATGTCCTTCATGGCGTTATAATTACATTCATAGTCGTGATTAAGCGACGCCACACGTCCTAGTGACTTTTGCCTGTCAATGTTACGCGGCGCAATAATTGAGGCCTCTTTAAGCCGTTGCTGTGCTTGTTCAAGCAGGTTGAGCTTAATCTCCAGTCTACCTAGTAGGTCGAGCGCGACCAAGCGTGTCTCAGGTTGCTCCAACATGCTTGCCAGCATACGCTGTGCAATCGCATCTTCATTATTTATGATAAGCGCTTCAATTAGCCCAACTTTTGCCCAGGTAAACTTTTGTAATTCCAGAGCTGATTTATAAAAGTGCTTTGCATCGTCAATGCGCCGAAGACGTAATAATATTTCACCTTTGAGCTTTAACAGAATCGGGCTGTAAGCGTGATCTTGCTTATCAAGGTCATTATCAATGAGCTTGAGTGCTTTGGAATCATTACCGTCATCGATCAAAGCATAGATGTTTTTGAGTGCATGCTTACGTCTAAGCACTCTGTCAATTCTGGTTTTCAGTTCTTTGATTGAGAAAGGTTTTACTAAAAATTCGTCAGGGTTTAGTTCTAAAATACTGTGCACTACAGCAGGACTGGTTTCAGCAGACACAAAGATAAACGCAGTGGTTTTTTTTATAAGCTTCTTATGCTTAAGTTCTTCATAAAGTTGGTAGCCATCTTGCCCATGGGTGAGATCAAATGAGCAAATGATAAGTTCAAAGTTATGCGTTTTGCATAGGTCTTTGGCAACGGAGCTATTCTCTGCAAACTGCATATCTCTAAAGCTTAATTGTTCTAAAGAGCGCTTCATATAACTCAATGCGAGTGGCTGCTCTTCAACAATCAAAATTTTGGAATTAACAAAGGGCTGTATACTCACTTACCAAAGCAACTTCTGATGAAAGACCTGTTCCAAGTCTAGACGCTTATCTATGGATTTAAAATATTTAGAGGGATTTGATAAAACCAAACCATCCTAATGTATTAGTTTTTGTGTGTTGTAAGCTTTATTTAGAATTCTGCAATGGAAGATAAGCGCATACTATTGGGTTCGAAAACTATAAGGCCAGTCATAAAATATTAAGAGATGACTTTTGAAAGCGAGTGTTGATTAAATGGTGGGTCGTACTTGAGCAGAATCTGTGGCTTTCGCCTTTTTGTTAAAAGGGCGGCGATGCGCTTTATGGTGATATTCAATAAGGAGTTATACGAAGGTGCTTTTTGATTAAATGGTGGGTCGTACTGGAGGTGAACCTGTGACTTTCGCCTTTTGTTAAAAGGGGCGGCGATGCGCTTTATGGTGATATTCAATAAGGAGTTATACGAAGGTACTTTTTGATTAAATGGTGGGTCGTACTGGAGGTGAACCTGTGACTTTCGCCTTTTGTCAAAAGGGGCGGCGATGCGCTTTATGGTGATATTCAATGCTTTATGTTGATATTCAATGCTTTATGTTGATATTCAATAAGGAGTTATAAGAAGGTGCTTTTTGATTAAATGGTGGGTCGTACTGGACTTGAACCAGTGACCCTCGCCTTGTAAGGGCGATGCTCTCCCAACTGAGCTAACGACCCCAAATAATCAGTTCTTTGCGTACACCAAATGAATGGTGGGTCGTACTGGACTTGAACCAGTGACCCTCGCCTTGTAAGGGCGATGCTCTCCCAACTGAGCTAACGACCCGCAAAGAGTATCTAAATGGTGGGTCGTACTGGACTTGAACCAGTGACCCTCGCCTTGTAAGGGCGATGCTCTCCCAACTGAGCTAACGACCCATTTAGATTTTATACTTTCTGTAGAAAGTGGTGGGCGATCTGGATTTAACCAGTTATCTTCGCCTTTCGTTATGAAGGGCGGCGATGCTCTCCCAAATTTACCACCTTTAGAAGATGGTGGGTGATACTGGACTTGAACCAGTGACCCTCGCCTTGTAAGGGCGATGCTCTCCCAACTGAGCTAATCACCCTAATCGGTTTGTTCTATAATGGTGGGTTTTACTGGATTTAACCAGATATCCTCGCCTTTCGTTAAAAGGGCGGTGATGCTCTCCCAAATTCACCATTCTAAAATCCTGGGTTTTACTGGATTTAACCAGATATCCTCGCCTTTCGTTAAAAGGGCGGTGATGCTCTCCCAAATTCACCATTTTAAAATGGTGGGTCGTACTGGACTTGAACCAGTGACCCTCGCCTTGTAAGGGCGATGCTCTCCCAACTGAGCTAACGACCCGATATAGAACCTTAGATAATACACACCACCTTTGAAAGTGGTGGGTCGTACTGGACTTGAACCAGTGACCCTCGCCTTGTAAGGGCGATGCTCTCCCAACTGAGCTAACGACCCATATCTAAGTTACAACGACAATTGCTGCGTCGTTGTGGGGCGCTATTATAGGGAGACTTGAAATAGTGTCAATACTTGAAGTTACAATTTTAGTTTATGTGCGGTTTTTATCGCCAGTTCGTAATTGCTCTTCATTATTACATAAGCAAATTCGTCGCGAAAAATAAGTGGTTCTACATAAGCGTATTACCCTATTCATCAATGAAGTGGGCTTACGTTATTAACGTGAGTAGAAGAAACACTCTGAATTGTAGATTGAAATTGTTCGGTTAGGGGCACATTCATTTATGGCACACTAAACCTAATGCTTTATAAAGAGCAGGGCGGTAGCGATTAAAAAGTGCAAGAGCCACTATCAGGTTTTTAAAATATTTCGCGACAAGATACGACTAAGTGGAATAAAATTAATCAGCAGGTGAGCAGGCCTCGAGCGAAGTTACATTTATAGCTCTTTCCTACAGCCGTTTTTTTGAGCGAAAACAAGGCTTTTTATTGTTTTTTAATGGCTTGATGGTTATATTGTCATCGAATTGGTGTTTTTTAAAACGTTTGATAAAAAGTTCGTGAAAAACTGTTGACTTTGTTTGTGGCCCTGCATAGAATGCGCCCCGCACTCAGCGATACAGACGAGCAATTAACTTTGCAAAGTCCGTTAGAAATGGGGCTATAGCTCAGCTGGGAGAGCGCTTCGCTGGCAGCGAAGAGGTCTGCGGTTCGATCCCGCATAGCTCCACCATTTTACAGTGCAATGTCCTAGAGCACATATTTGTGTCCCCTTCGTCTAGAGGCCTAGGACACCGCCCTTTCACGGCGGTAACAGGGGTTCGAATCCCCTAGGGGACGCCACTTAATTTAAGTGATGTTTTCTAAGTATTCTCGAGTAATACTTAGATGTATAAAGCTCATATGGTGAGAGCTAAAATAGCCAGTCCTAGTGACACAGAAATA